>CAZQCB010000035.1:0-7911 GCA_964592265.1 uncultured Candidatus Peribacteria bacterium | reverse complement strand
TTGGAAAAACCCAAGGACTCGCTTGCGAACAATGGAGCAATGGAGCAATGGAGCCTTCGAAGAAGATGCCGGATTCACCATGAAGATTTGGTAACGCCGGGAATTTCCCCATTACAGGCAAGTTCACGGAAGCAGATGCGGCAGATGCCGAAGAATCCCATGTACCCGCGCGGTCGGCCACAGAGTTCGCAGCGGTTGTAGATCCGCGTCGGGAATTTCGGCTTCTTGCCAGCACGGAGAGCCTTCAGGAATGCCTCCTTACCACGCTGCTGCCGGATGACGATCGATTTGCGGGCCATGGGAAAAGAAAGTGGGGGGAGTATAGGCCAGCGAATCGGGGATAGCTAGAGGAGAAAGGGGAATTTGATGCCCGAATCATCTCTTCAGAACTTGCGAAAGCCTCCGTAGAACCCATTTCAGCGGGCCATTGACTGCACTAAGAGCTGCGACTTCTTTTTCCGGCATTCTCTGGAAACTCATTTGCCACTCTGGATTCCATTTCAGTGTCGCACCAGCACCAATGATTCCTCCATCACGAGAAAGCCGCATTCGCAAAATATCATTGGCGCCGATTTTCAAGTACATATCTCCATCCGGGCCACGGAATTTGGCACCAATAGGCAGCTCAGAAAATGAAAACCTCTGAGGAGAAGAAATACTTTCTGTGCCACCATCGAGAAATTCCAGCGCCATAGATCACGAAGAGTGTTTCTTTGCTTCTCGCTGCTTCGCAGCTTTCTCTTCTCGTGCCCCCTCAACTTCCTTCTCCTTCCGGAAGGGCACCCCAATGGCCTCCAGGAGTGCCCGGGCGTCCTTGTCGGACGTCGTCGTCGTCGTGAGCGTCACCTGCAAGCCGAAGAGCTTACTTGCATCAGCAGGTGGAGGGACTTCCGGGAACACCGTGTGCTCCTTGAGTCCGATCGAGTAATTCCCATGCCCATCGAGCTTCTGTGTCACTCCACGGAAGTCGCGGACGAGCGGGAGAGCGATGTGTAAAAGCTTATCGAGGAATGCTTCCATGCGCTTCCCTCGAAGGGTGACCATCGCGCCGACGACGAGCCCCTCGCGGATGTTGAAATTACTGATCGCTTTCTTCGCAGTGCGTAGGGCCGGTTTCTGGCCGGTAATACGCTTGAGACTTTCCTCGATGTACTCGAGCATCTCCTTCCCCTCCATTTTTGAACGATTGATCCCCACGTTCACGGTAATCTTCAAGAGGTGTGGAAGCGCATGAACATTCTGCACACCAAGTTTCTCACGCAGCGTGAGTACGATAGGGCCGCGGAGCCGATCGTGAAGTGTCACAAATTTCATGGGGGAGATTGAGATGAAGAAGGAGAATCAGTCGCAGAAGTTTTCTTGTCCTTAGTCCTTAGTCCCTTGTCCTTAGTCCCCGCCCCTTCCTCCGCAAGCTTACTCAGCTTTCTCCCCGTCGCGAGCGCCTCCCCGCTTCTCTTGGCAAAGCGCTCCTTCTTCCCCCCGACAAGCCGCCATCCGATGCGGGAGGGTTTCTTGGTCTTCGGATCGAGGAGCATGACATTACTCGCGGCAATGCTCGCCTCAAAGCGCACTTGCCGTCCGGGGTTCTGCGGCGTCTTCTTGATGAAGCGCGTGCGCATATTGATATCGGCTACGACAACGCGACCTTCCTCCGGGAGGACCCGGAGGACACGCCCCACCTTGCCTCTGTCCTTGCCGGTGATCACGACAACCATGTCGCCGGAATGGAGTTTCATAATACCTCTGGTGCTTGTGAGATAATTTTCTGAAAGCCTCGTGCGCGGAGCTCCCTTGCCACAGGCCCAAAGACGCGGCTCCCTTTCGGTTCCTTCGTTGTATCAATGATCACACAGGCGTTGTCATCGAAGCGAATACCGCTTCCGTCAGGGCGTCGAGTGAGAGAACGCATGCGCACAATCACCGCACGCTCGACAGATTTTTTCTTCACCAGACCCTTCGCTGCAGCCTCCTTCACCGAGACCACGATGATATCGCCAATCCCCGCATAGCGTCGCCGCGTGCCGCCGAGCACTTTGATGCACATGACGATCTTCGCTCCCGTGTTATCGGCGACATTCAACATGGTCTGCTGCTGAATCATGGAGATGGGGTGAACGACTTCAACTCCTCCTCCAGCGAAACATGGGGGGCTGCAGGACCAGAGGCAAGCACCTCCAGAACCTTGAAATGCTTCCGCTTGCTGAGTGGCTTCGTTTCGCCAATGAGTACGATATCGCCCTCCCGTATTTGCATCTCTCCTGTATCTGCGAGGAATTTTTTGCTCACGGGGTAACGCTTCCGGTACTTGGGATGCATCACCAGGCGCGTGACCGTCACAGTGACCGTCTTCTGCATTTTCGCCGATGTGACTAATCCTTTCTTGGTGCGCATATTGTGGAGAGAAATTGCCTGCCGGCCGTAGCCTTGGCGAAGGCCGGGAATTTGGAAATTACCGCTTTGGGACGAGCATTGTAGAGGCAGAAACCTTCCTCTGCAATTCTCTGAGCACAGTCAGCATTTGTGCAAGCAGCTTCCGCTCACGTCGCAGAAGGTGGCTCCCCTTCTCCTTTCCCATCTTCACGTGAAGACGCAGCTTCGCGACGGAGTGTCGTTGTTCCAAAATTTCCTTCTGGAGGTCTGCCGGGGTCATCTTCTTGAGCTCGTCGAGGGAGAGAGTTTTAGCCACGTGTACTGAGCGAAGCCGAAGTATGTCGAATGCGAGTAATCACTTTGGTACGGACAGGTAATTTGTAGGAAGCGAGACGCAGGGCATTTTTGGCCGCACTCTCTTCAAGACCATCGATCTCGAAGAGGATGTGTCCGGGCTTGATACGCGCAACATAGAATTCTACGCTCCCTTTTCCGGCACCCATCGGAACCTCGGCCGCTTTCCTCGTGATCGGCTTATCCGGGAAGATACGAATCCAGATCTTTCCGCCACGCTGGAGACTATGTGTCATCGCACGACGGGCCGCCTCGATCTGCCGGCTTGAGAGCTCTCCAGCTGATTGCGCCTTTAAGCCCACGGAACCAAAAGCGAGCGTGGCCCCACTGCGCGCTTTACCCTTGAAGGAGCCACGTAATCGGTGACTCTTCCGGTATTTTGTCTTCGCAGGCTGAAGCATACCTTAATTGGGAATTGGGAATTGCCTGCCGGCCGTAGCCTTGCTCGCCGGCCGAAGCTTCAGCGAAGGCTGGGCGAAGGCTGGGGAATTGGAAATTGTCACGAGTGTTCCAAAGAAGCGGATTGCACATCCTGCACCTGCTTGAAGACCATTCCTTTATATACCCAGACTTTCACCCCGATTGTTCCGTAAGTGGTCCTCGCGTGTTGGACCGCAAATTGAATGTTTGCACGGAGGGTGTGGAGAGGGACATTCCCTTCGCGAAAGAGATCATCACGAGCAATCTCTGCTCCATTCAGACGACCGGAGACGCGGATTTTGACGCCGAGCGCCCCTGCCTGCATCGCCTTCTCCAGAGACATCTTCACCGCCCGGCGGTACGGCATACGACGCTCGATCTGGCCGCGAATATTCTCCGCAATGACAAATGCATCCGCATCAGGATTCCGGATCTCCCGGATATTGACCTCGAAGGACTCCCCGAATTGCCGTTCCATGGTCTTTCGAAGCTCTTCAATCGCGGCACCCTGCTTCCCAATAATGACGCCGGGCTTGCTCGTGTGGATCGTCACAATGACTTTCTTCGCACGCTCGATATCGATACCGGAAATACCCGCATCTTTAATGCGTGAATGAATGTACTTCCTGATTGCATTATCCTGGAGGAAGAGAACACGGTACTTCTTCTTCCCCGCAAACCAGGTGCTCGGCCATGTCGCGATGATGCCGATCCTAAAGCCGTTGGGGTTCACTTTCTGGCCCATGAGCGGGGGGATTCTACAGGAAAAGACTAGGTTCCGCGCCCACCCCTACGGTGTGGTTGGAATGTAGGACCCTTCGGGCCCTCTTTCGGAGAGAAGCCCTTCGCATGCGGATCATCGGACTTGGGGGCAGCGGGGGCGGACGGTCCCCCTGCCGCAATATCTGGTCCTTGTACCTTCTCCACCTTCACCCCTTCCATACCTACCTTACCTGCCTTACCTGCCTTACCTTTCTCCGCCCCCCCCGGAGCTTGTCCTGCCTGCCCCTCGAAGCCTTGGCGGAGTGGGGAGCCTTGCCGAAGGGGCACCAGCACTCCGAGCTCCACCGTAATATGTGATGTCCACTTCTTGATCGGCCGTGCACGCCCGCGTGCCATGGGGATGGAGCGACGTAACCCCGGCCCCTTCTGCACGAGCAGATACTTGATGAAGAGGGTACTTCTGTCCTGGGATTCTCGCTCGGCATTCGCTGCCGCTGATGCAATGAGTCCGGAGAGCAGAGCAGCCCCTTTCTTCGGGAAACGCTCGAGGAGGGAAAGTGCCTCCGGCACGCTCCGACGACGCACGAGCGCCGCAAGGAGGTTGACCTTCTTGGGAGCAATGCGGGCGTGGCGGAGATGGGCTCTCATACAAGGGAAAGGAAGTTACACTTTTGCAGGGGGAGCACTCGCAGGTGCAGCAGTGCTGCTTGCGGGAACAGCACCGGGAGCAGCACTGGAAGCCACCTGCTCCTCTGCTTTCGCCATCTTCCCACCGTGCGCGCGGAACTTCCGTGTGAAGGAGAATTCCCCCAATTTGTGCCCCACCATCTGCTCCGTGATGTAGACCGGTATGAAGTCCTTGCCATTGTGCACAGCGAAGGTGAACCCCACGAACTCGGGGGGGATATCACAGTCGCGAGACCACGTCCTGAGGATTTTCTTCTCGCCGGATTGGATCTGAAGCATCACCCTCCGGAAGAGGCGTGTATCAACGTAGGGGCCTTTGCGGGAGGAGCGAGCCATGGCGAGGTAACAGGTGTCAGGGGTCAGGAAGAAACCTGAAACCTGAAACCTGAGGCTGCAGGAGCATAGCGACGTCCGAAACCCCACGCAAAGGATTACGCTGCCTTCTTCCCACTTTTCCTCGATGGGCGACGACGCACAATCCAGCGGTTACTTGGGTGCTTGCGCTTGCGTGTTTTCACGCCCAACGCATGCTTCCCCCACGGCGTCTTCGGATACTTGAGGCCAATAGGAGAGTGTCCTTCCCCTCCTCCGTGCGGGTGATCGCAAGCATTCATAGATTTCCCGAGCACCTTCGGCCGACGACCCATCCACCGCGAGCGTCCTGCTTTTCCGATTTTGATCAGGTTATGTTCTGTGTGCGAGACCGTTCCGATGGAGGCGTAACACTCCTTGTGCACATAGCGGACCTCCCCGCTCGGGAGTTGGACCTGCGCATACTCCCCATCGAGGGACGTGAGCATCGCGGAAGAGCCGGCACTGCGCACGATCGCCCCGCCTTTCCCAAGCACCAACTCCACATTGAAAATTTTGAAGCCGACGGGAATATGCCGAAGCTCCATGCGATTCCCCAACTTCACCTTCGTACGAGGAGCGCACACGACCTGATCTCCCACTTGGAGTCCGTCAGGAGCAAGCATGTACCGCTTCTCTCCATCAGCATACGAGAGGAGAGCAATGCGCGCGGAGCGATTGGGATCATATTCGAGAGCTCGCACTGTCGCCGGAATCCCTGCTTTGTCTGTCTGCTTGAAATCGACAATGCGGTAGAGGCGCTTGTGGCCCCCGCCGCGCCTGCGCACCGTGACGCGACCATGGGCATTACGTCCGGAAATCCGCTGCTTGCCGCGTGTGAGAGTTTTCTCCGGCTCCTTCTTCGTGAGACCCGAGAAATCGGCAACGAGCATCGCGCGGCGGCCGGGGGTGGTGGGTTTGAAGGACTTGAGAGGCATAAGAGGAGGATTGTAGCTTCTTAGCTTTTTAGCTTCTTAGGAAGTGTATCGGTAATCGAGTAGTTGGCGAAGCTCGTCATGTTTGGAAATTGGTAAGATCAAGACTTTTACTTTTGGGGGCAAGGGTCACGAGAGCACGCTTGGATGCGTGACGCTTCTCGATCGCTCTCCCACGCCCCACAAGGCGGTGCTTTGGACGGACATGCATGATGCGCACAGAGACGGGATCCACCCCGAAGTACCTGCGGAGAGCACCCTTGATATCCACCTTCGTCGCATCTCCATGGACACGAAGTGTATGTGTCTTCCCTCCCTTGAGGCGCTCCGCCTTCTCCGTGACGACTTCGCCGAGGATGACACGGGTGAGATCCATCACGATTGAGAGGAAGGAGAAGATTGAGAAGAAATCGAGGAGTTCGAGGATTTCTTTGTACTCTTCGTACTCTTCTCCTTCGTCGTACTCTTCCCCAACAGCTCCTCTGCCACCTTCAACGCCTCGACGAGGAAGACAATGTGATGTGCCGAGAGGACGTCTTCGGGATTGAGGTACGTTGCGAGGAGCGTCTTCACTCCCTGAACATTCCGGGCAGCCCGCTCGAGTGACTGCATATGTCCCGGAATGACGATGAGAATCCGGCGACCTTCTGTCACAGGGAGTTTCTTCAGAAGTGCAACGAACGTTTTGGTTTTGCCTGCCTCTCCATACCCTTCGAGCGCGAGAATTCTCTTCTTGGTCGCGACATACGAGAGACAAGAAAGAAGCGCTGCGCGACGCATGTTCTTCGGCATGCTCTTTCTAAAATTGCGCTCCTTCCGCGGACCGAATGCCTTCCCACCTCCCCGGAGAATGGGTGAGCGGATGGGGCCACGACGGGCTCTCCCCGTTCCTTTCTGCTGATAGAGCTTCCGGGTGGACCCTTGAATCTCTCCGCGCGTTTTCACGTGTGCAATGGGGCGACGCCGATTTGCCTGCTGCATGACCAGAGCAAGGTGCATGAGGCCTTCATTCACCTTCCCTCCGAAGAGTGCAGAGGAAAGTTCCACTGTGCTCTTCTTCTCGCCAGTCGAGGAATAGAGGTCAACCTTCATTTCTTAGGGTGCGGAGAAACTTCGAGTGTCAGGAGGACTGTTGCGCCGGTTGGTCCGGGAACTGCCCCCTTGATCGCAAGGACCTGTTCCTTGGCATCACAGATCACAACAGGGCGGTGCTTGATGGTAACCCGCTCAAAACCCATGTGCCCGGGCAGTCTCTTTCCTTTGAGCACTTTGCCTGGCTTCGCGCGCATTCCGACCGACCCCGGTTCGCGATGATGGTGAGATCCATGAGAGTCAGGGCCGGAACTAAAGTGGTGTCGCTTGATGACACCCGCAAATCCCTTCCCTTTCGAAATGCCGACAATCGTCACCAGACTTTCTTCCGGAATACTCTCGATGGAGATTTCCGATCCCACTTCAATCCCCTCCAATGAATCCACGAGAAATTCTTTTTCCGTCTGGTAGCGAATGTGCTCCTTCCCCTTCCGGGTCTTCCATTTCTTCCCATGCACGCCAAGCACGACCGCATCGTAGCCATCACGTGCCTTCTTACGGAGACGGATGACCGTGTTGGGCGTCACGCGTAAGTACGTCACCGGCACCTGTGTCCCATCTACATGGTACATCCGAGACATCCCGATCTTCTCTGCGATGAGTCCTGCCATAGAAAGGAGGAGAGGTTCTTGCCCTATAGCACGCCTGTCCTGAGCCTGTCGAAGGATGGAGCGTCTGCTATGGGGCGGGCCTCGCTTATCCTGCTTAAGGAGGCGAAGCCCTGCCCTGTAGTGACGCGCAGCATCTACTACGGGGACAGCGAACGAAAAGCCCATGGACTCTACAAGGCACAAAATGCTCTTGCAAGCATTCTATGAGCATCTTCTCGGAAGATATGATATACTCTTACGGAAAGAAATGCGCACAAACATCCTCGCAAGCGTCCTCGGTGTCAGCGTGCTTCTTGCCGCAGGAGAGGTTCATGCCTCCACCCCCGGAACCGCAACGCTCCGGGTGGAACCCTCATCAGGAACACAGA
>CAZQCB010000034.1:0-9931 GCA_964592265.1 uncultured Candidatus Peribacteria bacterium | reverse complement strand
GTGGTGGCGGAGAGCCAAGGGGGAATTTGCTCAAGGCAATCGATGCCGACCTCGGTGGCTTCGCGAAATTCAAAGAGGAATTTTCCAATGCAGCGGCAAATCGCTTCGGCTCCGGCTGGGCATGGTTGGTCGTAGACCAACCCGCCGAAGCCTCGGCGAAGGCGGGCCTATCCGTCATGAGCACTGCAAACCAGGATTCACCGCTCATGGAAGGGAAGACACCAATCCTCGGCCTCGACGTTTGGGAGCATGCCTACTACCTCAAGTACCAGAACAAGCGCCCGGACTACATTGCGGCATTCTGGCAGGTCGTACACTGGGAAGAGGTGGAGCGAAGATTTGCAGAGGGAAAGAGATGAACCGTCCTGAGATCAGCAGTGAGATGGAAAACTGTCGTGAGGAATTGCGTCGTATCGATGAGCTCATACGCCAAATACCTGATAAGCATGTGAGAGCTCTTGCGGACCACGCACGGTCGAATCTTATCCGTCTCTGCGCTGAACGCGCAGCAGCACAAGGGGCACAACAATACGCAACTTTCTTTGGGCGTCCCACAAGTCCCGAGAAGATACGAGGAGAACAAGAATCAGCAAATGAGTTCGCTTGTATGGCTACCTTGCCAGATATCCTCAAACTAAAGAGACTCGTGCAGGCATGTCTTCCTAGAGAAGAGAGAGAAGAGGGGGAAACACCGCGAACTCTGTAGAAGTCTTTTGCAGAGAAGACTACTCCAGTATAATGTTATACTGGAGTATCCATGTCCTTTCCACGCACACTCCCCCCATCCATCATGGGTACATTCGATCTCCTCACACACCGTGAACACGTGATGCTCGCCCACAGAATTCTCATTGCAAAACGTCTCCTCGGAGGAAAATGAAGACAACGGCAAGGCATTGCTCCAAGACCTCTCTCGACCCTTATTCTTTTCGTGGCTTACGGAAGCGCTATCCTGCACACTTCCTCCTCCTGAATCTCCTCCTTGGAGATCCCCAAGTGTACGAGGAAAACTGAGACGAGAGCTTGACTCTCCCCCTCTCCTCCGTATACTTCCGCACAGTCTTTTCCGTCAGGACTTCGCTTGTGTTTTGAGCAGACGGAATGGGAGCTTCAGGAGTTTTTTTCCTGACTGCTCACTCCATTCCCCTTTTCCTCCGTGCCCTTCAAGAAGAAAGCTGCCAGGAAATCTCCCAAGCGGAAGATCGAACGGAAGCAGTTCTCGAAGAGTACCAAGCCCAAAGCAGATGCTGCTCGGAGAGGAGCTCCGCAGGCGAAGAATATCCCCCGACGGAAAGTGGTGGGGGCATATGCCTTTGCAGAGGACAAAGCAATCACCCCGCCCCTCGGCCGCTCTCTCCCAAGCCGGAAGGGAACGACTCCCGCAATCTTCAAGAAGCTCCCGGAGCACCTGCAACCGAAGAAGATCGTGGATGGCCGCGTGTACTTGGTGGACGAGAAGGATGAGGGGGAAATGTCCAATCTGATCTCCGTGCAGCTTGAGAGCTATCGGTGGTTCCTGTGGGAGGGGCTCGCGGAGCTTCTGCAGGAAATCTCCCCCATCACGGACTTCTCCGGCCGGAAGATGGAAATCCACTTCCTCGGTCACCTCTTCGATCCCCCCAAGCATCCAGCAGATACCTGCCGTCGCAATAACCTCACCTTCGAGGCAGCATTGAAGGCGCACACGCAACTCGTGAATAAGGAGACAGGCGAGATTAAGGAGCAGGATGTCTTCTTAGGGTCCATTCCGCTCATGACGGAGCACGGGACATTCGTCATTAATGGCATTGAACGCGTGGTGGTGAACCAACTCGTGCGCTCGCCCGGCGTCTTCTTCCGCGCCATGCCGGAGAATCCACGGTACCACGGGGCGAAGATCATCCCCAAGCGCGGCGTCTGGTTGGAAGTGGAGACAGATCGGAAGGGCGTGATCTCCTGCAAGATTGATCGCAAGCGGAAGATCCCGGTGACGCAGTTACTCCGCATCTTCGGCTTTGAATCCGACAGTGCGATCCTCGACCTCTTCGCAGATGTCTCTTCAGGTGAAAAGAACTTCATCCTCACAACCCTCGAGAAAGATCCCATCCGCACTGTGGAGGAAGCGTACCAGAGCATCTACCGGAAGATTCGTCCCGGGGACCTTGCAACCCCCGACAATGCCAAGCAACTCATCAACGGTCTCTTCTTCGACTTCAAGAAATACGATATGGGACAGATTGCGCGGTACAAGATGAACCGGCGCTTCAATCTCTCGACTTCCAATGATGAAAAACATCGCGTGTTCCAGATGGGTGACTGGGTGGAGATTCTGCGCGAACTCATTCGTTTGAATAATGGGGAAGGGGTCGCCGATGACATTGATCACCTGAGCAATCGCCGCGTCCGGTCCGTGGGGGAACTCGTCCAGAATAAGTTCCGGGTTGGGCTCGTGCGCACCGAGCGCATCGCGAAAGACCGGATGACCGTGATGGACACGGAGACCATCACGCCGACCCAGCTCATCAACTGCCGCCCCATCACCGCAGCCATGCGTGAGTTCTTCGCGAGTTCCCAGCTCTCGCAATTCATGGACCAGACGAACCCCCTCTCGGAGATTGCCCACAAGCGCCGTCTCTCGGCCATGGGTCCGGGAGGCCTCTCCCGCGAGCGCGCAAGCTTCGATGTGCGTGATGTGCATACCAGTCACTACGGGCGCATCTGCCCGATTGCAACGCCGGAAGGTCCGAATATCGGATTGGTCGTGCACCTCGCAAGTCTCGCGAAAGTGAACCAGTACGGCTTCCTCGAGACCCCGTTCCGCGAGGTTGCACACACTCTCCCCCCCGATCCCAATGCCCTCGTCGGGCGCTTGATGGGGGAGACACTCCGGGATGGCCGGAAGATGCTCGTGAAAGACGGGGAAGAAGTGAAGACGAAGGGGGCTGCCCGCGAGATCATCGCTCTCCTCAAGAAGGAGGGGAGAAAGCATGTCCCTGTGCGCACCTACATGACGAACAAAATCACCTTCATTGATGCGGATCAGGAGCGTCACCTCACCGTCGCGCAGGCGAGTTCCGCCCTCAACGAGAGGGGGGAATTCTTACACTCACGCGTTTCAGCCCGCCATGCGGGGGAACCGCTCCTTGCGCACGTCAGGGATCTCACGCATATCGACATCTCCCCGAAGCAGATTCTCTCGCTCTCCACCTCCCTCATCCCCTTCCTGGAACACGATGACAACACCCGGGCCTCGATGGGCACGAACATGCTTCGACAGTCGGTCCCGCTTATCACCCCGCATGCCCCGCTTGTTGGAACGGGAATGGAAGGAGTGGCAGCACGTGCTTCAGGTCATGCCCTCATCGCCGAGGAAGCGGGGCAAGTGACCTTCGCCGATGGCCAGCAGATCATCGTTGTCTATGCGTCGGGCAAGAAGGTAACGCATACATTGAGTACCTTCGTCCGGAGCAACCAGGCCACCTGTTTCCACACGCGTCCACGGGTGCGCTCAGGACAGAAAATCCAGCGGGGAGATGTCCTGGCAGACGGCGTCGCAGTGGAGCAAGGGGAGCTTGCCCTGGGGCAGAACTTGCTCGTCGCCTACCTGCCATGGCAGGGATATAACTTTGAAGATGCCGTCATTCTCTCAGATCGGATTGTGGAGGAGGGGGCGTATGACTCTATCCATATTGAGTCCTACGTCACAGACATGCGCGACACGAAGCTCGGTGCAGAAATTGTCACACGGGATATCCCCAATGTCGGCGAGGCGAAGCTGAAAGACTTAGACGCCGATGGTATCGTCCGCCTCGGCGCAACCGTCCTCGAGGGGGATATCTTGGTCGGAAAAATCACCCCGAAGGGAGAGACGGACCTGACTCCCGAGGAACGGCTCCTGCAAGCTATTTTCGGAGACAAGGCGAAGGATGTGAAAGATAGCTCGCTGAGGCTCCCGGGTGGAGCAGGCGGGAAGGTTGTCGGCGTGCAGATTTTCGATCGCGCGGATGGGAACGAACTCCCGACGGGCGTGATCAAGCAGATCAAAGTCTTCGTTGCACAGACTCGGAAGATTCAGGTGGGAGACAAAGTCGCCGGACGTCATGGCAATAAAGGAGTGATCTCCCGCATCGTTCCGAAGGAGGATATGCCTTTCCTCGCTGATGGGACTCCCGTGGATGTGCTTCTCAATCCCCTCGGTGTGACCTCCCGTATGAACATCGGTCAGATCCTGGAAACACACCTCGGATGGGCAGCCTCGGTTTTGGGAGTGAAATTTGCCTCTCCCCCCCTCAATGGGATTGATACGAAAACGATCGGGGACTACCTGGAGGCAGCGGGCCTCCCGCGCGATGGGAAAGTCCAGCTCTTCGATGGACGCACAGGGGAACCCTTTGCTCGGAAGACAACAGTCGGGATCGTCTACATGCTGAAGCTCCTGCACTTAGTCGAGGACAAGATTCACGCTCGCTCCGTCGGTCCCTACTCCCTCGTGACCCAACAACCCCTCGGCGGAAAAGCCCAGCACGGAGGTCAACGTTTCGGAGAAATGGAGGTGTGGGCTCTGGAGGCCTACGCCGCCTCACACACGCTCCAGGAAATGCTGACCATCAAGTCTGATGATGTCCTGGGACGAAGCCGTGCGTATGAATCCATCGTGAAGGAAGAGCCCATCCGCAAGCCCTCTACCCCCGAATCCTTCAACGTGCTTGTGAAAGAGCTCCAGGCTCTCGGACTCAAGGTGGAACTCCTCAAATTCAAGGAGGACATTCCGCCAGAAGCTCGTCTCTCGATTGACGAGGGTGAGACCGAGGTCGTGGAATTGAAGGAAGAGGAATCCGCAGAGGAGGAGATTCCCACTGCAGATAAGGTGAGTGAGATGGAGGAGCCGACGACCGAAACTGCGCGTGAAGTCGAGGTCGGGATCGAAGAGGGTGAGAGCGAAGCAACGGGGGAGAGTATGGAAGAGGAACTCAAGGAAACTGTGGTTTCGGAGGAAGCGCGGGAAGCGGCCTGACGCAATTTCCAATTTTCAATTCTCAATTTCCAATCAATGTCCAATGATCAGTGTTCAAACATCACCGCCTTCGGTAAAACACAATTCTTCCTTCATTGGAAATTGGTATTTGGAAATTGAAAATTCCTCCAGTGTGTTTTCTCCCTTCTTGAACCCCCACCTCCATGAAATCCGTCAATAAGGTCATCCTCCTCGGCAACGCCACCCGCGATCCCGCTCTCAAGCAGACCACGAACGGGCAATCCGTCGCGACCTTCGGTCTCGCGACGAACCGCGTCTGGCGAGACGCTGCAGGGCAGAAGCAGACCCTCCCGGAGTTCCACAACCTCGTCGCTTGGGGGAAGCTCGCGGAGTTCATTCATGAAAATGTGCGGAAAGGGAAACCCCTCTTCATTGAGGGATACTTGAAGACGCGCAGTTGGGACAGTACCGAAGGAACGAAAGTCTTCCGCACGGAGATTGTCATTGAGAATCTCGTTCTTGTTGGCCCCCGCCCGGAAAATGATTGCACTCCTGCAGAAGAAGTGCTTGAAGCCTCCCCCGCTGAAGAAGTTTCTAGTTACTAGAAACTCGTCCCTCATCCCTCGCCCCAACCCTCCCCCCTCGTCTCCATGCCCGCCCCTTTAGCCTCCAAGCAGTCCGATTCGTTCGACGCTGTCATGCTTTCGGTTGCAAGTCCGGAGGACGTCCTCTCGTGGTCCAGAGGAGAAGTGACGAAGCCCGAAACGGTCAACTACCGCACCCAGCGCGCAGAGCCCGACGGGCTCTTCTGCGAGCGCATCTTCGGCCCCACGAAGAACTTCCAGTGCTTCTGCGGGAAGTACAAGGGGATACGCTACTCGGGAGTGGTCTGCGAGAAGTGCTCCGTGGAAGTGACGCGCAGTATCGTTCGTCGCGAGCGTATGGGGCACATCAATCTCGCCGTCCCCATCGCCCACATCTGGTTCCTCCGCAGTTCCCCGTCCCGTCTTGGCCTCCTCCTGGACCTCCCGATCAAAACCCTCGAGCAGATCGTCTACTTCGCAGCTTACATCATCATCACAGTCGACACGGAACAGAAGAAGCGCATGGAAGAGGAGCTCACTACAGAGTACGAGCAGCGTCGGAAGCAGCTGAAGCGAGATCACGAGAACACCCTGAAAACGTTGCGAGGACGCGATGCCAGAGAGGAACAGCGCGATGCTCTGGATAAGGAAACTGCGGAGAAGCTCGAAGCCCTGAAAGCAAACCACAAGAGAGCCTCAGAGGATCTCGCACATCTTGTCGTTGGCGGAGTGTTGAGCGAGCTCAAATTCCGGGAAGTGAACATGAAGTTTGGGCACATCTTCCGTGCCGGAACGGGCGCGGAGTCTCTCCGGGAAATTGCCTCCAACGTGGATCTTGCGGATCTCCTGGTTTCTCTTGAGAAAGAGCGCACCCAGGCGAGCGGCCAGAAGTTGAAGAAGATTATGAAACGCCTCAAGCTCGTGAGCGCCCTCACGCGCGCCGGCATCAAGGCCGAGTGGATGATGATGACCAGGCTCCCCATCATTCCACCGGACCTCCGGCCCATGGTGCAACTCGATGGTGGTCGCTTCGCCGCGTCCGACTTAAACGATCTCTACCGTCGCGTCATCAATCGCAATAATCGCTTGAAGAAGCTCATGAGCATCGGTGCGCCAGAGGTCATCTGCCGCAA
This sequence comes from uncultured Candidatus Peribacteria bacterium, assembly GCA_964592265.1. GTDB lineage: Bacteria > Patescibacteriota > Gracilibacteria > Peribacterales > Peribacteraceae > CAZQCB01. The sequence goes on along the minus strand of CAZQCB010000034.1, from coordinate 3,260 downwards.
CGAGAAGCGCATGCTCCAGGAAGCAGTGGACACACTCCTCAACAACTCTGCACGCGCTGGAAAAACGCTCTTCACAGCGGGGGATCGACGGAAGCTCAGGTCCCTCTCCGACATGCTCAAGGGGAAGCAGGGGCGCTTCCGGCAGAACCTGCTTGGGAAGCGCGTGGATTACTCGGGGCGTTCGGTCATCGTCGTGGGGCCGGAACTTAATCTCGATCAGTGCGGTCTCCCGAAGGAAATGGCCATGAAGCTCTTCAAGCCCTTCGTGATCGGCAAGATCATCAAACGCGAACTCGCGCACAACGTCAAAGCAGCAGAGCGCCTCATCCTCGATGGGAAGAAGGAGGTCTGGGACATCTTGGAAGAAGTGACTCAGCAGAAGTACGTGCTCCTCAACCGTGCGCCGACCCTCCACCGTCTCGGCATCCAGGCCTTTCGACCCGTGCTCATCGAGGGGAAAGCCATTCAGCTGCACCCCTTAGTCTGTGCTGCCTTCAATGCCGACTTCGATGGTGACCAGATGGCCGTGCACGTCCCGCTCTCTGAGCCCGCACAAGAGGAGGCTCGCCTCCTCATGGCGGCAAACCGGAACCTCCTGAAACCCTCCGCAGGGGAACCGATCATCACCCCGACGCAGGATATGGTCCTCGGCTGCTACTTCCTCACGAACATGCAGAAGACGAAGGACGAGAAATCTCTTCCTGCCTTCTCTTCTCCGGAGGAAGCACTCCTTGCTGAGCAGCAGAAGATCATCCATCTCCAAGAGCCCATCCGTGTCCGCCTTGGGCTCGACCTCACTCTCACGGAAACAACCGCAGGTCGACTCATCTTCAATGAGATTGTCCCGAAGGAACTTGGCTTCGTGAACGCAGCGCTCACGAATAAAATCCTCTCGGACCTCATTGCACGGAGTCTCGAGAATGCCGGGCCGGAGAGGACGGTGGAATTTGCCGATGCCGTGAAAAGTCTCGGCTTCACCTACGCGACTGTCTCGGGTCTCTCCATCTCCGCAGAGGATATTCTCGTACCACCGGAGAAAGCAGCAAAACTTGAAGAAGCGAACGAGCAAGTCGATAAGATTAATACCCAGTACTGGAAAGGATGGCTGACCGCTGATGAACGCTATCGCCATGCGATCCGCATCTGGTCGGGGGTGAAGAGCGACCTCACTTCGCGTATGGTGCAGATGTACCAGGAGAGCAGCGATAACAACATCTCCTACATGATCCAGTCTGGAGCTCGGGGAAACTGGGGGCAGGTCGCGCAGCTTGCGGCTATGAAAGGGCTCGTCGCCAATCCCAGTGGGAAAACGATTGAGCTCCCCATTCAATCCAATCTCAAGGAAGGTTTCTCCGTTCTCGAGTTCTTCATTGCCACCCACGGAGGGAGAAAGGGGAAATCCGATACTGCGCTGAAGACCGCGGAAGCAGGGTACCTCACGCGCCGTCTTGTCGATGCGGTCCAGGACACGCTCATCACAGAGGAGGATTGTGGTTCAATGAGTGAACACACCATCTCACGCAAGGAGAGTGAGGAGATTGGAGAGAAATTCGAGAAGAGGGTTTTCGGCCGCACCCTGGCTTGTGATGTCGTCGTGAAGGGGCAGGTCCTTGCAAAAAGAAATGAGGATGTCGACGCCAAGCTCGTCGATACTTTGCGTGCTTTTGGCGTCGAAGAAGTGCAACTCCGCTCCGTCATCACCTGTAGCACGGAGCGGGGGTTGTGCGTCAAGTGCTACGGTCGTGATCTTTCGAATAACCGCCCCGTGGCCCTGGGAACCCCCATCGGCATCATTGCAGCTCAGAGCATCGGAGAACCAGGCACCCAGCTCACCATGCGCACCTTTCACATGGGGGGTGTCGCGGAGGGGGGGGACATCACCCAGGGTCTCACGCGGGTGGAAGAGCTTTTTGAGGCACGTCCCCCGAAAACTCCCGCGACCCTTTCGGATATCACCGGGACCGTGAAGATCAGTCACCGTCAAGGCCGAGCCACGATCCAGGTGACGGGGGAAGCCGGGAGTGAAGATCTCTACTCCATTCCCCCGGGCTTCGAACCTACGGTGAAGGAAGGGCAGGAAGTGAAGGAGCGACAGGCCATTGCGAAATCCCTGCGTGACAAATCCGTTGTCCGTGCCACCGTGAGAGGCACCGTGCACCGCCTCAGCTCTTCCTCCATCACCGTGAAGCACACGGACCTCCAGGAACGGATCTACGAACTCAGCTCCAACGAATCGCTGCTCGTGAAGAACGGTCAGACGGTCGAAGCCGGTCTCCCCCTGAATGCCGGCCACTTCAATCTTCAGGAGCTCCTGGCAAAGAAAGGGATGTACGCCGTGCTCCGATACATCGTGAGTGAGGTGCAGCATATCTATGCATCGCAGGGGCAGACGATCAACGACAAGCACATCGAGATCATTGCCCGCAAGATGTTCTCGAAACTCCGCATTCTCGATGCAGGAGACACTCCGCTTTTGGTTGGAGAAACCGTGGATATTTCAAGTTATCGGAAGGCGAATCGCGAGGCAGAGGAGGTGGGCAAGAAGCCCGCAATCGGTGAGCGTCTCCTGCTTGGCCTCACACGCGTCTCCCTTGCGACGGATTCCTGGCTTGCAGGGGCCTCCTTCCAGGAGACCATCCGCGTCCTCGTAGAGGCGGCGACGACGAAGAAAATCGATCCGCTCGAGGGTCTCAAGGAGAATGTGATCATCGGACGGCTCATTCCAGCGGGGGAGACGTACCGACGCACGTTTACGAAGGGGGAGGAGAAAGGAGCCGGGGAGATTGAAGAAGAAACTGTGGCCACTTGAAATAACGAGTTATTCCTTTTTCCTTTTTAGTTTTTCCTTCACAATCCAGTAACCAGCAAACCAGAAAACCCGTTCTTCCCCATTCTATGCCTACCATTAATCAGCTCATCCACCACCCCCGCCGTTCCATGCGGAAGAAAACGAAGGCTCCTGCCCTCCAGTTCACCTGGAACTCGCTCAAGTCCCGAGTGGTCCCCTTACGTAAAGGCGCGCCCGCCCGCCGGGGCGTCTGCCTCAAAGTAACGACGATGACGCCAAAGAAGCCAAACTCCGCTCTCCGCAAAATCGCCCGTGTCCGCCTCACGAACGGGCACGAGGTGAACGCCTACATTATGGGGGAAGGTCATAACCTCCAAGAGCACAGCATCGTCCTCGTGCGCGGAGGCCGCGTGAAAGATCTCCCCGGGGTGCGCTACCACATCATCCGCGGTGTCCTCGATACCGAAGGTGT
>CAZQCB010000033.1:5489-10699 GCA_964592265.1 uncultured Candidatus Peribacteria bacterium | reverse complement strand
GCAACATCGGTTCCTTCCTTCCCCATGGCAAACCCTACGTGTGCTTTTTTAAGCGCAGGAGCATCGTTCACGCCATCTCCCCCCATGGCAACGATCTCTCCCTGCGCCTGGAGCGCCGAGAGAATCCTCACTTTGTGCGCCGGGGAGACGCGCGCGAAAATGGAAATCGTCTGAAGGCGCCTCTGAAGCTCCTCATCCGAGAGTGCATCGAGCTCCTTCCCCGCAAGAACCTCTCCCCCTATGCCGATTTTCTCTGCTATTGCTCTGGCCGTGAGCACGTGATCACCGGTAATCATGATCGTACGAATGCCGGCACTCTGCGCTCTCTCGATAGCTTCGGTGACACCCTCCCGAGGGGCATCGAGCATGCCGATGAGACCCACAAAGACAATAGAGGCATTTTTTTGCATTGCGAGACCGAGAATACGGAGAGCCGAACGCGCCATTCTCGCATTCTCCAGAAGAATTGCGGCACGCATCTCGTCTGTCAAAAGTTCCTCCTTCCCGGCGCGGAGAACATGTGTGCAGAGGGGGAGCACAATTTCCGGTGCCCCCTTCCAGTATTGGACCTCTTCTCCCTCGATCTCATGAGTCGTCACCATGTATTTCCTCTCGGAACTGAAAGGGACATTTTCCTCCTTGATGGGGCGACGAGGGGTATCGAGGCCTGCGGCAATTTTGAGGAGAGCAATCTCCGTCGGATCACCCACTTCAAGTGAAGGAGCAGTATTGCAGGACGCCCCAATCTCGAGGAGGAGAGGGACATGCGGGGAGAGCGGGGCGGAAGAATCCGGTACGAGGGTAGCCCGCGCATTGCCATCCTCCCATGCTAGGGAGAGATGCTGACCATCGAGCCAGAGCTCTTGCACTTTCATGAGGTTTTCCGTAAGTGTGCCAGTCTTATCCGTGCAGATCACCGTGACGCTCCCCAACGTCTCAATCGCCTGCAACTCCCGTGTGAGTGCACGCTGGCGAATCATGCGCTGAACGCCGATCGCAAGCGAAACCGTGACAATCGCAGGCAGCCCCTCGGGAACAGCAGAAACGGCAAGACTCGCTGCGGCAAGCAGCATCTCTCCCAAGGGGAGACCACGCTCGAATCCCACGAGGAAAATGACCACACAGAACACCAAGACGACACCACCGATCCACCGGCCGAGCTTCGACATGGAGGATTCGAGGGGTGTCGGGGGATGCTGCACTTCCATCACGAGCTCGGCGATTTTTCCCAACTCCGTATAGGCGCCCGTCGCCGTGACACACACCTCGAGGTGCCCCCGCGTCATCACTGTCCCACGGAAAACCATATCCGTCTGCTCTCCGAGGACAGGCATGACACTTTTCCCCGATGCATCGAGGGGGGGAGCCACTGTTTCCGGCATCTTCCGCACCGGTTTGGATTCCCCCGTGAGACTTGCTTCATCCGCCTCTGCATTCTGCGCAGTCATAATGCGACCGTCGGCGCTGACGCGATCCCCCTCTGCGAGCAGAAGTACATCACCGGGAACGATGTCCCTTGAAGGAATGATTTGTACTTTCTCTTCTCGGCGCACTCGCACAGTGGGAGCGCTCATGCGCTTGAGGAGCGCAATGGCATTCTCCGACCGATTCTCCTGGAAAAAACCGAGCAGCGCATTGAGGAGGAGCACGACCGCAATGACGATGGCATCAAGGAAATCCCCTAGGCCCACCCTCCCCCCATGCTCGTACCAGGGAAGAATGACGGAGAGCACCAGCGCGCCGATGAGAATGTACACAAGGACACTCTGAAACTGTTTGAGAAAGAGGAAAACGAGCGATCGCTTGCGTTCCGGTATTTCATTCCAGCCGTAGTACGCACGACGGCGCTCCACCTCCGCGGCGTTCAGACCCAGCGGAGAACAGTGGAGATCCTGGAGGGTCTCGTCGACGGTCTTGAGCGCGTACATTTCCCCATAGTATAGCGGAAAAACGCCTCGAAAGCCATGCCAAGACACACCCCTTCCTCTTCTTCAAGCATCAGAAGGAAAAAACCAGCCCCAATGCGATGAACAGCAGTCCCGTATCTCGCACTCCAACATCATTCAGGAGTCCCGTCTGGGTGAGGACAGCAACAAGATGGAGTGTCATGAGCACTGCTACAATTCTCTGGAGGATTCTCTGGGGTATCAGGAGGAGTCCCGCAAGGAGGACTTCCACGAGGCCAAAGATCGTGAGCCACGTTTCCCGTGACAATCCAAACACTCCCTCGAACCATGGTGGAATCCATTGGATCCAGAGGAGCGGGCGCACGATTTTTTCGACTCCGAATAACGCGAAGACGTACGCCAGACCGACGATACACATCCATTGGAGAACATTCCGACGCATACTCCATGAGTCTACCCAAGGAGGGACCTGCCCTCCAATCCAAAGAAGAGCCTGATCCAATGAAGTACCCTCTGGAAGCCATCTGTCACTGCAGGCCAGATCGTCTCCCGTATCACGGTCCGGAGCCAGAGGAAGAGATCACCGAAGAGGGTGAAGAGCGTCGAAATCCCCTTGATGATTTTCTCCCACAGTTGCTCGCTGCTTTGAGGGGGAACCGCGGAAGGTGTGGGAGACTCCGCAGGAGGAGAGGGAGCAAGCGAACTCTGACTGGAAGGGCCACCGGAAGTGGGTGCAACCGCAGTGCAGGAGCCACAATCCCTGCGACAGGTCTTGCAGGTTTCCGAGGATGCATCGCAGACCCCATCCCCACAGGTTACCTTGCACTCCCCACAATCTTGGGAACAGGTTCCACAATTCTCCCCAAGGTCAGCCTGACACCCCCCTCCCACGCAGAACTGCTCCGCACATATCCCGCAATCCTGTGCACAGGTTGCACAGGTTTCTCCGCTGTTGCACGATGCATCCCCGCAGTAGACACAGAACCCACAATCCTCCAGGCAGTTCGTACACGTCTCGGACCCCGCACAGACACCGTTTCCGCAACGCTCTCTACACTCTCCACAATCAGAGGCGCAGGAAGTGCAGTCCTCTGTGAAAGCACATGCGCCGTCCCCACATCCCGCATTACACACTCCACAATCCACCGTGCAATTCGTACAGGTTTCGGTTCCACGACACTGCTTGTCTCCACAGACCGTGGGGCAAGCTGTACACGCTTCACCCTCACACCCGATGCATGCGGGAGGAACGTCCCCGCACGCCGTGCAATCAGACGGACAGGTCGTACAGCTCTCACGCACTGTGTCACAGGCCAAATCGCCGCACGTCCCTGCACACCGCCCACAATCCTCAATGCAATTATTGCAGGTCTCCGAAGTATCACACACGCGATTACCGCACTTCGGGGGACACGTGCCGCAATCTTTGTCACAACTCTGACAGGTCTCTGCACTCGTGCAAGCGCCATCTCCACAGGAGGGTATGCAACTTCCACAATCGAAATTGCACGTGTTGCACGTCTCATCGCCGATGCAGAGCTTGTCTCCGCAGAAGGTCTTCGGACACTGGCCGCAGTCTCTCCGGCAACTTTTGCAGTCCTCCGCCCCGGTACAGGCCGAATCGCCGCAACGGGGCCGACACTCGCCGCAGTCTTCCTGGCAGGAAGTGCATGTTTCCTGCCCCTCGCATTCCTTGTCTCCACAGACATCACCGGCAACGCGCACAGTGCGTATGAGAGGTGGTGTCTGTGTCGCAGCGACGAACGCGAGAAGGGTGAAGAGCGCTGCTGCGCTACCCACAAGGAAGTACTGCCGAGAAGAGGGAGACATGCGCTGGAAAGGGTGTGGAGACAAGTATACTCTGTAGGGCATGCGCATGTCGCTCTCCTCCCTCTCGCTCTCGCTCTTCCTTCTTTCAATAGCAGTGATACCGGGAGCGGCAGAGGCGCAATCCACTGCAACACTCAAAGTTGTTCCCTCTCCTGGCTCGGCAACGGTCGGAACGGACTTCATCGTAGATCTCAAACTCGATACCGGAGGACAAGCTGTGGGAGGTGTTCTCGTGAGTGTCTCCTATTCCAGCAATATCCAGTACGTCGGAATCATCTCCGGAACGTCCGTCTTCGACCAGGAGATCATTGCACCTGCTCCTTCGGGAAATATTTTCCAGTTTGCTCGTGTGCGCTTCGATACGGGATTCAATGGAGCGGATGGGGAGCTCCTCCAGGTGACCTTCCGACCCTTAAGCAATGGAGTAGCAGCGATCGTCATCAATCAAACTGCTTCGGAAGTCATCGCCTACAGCAATTCGTCGAATATCCTCTCCGGTGTTCTCAATGCCTCCTACACAGTGACTGGTGGTCCGCCAGGAACCCCTCCTCCCGATCCTCCTCCTCCCCCTCCCCCTCCTCCAGCAACAGGAGACAGCACGGGAGAGGTACCCGAAGCGAGAGCAGTGCCTCCTCCCCCTCCCCCCGACCCCGCACCAGTCGCACGCTGCTCCATCCCGATCTTTGGGGCCGCCGAGCCACTGCCACATACAGCAGGCAAACTCCATATGAAACTCTTAAGCGGCCAGGAAGTGACCTTCCGCGATGTCCCGACAAACACCTGGTTCGCACGGCCCGTTGCGTCGCTCATCCAGGGAGGCATCGCATCGGGTTATAAGGATGTGCAGGGAAACTACACAGGCCTCTTCGGACCCGCTGACGCGGTTCTCAATGGGCAAATGGCAAAGCTCATTCTCCAACTTTCCGGTGCAGATGCGCGCGCAGTCGTCGGAAGACCCGCGAATCAGACATCTCTCGGAGATTGGTCTGAACCGTATGTGCGGTGGGCAGAGGACCGGCAGATTTCCTTTTTTCTCTCCTACCCAGACGTACGGCAACCTACCCCGCGTGGAGCGATCGTCGAAGCTCTGCTCCAGGGTCTTGGTATCGCGATCAACCCAGGAACCACGAATCCCTTCAGTGATCTTCCCCCTTCCCATCGCTACGCTGCTGCGATTCTCACAGCGCACGCCATGGGCGTGATCAGGGGCGACACCGACGCACAGGGGAACCTGCGAGGGACTGTGCGCCCCAATGACACTCTCAATCGCGCAGAGCTCGCGGCAATTTTCGTGCGACTTGCCGAAAGAGGGTGTCAGTGAAAAATGCTGCTCGCTCTTCTCCTTTCTGCGGCAACAGCGATTGCGGCCCCATCTTCTGCTCCCTCTCCACTCGGCATGAACCTGGCAAGAGTGGACTACTACGGGGCGTACCCGTTCAAGGACTTCGCACTCTCCATGAAGGAATTCCATTC
>CAZQCB010000033.1:0-5479 GCA_964592265.1 uncultured Candidatus Peribacteria bacterium | reverse complement strand
TTCCATTCGGGGACGAAGAGCACATGGAACGACGGCAGAGCCTTCCCCGGGCAGGATGCAGAGGGGTATCCCACAAGCTTGGAACCAGGTCAGTACGCAACCACACTCTTCGCAAGGACCACTGGTGGTTACCCCACCGGGAACTACTACGTTACGTACAAAGGCGACGGGACGATTGACGTGAGTCTGAATGGCAAATCCGCGACGGTGCCTCAGAAGGACAGCGCGGGCGGAGTGATCACCTTCAGCGTTCCCACTCCCAGCGCAGCCGGCATCGGTCTGCACATTACCTCGACGAGCCCCCTGAATCACATCCGCGACCTCCATGTGTACCACGAAGCGGACTATGGAGACCCTGATGCGCTTACACACCCCTTCACCCCCTCCTTCGTGGATGATCTCCGCCGCTTCCAGCGCATTCGCTTCATGGACTGGAATCGCACAAATGACTCCCCCATCCGGACATGGGCCGAGCGCACCGAGCCAGGTGACATCCAAACAACGGAGAAGGGCGTTGCGTATGAGTACATGATCGATCTCGCGAATGAAATTGATGTCAACCCGTGGTTCACCCTTCCCCACATGGCGGATGACGACTACTTCCGGCAGTTCGCACGCCTGCTGCGAGATCGCCTTGAGGCAGGTCTCACACCCTTCATTGAACTCTCCAATGAAGCATGGAATTGGCAGTTCGCGCAGACGCAATGGTTCAGAGACCAAGCAACTCTCCAAGGTCTCGCGAATCACCATGAGGCGTATGCCAAGAGGGCTGCAGAGATGTTCGCGATTCTCGATGCGGAGGGGCTACAGTACGTACGCGTGGTGGCCGGGCAGAACGGGAACGTCGGAGTGGCGAGGCAAGTTCTCTCCGCCTACCAGAAGTATGCGGGAGCTCAGGAAAACGGAACGCTGTACGCTGTCGCTCCGTACTTCGGCGGTGCACTGGGCAAGGATGCTGCGCTTACAATGGCTCTCGGGGATGGACTCTTCACCCGCCTCCTGGAGGTGGATATTCCTGCAGCCCTGGATCTCGTGCGCCAGAACATGCAGATCGCAGGAGAGTATGGCTACGCGCTCACCACCTACGAAGCAGGTCAGCATCTCGTGTCTCCAGATGAGAACGATGCTCCCTTCGTGCAATTCCTCGCGGACTTTAACCGGAACCCTCAAATGGAGGGTATTCTCCTGGTATACCTTCACGCGTTGCAAGATGGAGGCATCGATGTCACGATGCCGTACTCCTACATCAGTGCGTTCACAAAATGGGGCAGTTGGGGACACAAGGAATTCCAGATGCAAGATCCGGATACGGCCCCGAAGTGGACTGCGCTCCAGCAGTTCCTGGATGCCGCCAATGCCCCCACGATCTGCCTCCAGATCACCGCCTTCGAGCATAAGAGGGGAATGAGCGACCACTCCCCCATTTCCCTCACGATCAGCGACCCCACCACTCAGACACCCCTCTTCACCGGCATCTCCGCGAGCGATGTCACAGGGAAAGTGACCGTGCAGGACACCGATCTCCTGAACCTCCAGGCAACGGGAACCTACATGCTCTCACTCAAAGCAAGCGGATACTTCCAGAGAGTGCTCCCGGAAGTCACCACTCTCTTCAGTCCATCGTGCACGCAAATTCCCACACTCCTCGTCGGGGACTTCAACGGGAATGGGACGATGGATCTTACGGACATCCTCGACCCGATCCGCTTCCGGAATGGCGGAGTGAACCCACTCCTCCTGCAAATCTACCGTGCCCCCGAGAACGTAGGCATCCGGGAACTCGTCGATCTCATCCGTGCCTTCGTCTTCAGAAGACAAGACGAGTGAAGTGATGTACACTACCCCAGCTTTTTCCTTCCCTTTCAGCATCATGAAACGCCCGCTCCTGCTCCTCTCCATTCTCTCTCTCGGTGCCTGCTCCCTCCCCTCCTCCCCGAAGGGAACCACTCCGGAGCCATCTTCCCCGGAAGCAGTGGAACAGCCCATGCCAGTGATCACCGACGATGGAGAAGCAGAAGACGTGGAGGAAATGATCGTGGAGGACGAGGACGATGAGGATGAGGGTGAAGAAGAACTCATGGAAGAGGAAAAGGAAGACGAAGTGATGGAGGAGAAACGCGTGATCGAGGTGTCAGTCGACAATTGGTCCTTCACTCCTGCAACAATCACTGCAGAGAAAGGGGAAACGGTGGAAATCAAACTCGTAGGAGCGGCGGGAACCCATGGCTTTGCGATCCCGGGCTTGGGAATCAATATGACCGTGAACGCCGGGGAAACTGTCACCGTTGCACTCCCGACAGGTTCCGAGGGAACCTTTGAGTTCTTCTGCTCGATCCCGTGTGGATCAGGTCACAAAGACATGCGCGGCACAGTGACGATTCAGCCGTAGTCATCATGGGGGGGAAACCTCTAGGTTCTCTTCCCATGATAGGATGCAGTCGATGATGCGCATGCTTCTCCTCATGCTCCTCTTTGGAGTCTCTGTGCCGGAGAGCGTCTTCGCTCGTTCTCCCGTTCCCGCAGTGCCCACTATGCTCTCCCGCGAAGAATGGGGAGCGGATGAAACACTTGGTATCGTCACTGAAACAGTCGGGGAGGAGAATGGAGAGAATCCACCGCCGGAGAATGGCGAGAAGGCTCCGCCCTCAGAACCTTCCGAGCGCGTGAAGAAATGCCAGGAAGACCTCCGGAACTACCCCGCGGAATTCCGCATGGGGGATATCGTCACGCATTCCTCAAAAGGAGAGCCCTATGTCTGGCCGCAGCGCTTTAGCCCCAACGTGCGTCTCCTGGTGTTGCACCACACTGGCGAGAGTGAAGAACAAGAGGAGAAAGATCGCACGGGCCCCGAGCGTGTGCGTGCCATTTACCAGTGGCACACCGTGCAGAATGGCTGGGGAGACATTGGCTACCATTACCTCGTTGATAAGGAGGGAGTGATCTACGAGGGGCGCGCGGGAGGAGACAGTGTCATCGGCGCACATGCCTACTGTGCAAATACCGGAACCATCGGAGTTGCCCTCATTGGAAATTACCTCAAAGACTTCCCCACCGAAGTGCAGCTGAAGAGCGCTCGCTGGCTTCTTGCAGAGTTAAGCGATCGCTACGACCTCGATCCCAAGAGTTTCACGACCTTCCACGGGAAATCCGTCCCGACAATTGCCCTGCACGAGGACCTCAATGACACCGAGTGCCCCGGCCGCATCGAGGAACTTGCCCCGGCAATCCGCAGACTCGTTGCTCTGCGGGACTTCACGAGCGACATGCTCCCGAAGGTGAGAGTCAAGCCTACAACGGAAGAAGAGAACACTCTCCTGTCGCAGGGATCCACCCATTTGCGGCTCCCGCGGAGAGGTGCTGCAAGAATCTCACTTACCTACAAGGCGGACAAGCGCTCCGTGAAAATCGGCGAGCATATCGCGATAGTCGAACGCTCGGACCCGAGGATTGGGCTCTGGCAATCGCGAGGGGAAAATCGCATCCGCCTGCGCAATTCCATCGTGACAGAGAAAGCTCTTCCGAAGGGATCGTCAACGAGTCTCCAGCTCATGATCCTGGCACCGTCAGTGGAAGGGGCGTATACATTTGAAATTGGAGGCATCACGTATACGTTGGAGGTTGCGGGGAGAGCACGACGGGAGCGATAAAAGTACTGTGGATGTTATGCTGCTACTTTCTCTAAGCGATCAATGCGCTCTTCGTGATCCTCTACCTTCTGCGTCAGGCGTTGGTCGACATTCACGAGAACATCCAACACACGTGAAGTATCTTCGTGCACTCTCTCAAATTTTTTGTCCAGTTTTTCATCCAGAGAACACTCGAGTCTCAAGAGATCGGCTTTGGTTGCAGGGGTAGTATCGTCCATAGGAAGAGGATCATAGAAGTTCTTCACCGAAAAACAAATTTTATCCGCTCCAAGTTATCCAAAAGGCCCCGATAGCTGTGTTTTGACTAAAGTTCATAAAAGTGTTATAATGAGAAAAACAAATATATCGCATGGGCAAGCCCTCCTCCTCGCAGAGAATTCTCACCGCACTCCTCTCCGCGCTCACAAGCGGGGGAGTCGCCGCAAGCGTGCTCCTCTCCTTTGACAAGCACGCAGCAAGCCCATTCCTTCCACCGTCACCCGTTATCACGGCCGAGACGGCCGTGCTACACACTGCAACACCCGAAAATGCCGGGAGTGCTGCAGAATTCCACATCGAAGGAGTTCCTGCCGCACATGCCGAGGCGCGCTCGGGAAGAGTGCGGGAATCACAGTATTTCCATGGGAGCACCGTTCTCCACACGCTCCCCCTCACAGAGAGAGTGTGGAAAGGGTTTGAGGAGGAGCGGAAGATGCTCCTCCGTCGGAGCATCACGCTGGAAACTCCCCCACTCCCCGGACTCGAGCCAAAGAAGTGGCATCTCACCTTGGTCGAGCATCCGGAGTGGATCCTCCTGCAAAGGAAAGAAGCGAGTGCACACGCGGTACTGGATCTTGAGGCCATCCGCGCATTCCTTGAGAGAGAAATCGCTGCAATGCTCCCCGCCCCGACACATGCCCGCATCACAGCGCTCCCCGCTCCGGGGGAACTCTATGCGTCGGTGGAGGGACGGGTGACAGACGGATGGGCACTCCGGACGGAAGGGGCAACCCCTCTTCTCGCTGCATCCCTCATAAATGGAACACCCTCGTTCACGCTCCCCATCGAGAGAGCTGTAGGACGCATCATCAACGAGACCCCCTTCGATCTTGGTCCACTGACGCTCCTCGGGAAGGGGAGATCAAACTTCGCAGGGTCCGTGCCGAATCGTGCGTTCAATGTGCAGAAGACACTGCGCGAACACCTTCAGAACATTTTCATCCTCCCCGGAGAAACCTTCTCCTTCAATCGAACGCTCGGAGGCGCAGTGGAGGTGGCGAACGGGTGGAAAATGGCCATGGGCATCTTCAATGGAGAGGATCTTGCACTCACGCCCGGAGGCGGTGTGTGTCAGGCCTCGACGACTCTCTATCGCGGAGTGCTGCAAGCGGGACTCCCCGTGGTCGAGCAGCACAACCATTCTCTGTATATCAAATACTATCGCGAGTATGGCGAAGGATTGGATGCCACAATCTACCCGGGATCGCGGGATTTCATGTTCCTCAATGATACGTCCTACCCCATCCTCCTCCAGGCAAGGGATGAGGGGAATGAAGCGATTGTCGAACTCTACGGAACACCCGATGGGAGGAAAATCGCGCTGGAGGGGCCGTACCGATGGTACGACGCTCCGGAAGATGTGAAAGCTTCAAGCGGACGCGCGCTCTACCGGAACGAGATCGCCTGGAAGCAGCGCATCATCCGGAATGACGGGAAGCTCGAGGAGCACATCTTGGTCTCGCGGTATACCAATGAGATCCCAGCAGTGAAGCCGGCGGGCGCGGATATTCTTTAAATCATGGGAGGGAAACCTATAGGTTTCCCTCCCATGGGCCCACCCTTCCAAGCAGAGG
>CAZQCB010000032.1:0-11237 GCA_964592265.1 uncultured Candidatus Peribacteria bacterium | reverse complement strand
CGACTTGCATGTGTTAGGCGCACCGCTAGCGTTCACTCTGAGCCAGGATCAAACTCTTCAAAAAAGAAATGAAAAGTTGGTCAGGAACTCTGCGAGGCAGAATTCCCGTCCGCCGAAGCCCGAAGGGCGAAGGCGGAAAACTCTTCAAAAAGAGCTTTAAAAGGCTCGGATATCATTTTTATATGGACTTCTCTACTCAGCAATGCTGTGAATGAGCGCGCAGGGGCGCTCACTCACGACTCCAGCCTTACACCAACTCCCAAAAAGAAGCGCCCATAGCCCCCCGATTGTAGTGAGGAAGCCCCTCAAGTCAAGAAGTTTCAGGCTCTTGAGCTAGGCTTCGAGAAGCCCTAAAGCAGAGAGAAATGCAAAAGACAAAGATGTTTTTCCCTACGATCCTTTTGCTGATGCAAAAGCCATCAGCGCATGAGCAAGAGCTTCTCGAACACTGAGGCGACGCGTGCCGACCCATTTCGGAGCGCCTGCAAGCGTGCGTAACTTTTCCTTCGTTCTCCGTAGAAGGTCGCGGAGTTCCCCTTCACTTTCGATCGTTGTACGAGACTCTGTCTCACGGACCTCAATGACAAGTGGATAGAGCTTGCTCTCTGCACCAGCCATACGCAAAATCTCCCTTTGAATTTCTTCTTCCTGACTTTCTTTGGGAAATTTTGGCATGGAAAAAATTACGCAGAGTCTGGACTTGCACTCCGCCACCGTCAATACCCTACTTTAATCGCGCTCTTAGTCGTCGAGCCCCACGCTCTGCCTGTACCCGCGCACCAGAGCCGCTAAAGCGGCACGGTGCGGGGCTTCGCTGCTTTAATCTTCGATCCCCACTGACTGCCGGTACTGCAGTGCTTCCGCAATATGCAATTGCAGAATATGTTCGGCGCCTCCGAGATCCGCAATCGTCCGGGCGACCTTGATCGTCCGATGATATGCGCGGGCGGATAGGCCGAGGCGACGGACTGCCTGCGCGAGGAGTTCCTCACTTCCCGTATCAAGCGGACAACACTTCTCCAGAGTGCGCACATCCATCGCCGCGTTGACATGAAAACGCATTTCTTTGAAACGTTCCTCTTGCCGCTCACGTGCTGCCATCACCCGCAGCAGAATCTCTGCAGACGTTTCTGCACCCTCATGCGCTCGCACTTTCTGCAGATCTTCGACGGCAACAGGCTGCACATCGAGGCTGAGATCAATGCGATCGAGGAGCGGCGCACTGACGCGCTTCCGATTGCGTGCCGCCGTCCCTCCATACTGCGGCGGGTTCATCGCGGCAACGAGGATGAAATTCGCAGGGTACGTCACCGATCCATGCGCACGGGTAATCGTGATGCAGCGATCTTCCAGGGGTTGCCGAAGGACTTCGAGGACGTGCGCCGGAAACTCCACGAGTTCATCGAGGAAGAGAACGCCATGATGGGCCAGGGAAATCTCTCCCGGACCCGGAATCTTCCCTCCACCGACGATCGAGACCCCGCTCGCAGTGTGATGCACAGAGCGGAAAGGACGATTCTGCATGAGGGGAATTCCTCGCGGCAGAAGATCCGCTATGGAGTAGATCTGCGTCACTTCCAGCGCCTCCTCGCGCGTGAGAGGTGGGAGGATGCCCCGAAGCGCTTTCGCAAGGAGCGTCTTCCCTGCTCCCGGTGCACCACTCATGAGCACGTTATGTCCACCCGCAGCGGCAATCTCGAGTGCACGCTTGGCTGCATCCTGGCCGCGGATGAAACTAAAATCGAGGCCGAGATCATCGATGTGTTGGGTGCTTGCCAGAGGTGCAGGGATTTCCGGCGCCTCCCGCTCCCGCCTCAGGACCTTGAGGAGCTCAGGGAGCGTTTCTGCTGCAATGACCTCGAGTCCAGGAACAAGAGCAGCCTCGGGGCCATTCGTAGCAGGGACCACCATGCGTTTCTTTCCCTCAGCGCGGGCTGCAAGGGCAACGGGAAGGACGCCGCTTACATGCCGCAATGACCCATCCAATCCGAGTTCCCCGATGAAGACGGTATCGGCGAAGACCCCAGGATCCATATCGAGGTCCCCATTCGCAAGCAGGATCCCGAGTGCCATCGGGAGATCGTAGCGCGGACCGATCTTCTTCACATCTGCAGGAGCCAGATTAATCGTAATCTTGCGGGCGCTTGGAAACCGAATGCCACTATTGCGGAGCGCTGAGCGGATACGCTCCTTGCTCTCCTGCACTGCAGTATCGCCGAGGCCCACGATCATGAAGCCGCTCAAGTTCTTCGACAGATCAATTTCGACATTCACGAGTTCCGAAGTGAGGCCGATCGTTGCAAAGGAAGAGAGGCAGGCAAGCATGGGATGGGAGAGAAGGAGGTAAAGATGAGAGACCGGAAGGAGTGTACTTTCGTACACCCACCTGGTCAAGGGCATTTTCGCGATATGCAGACCCAACTCTCACCCCCAGGAGTCAAGCGTAAGAGAGGAGAAATATCCTTGCAGAACTTCAGCGCATCAGTAGAATGCGTCGGCTTCCATCACTTCACCTTTCCCTCCCCATGCCCGAGATGACCGTCCGCAATCGCATTCGCGTTCTTCGATTTGAAAAGCGGATGACCCAGGAGGAGCTTGCCGTGCGGGTAGGAGTGAGCAGACAAACCATCATGAGCATTGAGAATGGGCATACCAACCCCTCGGTTCTCCTCGCATTCAAAATCGCAAAAGCTCTCGAGACACCGATTACGGAAGTTTTTAATGCAGAGGGGAAGTTGGTACCGATTTAATCATGGGAGGAGAACCTATAGGTTCTCCTCCCATGGACCCACCTCTCCCAGAAGAGGCGCTCCAGCGCGGCAGAGCCGCGCTTCGCGCACTGCTTTCTTAAAGTTTCTTAAAGATATTTGTTCCTCACTCAATCGCGGGACCGTATAATGCTTCTTACCCCATGCATACCCTCCTCACCCTCGTTGCCGTCCCCCTGCTCCTTGCCGCAAGCACCCCCTTTGTGACGGACACATCGACACTCCGCAGGGTCCTGAGGCCCCCTACGCAGACTTCCTCCGTGTCCTCCCGACGGAGGACACTCGTCACAGAGCGGAGAAGCAGGAGGCTCCAGCGACGAGATGTCCTCTCCCGGCAATCTCCGACGAGAGTCGTTCCTGCACCGAGCCCCCTCCCCTCCCCTCTTCCTTCGCCTAAGCGCTTCCCGAACCAGTTCTACGTCCCCACCTACCCTCTCCCAAGTCTGAATGCGACGAGCCATGTCCTTGTTCTCGGGGAGAGGGCTCCGGTCATTGCTCTGATCAAAGTTACCCCCCTGGATGAGCCCGTGCATGTGCGAACGGTGACCATCACGCTCGTCACGGAAGTGTCCTCAGTGAGTACTCTCGAGGTGTTCGACGAAGTCGGTTTTCTGCTCGGCACCGCTGCGCTCGATATCGCCGCCTCCTCTGCACGTGACGTCTTCACGCTGGATCTTGCGCCCGACAAAGCGTACTTCATCGAGCGGAGGGATACGGTGGTTCTCGCTCTCCGCCCGATCGTCAAAGAGAAGGACGTGGGAGGAGTCAGCGGGCAAACAGTCCAGGTGGAGGCGATGACCGTCTCCGCGACCGGGGAGTGGACGAACAAGACGAATCTCGTCTCGACCTCGGGGCCCGATTTCCAAAAGCACCAGACGAGCAATGCGATCCTGACCTCGGTCAGCCGGAGCGGTCCCGCAGAAGGAACCTTTGCGACGGGCAACCAGAGAACACTGGGAGCGTTCACCCTTGAGGCTCGCAAGAATTCCAAAGGCACTCCCGCGCTGAGCTCTCTCAGTTTCTCCGTGAGCACCCCTGCGGAAGTGACCTTGAGCGTCATCAAGCTCCGGGGAAATGACTCCGCTATGAACCATGCGTGCTCACTCGTAAACGCTGTCATTACCTGTGCGTCCATTCCTGCGGAAATTGGCTCTCTGGATACTCCGCGCACACTCACCCTCGTCGCAGATGTGAGCATCACGAGCCACCCCAACCCCTTCCTCCAAGTCACCCTGAATACGCCGGGACGGCCGGGGAGTGCCGGGGACGTCACCTGGACAGATGGGGATGCAACCTTCACGTGGGTTCCTTTCGATTACCCCATCGCAGAAGGGACGTTGTGGGAGTGAGGTATATTGAGCATGTGGATACTTCCGATCAACAAGACCTATGGGACGTTTGTCGAAGCCTCTGTGCACCGGAGATCGTCGCCGCACTTGAGCGCACCGCCCGTGATCCTGAGCACGAAGCAGTGATCGCGGTCCTACGAGAATGTCAGCGTGTGAACCATGCGGGATTGCGTATGGTGCTTGCCGAGCTCAATGGCTGTCGGGGTAACCCTGCTGCCTTGGGCTCCCTCTTGAGCGAGGTGTGCCAGTACCATCAAGAGCCATTCCGCAAGGAAGTGATGAAGTACGTCGCAGAAGATAATAAGGTCAACCTGACCTATGGAAGGGTACTCAGCGAATGGCTCGAGCTGTATCAGATGTGGTGCAGAGCGATTACGTGAGAAGACAACGTTCGCTCCTTCCAGTATCCTGAGAGAAATCGTGTACACGTTTCGTGAACTCCCTTCCGGCTTACCCGTTCTCACTGCGCCGACCTCGGGGACAGAATCGGTGACGGTACATATTTTCGCGGGAGCGGGGTCCCGGTATGAGGAGCGCTCTGAACGCGGCATCAGTCACTTTCTGGAGCACATGTTCTTCAAGGGGGGAAAGAAGTTTAAGACCGCAGCAGAAGTGAGCCAGGCGATTGACGGGCTTGGGGGGGAATTCAATGCGTTCACGGGGAAGGAGTACGCGGGGTACTACGTGAAAGTTGCAGCAAAATATGTCGAGACTGCCTGCGATGTGCTCTCCGATATGCTTCTCCATGCGACCTTTCCGCAAGCGGAAGCAGAGAAAGAACGCGGGGTGATTATCGAAGAACTTCGGATGTACCAGGACACGCCCATGTACCAGGCAGGATGGGATTTCGAGGAACTTCTCTACGGCGATCAGCCACTTGGGTGGGACACCATTGGCGTTGAGTCAACAATCAAGGCAACCACGCAAAAGACGCTCCAGGCGCACAAGGTGAAACTCTACACTCCTGACAATATGGTTCTCTGCTTCGCGGGAAAAATTGATGAAGGCAAGGCCGTAAAGCTCGGGGAGAAATTTTTTGGAGGTATGAAGGGGAAGAAGCAGCAGACCTTCCCGCCGCTCAAAGGAAGAGGGAAGGAACGCGTGAAGCTCACGACGAAGAAAACGGAGCAGATGCACCTCGTGGTGGGAGTCGAGGGTGCGAGCGCGATCGCGGATGACCACTTCGCTCAAAGCCTGCTCAGCATCATCCTCGGGGGAAACATGAGCTCACGGATGTTCCTTCGGATCCGCGAAGCACGGGGCCTCTGCTACTACATCAATACTTCAACAGACGATTACCTCGATACCGGTGCACTCTCGGTGCGCGCAGGAGTGGATCAATCACGGCTCGATGAGGCGCTCAAGGCAATAAAACACGAACTCCTGGAAGTCGCATCCCACGGCATCACAGAAGAGGAACTTGCCCGGAGCAAGGAATACCTCAAGGGCAAAGTTACATTAGGTCTCGAAGACAGTGAAGAGCTCGCGCACTTCTATGGGAGGCAACAGCTACTCTATGCCGGAACACCCCGAGGCGTTCTCGATGTTCCCGCATTCTTCCAGGCAGTCGATCATGTGACGAAGAAAGAAGTGGATCTCTTTGCGAAAAAGCATTTGCGGAAGGAGCACCTGCGCCTGGTTGTCATTGGCAATCGGAAAGATCGCGAGTCACTGGAAAATCTTCTCGCGTAAGCGCACAAGAACACACGCGCACTCTATCCCTTTGTGTCTTCTGCGATGCTCAAGAGATATATGCTGTTCTTCGTTGCAATCTCATATCCCCCCGCTACCCTGGATATGCTTTTCACAACCGAGGAGTTCCATGCAGGACCATCCGGAAAACCGGCATCAGCCGAAAATTTGGTATGACCCACATGAATGGCTTGCCCGACACGAACCGGAAGAGTCTCGCCTTTACCGGCCGCGAGAAACCCCGCTACTACGAAACCTGTTTTTTCCCGGGTTTCCTTTTGAAGCTTTTCAAGTTGCACCGACTCTCCGGGACGGAGATTGGCTATTTCCTGCAAAAGCTCGCTCTCTGCATTGCTCGGTTGTTCAGAAGGCACCATGAGTATATTTATAACATATCATCATAAATGAGGCAAATTTTTCTTAGGGCTTTGGCTTCGGCTTAAATCGCGTCTATCCTCTACTGCACACGAGGCTTTTCCCTCCGCTCATCATCATGGAACGTACGCTCATCCTCCTCAAACCCGACGCCGTACAAGGCAAATTCTGCGGCAAGGTCATTGCGCGCTTCGAGGATGCAGGCTTTCTCATTCGAGGGTGCAAAATGATTCGCCCTGAAGGAAAGACCTGGCGTGAGCACTACGCCCATGTCGCGGACAAACCCTTCTATCCGGAGATCGAGAAATTCATGAGCTTAACTCCCGTGATCGCTCTGGTGCTTGAGGGGGAGAACGTTGTGGAGCGTGTGCGCGACATGCTGGGCGTGACGGATAGCAGAAAGGCGGGACCGGGAAGCATTCGGAAAGAATTCGGCACAGACATGATGATCAATGTCGCACATGCCTCGGATTCGGTCGAGACCGCGGAGAAGGAGATACAGCGGTTCTTTAGGAAGGAGGAACTCTTCTCCTATTAAAGAACTCTCCTACGGAATGGGGTTCAGCACTCCTCATAGACATCAGGATCCCCCAAGAGAAGATTGAGGAGGAGAAAATGTGCAGGATAGCGTTTGCGCAGGCCGCGGAAAGAATTGGGGTCGAGGGGAATCCTGTATCGGTGTTTGCCGGATGTCTTGCTCTTTCCTTTCTGTTCCTCCAAAAGAGGAGGAAGGATGGCTCGATAGTTTGTGAATTTCTCCTCAAGCCATCCATGGACAAGCCGGATGGTGTCAAAACCCACACGTAACTCTGCCCGAATCTCGTGATGCGTCTTACCAGAAAGGAGGTGCTTCGCAATGCGAATTCTGCGGGCGAGCATCACTTGCTCGCTCTGCGTCAGGAAATCGAAGAGGAATCCCACAATATCGCTTTTTTGAGGAAGATGAAGCAGGGAAGCACGGAGTTCCTCAGAGAGGGCAAGGCGTTCTTCAGGCGGGAGTTTTGCGTACTCTATTTTACTCATGGCAGGGAGTGTACCTAAGAGGGAGTGGGGATTCCAGTATAACATTATACTGGAGTGAACAGATCGTCCCTCCCTATCCTCATTTTGCGCACTGCTCCCCTTTAGGCAAGAAGCGCCCAATGATTCCGGCCGCTGCGCCACCGAGGAACGACCCTGCAACAGAGATCCAGAGCACCGATGCGGCAACCGGGTCCGCTCCGACGATAACCGGCGCAAGTGCTCGTGCAGGGTTGAGACCTGCTCCTGTGAGGGGCAATGCAAGGAGGTGCAAGAGGAAGAGTGTGAGGCCGAGGATGCCGGCTTGCTTCCTTTCCGACATTCCCTTTGTCAGAAGCACTATGGAGACAAAGAAAAAAGAGAGGGCGATTTCAACGAGAAATGCCTGATGCAAAGTCAGAGGAGTGTTAGGCGGAAGGAGCACCTCCCCCAGAGAATGCCCTGATCCGACGATAAGAGAGAGAGAAACACTTCCTGCTATCGCTCCAATACACTGAGCGATCCAATAGGGAACGATATCGTGACTCGAGAGATCTCCTTTCATCAACGCCCCCAGAGAGACCGCCGGGTTCACGTGTGCGCCGGAGAGGGGTCCGATGAGGAGCACGATGAGGAAGAGCATCACACCGAACGTGAGCGAAACGAGGAGGATACTTCCACCCCCCAGTGCGACCGAAAGCGTGCCGATGAAGACGAGGAGGAAGGTACCGGCGCCTTCGGCAATGTACTTTTGCATCGAGGGGACGGTACCTGTCTGTTTTGCGAAGAGCAAATGAGAATTAAGAATCAAGAATTATGAATTAGGAATGAAAAAATCTTAATTCTTCATTCCTCATTCTTCATTCTCCATCCCATCTAAAAGCACTTCCAACGCCCGTTCCTTCTGAATATCATTCTCCGTGAGATACGCTGCGGCTTCCATCGGAACGACAACATCCGGCGCCACTCCTTCTTTACTCAAGTCCCGTCCATTCGGTGTCTTCCACTTCGCAATCGTGATGCGCAGACTCGAGCCTCCGGGCAGATCAATGACATCCTGCACCGTCCCCTTCCCAAAGCTCTGCACGCCCACAATTTTCGCGCGCCCGTGATCCTGCAGCGCCCCTGCGACAATTTCCGAGGCGCTTGCAGAGCCTTCGTTGATGAGAACGGCAAGAGGGATATCGGGCAGGACAGGATCCCCAAGCACGTAGCTTGATTCCGCCTCCTCCCCGCGTCTCTCGACACTCACGATTTTTCCACGATCGAGGAAGAGCGAGACAACCTCTACGGAACCATCGAGGTATCCCCCGCCATTGAAGCGAAGATCCAGAAGAACTCCCGAGAGAGACTGATCCTTAAATTCCTCAAGAGCCTTGCGCGTCTCCGCAACCGTATCATCCCCAAACTGATTGAGTGCAAGATATCCTACCGAGCCCGTCGCGGTCTTCAGCACCTCGTACTCCACGCTCGGGACATGGATTTCCTCGCGGACAATGGCAAAGGAGAGCTCTTCGGATGTCGCAGGACGGAACACGTCGATCGTGACCTCCGTCCCCTCCTCACCGCGAATCCGTTTCACCACCTCCTGCAAACTCATCCCTGTGAGGGGCAAGCCATCGACTGCCGTGATGACATCCCGTGGGAGGAGCCCTGCAAGGGCCGCCGGCGAGCCCTTGAGAGGGGCCACCACAACGACTTCCGTACCCTGCATCGTGAGCTCCGCCCCAATCCCTTTGAGCTCTCCCCGCAGTACCTGCTGAAAATCGCTGCTCTCCATCGGCGTCATAAAGCCAGAATAGGGATCATGAATGGCATCCACGAGTCCACGCACTGCGCCATAGCGAAGTTCATCCACCTTGAGGGCACTCGGATCGACGTAGTGCTGATCGAGGAGCCGCCACACAGTCCAGAAGAGCGTGAGATCCACTTCCTTCTCCGGATCCCCCTGCACCGTGACCCCGGACCCTGCAAGGCCAAAGCGTTCCTCAAGTATTCTCGCTTGGTCCTCGTACTGCTTGCGAGTCACCTGCACCCCCAGCTGCCAGCCAAGGCCAAGAATGGAGACGAACAGGAAGGTGCCAACGAGAAATTTCCGCCGAATCATGTGGTGCTATTGAACAGGAGAAGAGCACGAGGTGCAAAGTTACTGGTTTGCTGGTTTGCTGGTTTTCTGGATCAATCCAACAAACCAGAAAACCAGAAAACCTCTCACAAACCTGCGGAGCGAAGCTCCTCCCACAACTTTCTCTCTGCGCGGCTCAAGCGCTTCGGCACTTCAACCTCCGCCCGCACATAGAGATCTCCGAAGCGTGAGGTACCTAAGATCGGCATGCCCCCCCCTTTGATCCGGAAGATCTGACCTGGTTGGGTGCCTTCGGGAATTTTGAGGGTGACAGGATCCGCAAGGGTCGGCACCGAGACTGTCGTCCCCAGGACTGCATCCGTGAGGGGAATCGTGACAGAAGCCCGAAGATCATCTCCTTCGCGTTCGAAGCGATGGTCCGGATCGATGCGCACATGGACGAAGAGGTCGCCTGCGATTGCACCCTGTCTTCCTGCCTCCCCTTTGCCCCGAACACGGAGTGTTTGCCCATCACTGATCCCCCGGGGAATTTCCACTGTCACCTCCTCCCGTCCTTCTCCTCTCCCCTCTCCGGTACAGGTCGGACAGGGCGTCTCGGGAACTTTGCCCGACCCCTTACAGCGATCGCAGACCATGCTCTGCTGGATCATGCCAAAGAAGGACTGTGCGGTGCGCGTCACCTGCCCCGTGCCATTGCACTCTCGGCAGGAGACTTTCTTTGCCCCATCCTTTCCTCCCGAACCTCCACACGCGACGCAGGTCACGAGCTTTCGCATACGCACGGTTTTCCGGTTTCCCGTAAACGCCTCGGCAAGGGTGACGGAAAGCCGAACCTCCGCATCGCGCCCCTGGACTTCCGAAGGACGAGCCCGACCTGCTCTCGCGCCTGCCCCAAAGAATGTCTCAAAAATATCTCCAATGTCGCCAAAACCGGCTCCGAAGGGAGATCCTCCTGATCCTCTGTGAAATTGTGGACCATCCTCCGACCCAAACTGATCGTACATCTGCTTCTTCTTAGGATCCGACAAGACCTCGTACGCCCGATTGATCTGCTTGTACTTCTCTTCTGCCTCCTTTCGTACCTGCCCTGAGCCTGTCGAAGGGTGACGATCGGGGTGACTTTCCTTGCTTAAGCGCCGGTAGGCTTTCTTGATCTCGTCAGGCGAAGCATTCTTCCCCACACCGAGAACACCGTAGTGATCCATAGCTCTAGTGTATAGGGTCACGACATGACCGTCTTGACCACTGCATCAAACGCCGCAGGGTCCGAAGCTGCAAGCTCACTTAAGACCTTTCGGTTTAAGATGACATCCTTCTCTTCCAAAGCTCTGATGAAGCGGCTGTAGAGGATGCCGCGGGGACGGAGAGCAGCATTGAGACGGGTAATCCAGAGACTCCGAAATTCCCTCTTCTTCCTTCGACGATCACGATAGGCGTGCTGACCCGCTTTCAGGATCGCTGCCTTCCCGAGTTTCACGGTGTTCTTCCGGCGACCGCGGTAGCCTTTCGCCAGACGGAAGATCTTGCGGTGTTTGGCCCGGGAGGTGACGCCTCGTTTGACCCTCATGGATGATAAATAGGAAAGTAGTCGGAGAAAATTTCCAATGCTCAATTTTCAATTTCCAATCAATTTCCAAATTCCAATGTTCCAATATTCAAATATTCAAACACCATGGGCCGTTTGGAAATTGGTTATTGATCATTGAACATTCATTGAAAATTGTAAATTGAAAATTCCTAGAGGTAGGGGGTGAGCATCCGCAAGCGGTGCGCTTCTACATCCCCTACTACTAATGTGCGATTGAGCCTCTTCTGCCTCTTACTCTTCTGAAGCAGAAGATGATTGCGATCCGATCTCCTCATGACACGTCTGCCCGATCCCGTTTTCCGGATCCGCTTCTTTGCGCCGCTGTGGGACTTCAATTTTGGCATGAGAAGTGGCGCCAGCATAAGGGAAGCTTCGGCTGA
>CAZQCB010000031.1:0-11306 GCA_964592265.1 uncultured Candidatus Peribacteria bacterium | reverse complement strand
CACCCATTCCTCCCATTCCACCTCCACCCATTCCTCCCATTCCACCTCCACCCATTCCTCCCATTCCACCTCCACCCATAGAGCTTCCTCCCATCGTGGATCCGCCCCTCATGGAGGAACGACCAAATCTGGAAGTGCTTTGTCTTGCGCTCTGTCCCCCCTGCGAATCTCCTCCCATAGGTCCGCTGCATGGGATGCTGCTCATCCCACCCATCGAAGGTCTCCCCATGGAACCACCGAACCTCCCGCCCTGGCCAAAGCCCTGTGGGCTGCCGAATCTCCCACTTTGGTAGCTTCCACCCATTCCACTCTGCTCACTCCCTCCCGTGTTGCCAGTCGTTCCGACATATCCGCCGTATCCTCCACTCGGGCCACCACTCGTGCCACCGTACCCTCCAGTTTTGCCACCTTGGTAGCCACTTGTGCTACCACCATACGTATTCCCTCCGGTCGGTCCGCTGTATGTTCCTTGGGGACCTGCGGTGCCTGGAGCCATACCCGGCGTGCCACCCGGGGGCAGGGGCATTGACCCTCCACCGCTCGTGTCGCTCGGTGCGGTGAAACTGGTCGCCGTATCACCGCCGGATGACATAGAAGCATCCTGGGCTGCGGACATACCCGCAATGCTCACAACTCCCGACGTGACGACGGAAATAAGACCGATGGTGAGGAGCTGTTCGGCCGGGAGATGCCAAACATTCCTGCGTGTGCGCTTGGACATAGAATAAAGGGGGAAGTGAGTATTTGTGTACTTGCGAACATCATACACTATTTCGCACCAAATATCAATATGCCATTTCCACTCCAAAATTTATGCGCAATCGGTCATTTCACTCCAGAACCCCATTGAATGTTGATGAGAAAAATCCTATCCTTAAAGGGCTAGTTTTCCACTAGCAAGACCATCAGCGTAGCAGCAATCATCGTGATTGCGCATGCTGATGGTCTTTCGGACCTAGAAAAGTCCTGATGTCGGGAAGAGTTCTACAGTAAGGAGAGACACCACGAGCATGAGATGCACAAAAATGAGCAGCGATGGCCCGATGACATCCTTGAGCGGATCGCCGAGAGCATCACCGAGGAGCGCTACCCTGTAGGCATCGCCCTTCCTTCCTCCGAAGCGTCCGTTCTCGATCGCGGTCTTCGCGGCGTGCCACAGGCTTCCGCTATAGATGAATGTGGTGGCGAGCAGGAGAGCGGTGATGAGGGCCCCTGCGAGGAGGCCTGTAAGCACTTCGGAGCCCAAGAGGAAGCCGACACTCAAGGGGGCGACGACCGCAAGCAGGCTCGGGGTCACCATTTCCTGGAGTGCGACTACCGTTGCGATAGACATGCAGCGGGCCGGATTCCCCGGAGTTTTCTTCTTCAGCGATCGCCGCACCTCTTCGACCAGTGCATGCGTGGTGCGGGCTACCGCGTTCATGATCATGGAGGAGAAGAGGAAGGGGAGGAGAGCCCCCAGAAAGAGTCCGACAAGGACAAGCGGGTGCAGGAGGTTGGTGACGGAGAGGTGCGCAGCTTCCCCGAATGCGGTGAAGAGTGCGAGGGCGGTGAGAAATCCCGCAGAAAGAGCGAACCCTCTGCTCCGTGCCGCAGTGACGCTGCTTATGCCATGCAATTCCTTCGTGAGCTTGCGTACAGAATGGGGCAGTCTGCTCATGACAGCGATGCCGTAGGCATTGTCAAGCACGGGAGTGGCTGCTCCCCCTGCAAGGGGCAGTGCGAGGACCGAGAGCATGCCGACCGCCGCAAGCGCAAGTCCGTAGAGTCCTGCAGCCCCATATGCGATGCTCACGGCAAGAGCGAGGGAGAGACAGGAGGCGCCGGTGGCGACAGCACCGAGGGCGGTGCCGAGGAGCAACGCTCCTGCTCCTCCTGTCTCCGCTGCGCGTGCGATCTGCCTGCTCGGGCGGAAGGCGGGAGAGGCGTAGTACTCAGCGAGAGCACTCACCACGATGCCGACGATGAGGCCGGTTGCGACGGAGAGTGAGATACCCCTCTCCATGTGTGCCGGAAAGAATTGCTGAGCGAAGAAGAGGGCGGCGGCAAGGACAAGAAGCGTCACAAGGAATGCACCGCGCTTCAGGGTTTTTCCAAGAGAAGCGGATCTCTGCTTTGCCCCGATGCAGATCGTAGAGATGATGCCTGCGAGGAGTCCGGTTGCGGCAATGATGAGCGGGAAGAGCACAGCCGATTGTGTGCCGATTGTTTCCGCTCCAATGAGCATGGCGGCAATGATCGATCCCACGAAGCTTGCGTAGAGGTCGGTCCCCATGCCCGCAACATTCCCGATATTGTCCCCGACATGGTCCACGATCGTCGCGGGGTTACGAGGGTCATCTTCGGCACTATCGGCAGCCATATCGGCTGCTTTTGCAGCAATCCCTCCGCCGGTGCGCATGAAGAGAGCGACGGAAGCAACTCCCAGGAGGAAGCCGAGGAGCGTGTGTGGGCTACTCAGGAGATTCTGTTCTGCGCCGATGCCGAGCACGAGGAGACTCCCCCCAAGCGCGAGGAGACCTATTCCGGAGACACAGAGACTGAGCACTGCTCCTGAGAGGAAGGCGGTCCGTGAAGCGTCGCGGGGAGCAGAGCGAGCTGCTTCGAGCACACGGACATTCGCGCGCAGGGCTGTGCGCAGACCCAAGGCACTCACAGTGAATGCGGTGAGTACCCCAAAGATGAACTCGCCGATGATGAGGGGGGCGGTCTCTTCTTCGAGGAGGAAGGAGAGGAGGATCGCGCTCAAGACGGTGCAGAGGACAATGACGCTCCATTCCTTTTTCGTGAAAGCGATCGTCGAGAGCCGTATGGTTGCCGAGAACGCATTCATCTTCTCTGTCCCCTTGGGGAAGCGCATGATGGTGGAGTGCAGGGAGAGCGCAGTGCCGATGCCGAGCGCGCCGCTCCCTGCAATGAAGAGGAGGAAGATGGGGGTATCCATAGACGCATGCGGGGGAGAGAACCCCTGCATTGTAGAGACTCCCTACGCAGAGTCCCCTCCGGAAGGGTAGTGATGGTGGGGCGGATGTGGTATAATAGGAGGATGACCATTCGAGCGAGCAGAGCACTCACAGTACTCGGCATAGCACTCCTCCTCGGGATCGTTGCTCTCCGAAGCCCCCCAACAGAGCTTCTCGGGAGAGTGCTCACGGGGGATGATCTCCTGCGCACACAGGTGGAGTCAGACTTCGATCAAGACGGCGACATCGATTTTCTCGACTTCACCGTCTTCTCAGCGTTCTACGATGAGGAGGCGTGAAATTTAGTTATTGTTCCCGCCGCAATGCCTGGACTCGCTGCTGCAATTACTGCCACCGTGTGAGAACTCGAAGGTCCAGTTGTCAATCAGTCTCGGGCTGGGTCGGACGATTGTGTAGTGGTCTGTGGAGGGCTTATCGCCGGTTACTGCGAGGAGGGAGGGCATCATGCGCTGGACGATCGCGTTGTACCGTGCCCGCGAATAGGCACGGTTGTGCCGGCCTCTGTACGTTGCAAGAGCAGCGGCCTTCACTTGGCGCTGATCCGCACGAGGCTGCTGGTTGCGCACGCTGTAGTCACCGAAATTACGTGCAAATGCAGTAGGGGAGAGACTGAGCAAGGTCGCGATGGAAACAAAAGTTGCAAGAGCGCGCTTCATGGGAGGGAGAGGGGAAAGAAGGCGAAACAGAGCCATTCTAGGTATCTTCAGGGGCTCACGCAAGCCCTTTTTCAGGGGGAGATGTGGGTTTCTGCATTTCACCTTTCGGAGCTTCCTTTTGCCCCTTTTCTCCCTTTTTGGCTTCCTTGGGGCCTTTTTCTTGCGTTCCTTCTTTTTTCGGTGCGGGAACCTTCGTAGAGTCTGTGCGGTAGAACCCGCTCCCCTTGAAGATCACTGGAGGAGGGGAGAGGAGTTTCTCAGTATTGCTGCTTCCACAGTGCTTGCACTTCGTAGAGTTCCCTCCCAGGAGGAGTTCTTCAAAGGAACGCTCACAATCGTTGCAGCGAAAATCGAAGCGGGGCAAGGGAAGGGAAAGGTAAAGAAGGTAAAGAAAGAAAGTAAGGAAGGTAAGGAAGGTACAACAAAAATGAGAAGAGATGAAAGGCATGAGAAGGATATCATTTTCTCTTTCTGCCTCCTGTGAGAATCTTGTGCATCCCGTAGAGGATGACTCCGGTGACTCCGACGATGCCGAGCACGGGACCGATACTCATCTTCAATGCATTCAATGCGAGAGAGGTTTCCTGCAGAACAGGGAGCTTCAGAGCTTCGAGAGCCCCTTGTGTACCCGCTCCGCCTGGCGGGAGCTCAGGACCTTGCAGAGAGAGCAGTCGTTCTTCTTGCATCAGGCCATTGTACCACGAAATTCTTTACGCTGCCGGATTGCCACTCACCTCGGGCTCTGGCTCGGTGGGGGCGTGGCAGGCTTTGCGCTCCGTCTTGAACGTTTTCTTTGCGGCTTTCCTCGCATCGTGCCATGCCTTGCGGGCTGTCTTCATGGACTCTCCGAATGCCATCTCGGCGGCTTTGCGGGCTTCCTTCCGTGCGGTGGCATCGGGCAGAGCCCATGCAGCGACAAGGGCATCACGATGAACAATGTGCGCGGCCTTCTTCGCCGCATAGAAGGCATCGAGCGCCGCGATGATGGCGTCTTCACGCTTCATCACTGCTGCTTGAATGCAGCCGACATCGAGCACGCGCGCGTCCTCTCTCCTTCCGTTCTGATTTCGATGCATATTTTCCTTTCTGAGTCTTTCCTCTTTCTTCCGGAGCTCCTCCGGCTCTGGAATACTTCTACTCTGACTGGAGCTACTGGAACTGCTTGAGCTACTGGAGCTACTCGCATTATTCGTTCCTTCATCGGCGATTGCTGTTCCTGCCAAGAGCACTGTTGCGAAAGTCGCAACCATAAACTTCTTCAACATGGGTAAATGGGGAAAGAATAGGGTCATATTGTCTCATGTTTCCTGCGAAAACGTCAACGAGTGCAGTACACTGGTTCCCACATGCTCCCCAAAGCCTACGATCCCTCGGCAGTGGAAGATGGTATTTACAAGATGTGGGAGAAGAGTGGTGCTTTCAAGGCGGATGTGGAGAGTGTAAAACCACCGTTCACGATTGCGATGCCGCCGCCGAATGCGACGGGGGAGCTGCATTTAGGTCATGCAGTGATGCTCGCGATCGAGGATATCCTCATCCGCTTCGCGCGCATGCAGGGCAAAGAGGCGCTCTGGGTCCCCGGAACGGATCATGCATCGATTGCGACCGAGAGCGTGGTCATCCGGAAGATCCAGACGGAGGAGAAGATCGCCGATCCACGCGCAATGTTGGGACGTGCGGAATTCCTCCGTCGCATCCAGGCATATGTGGAGCAGAGTCGAGGGACCATCCGCTCGCAAATCCGGAAGATGGGAGCAAGCTGTGACTGGTCGCGCGAACGCTACACGCTTGACCCCGCGCTTCATCGCTGCGTGAATGAAGTCTTCCTCCGTATGTCCAAGGATGGCCTCATCTACCGCGGCCACCGGATCGTGAACTGGGATCCAAAAATGCAGACTACCGTTTCAGATGATGAGATCGAACGCAGAGAGCAGCGCGAACCTTTCTATGAGTTGCAGTACGGACCTTTTGTCATCGGCACATCTCGTCCGGAGACGAAGTTCGGCGATAAGGTCGTTGTCATGCACCCGGATGATGAGCGATATGCGAAATATAAGCATGGGGACACGTTCACGGCCGAGTGGATCAATGGACCTGTCACTGCAACCATCATCAAGGATAAGGCGGTGGATCCGGATTTCGGAACAGGCGTCATGACGATCACGCCGTGGCATGATGCGGTGGATTTTGATATCGCAGAACGACATGAGTTACAGAAGGAGCAGATCATTGATTTCGATGGGAAGCTCCTTGCCATTGCCGGAGAATTCGGTGGGATGAGGATCGAGGATGCGCGTCCGAAGATTGTCGAGAAGTTACGGAAGAAAGGGCTGCTCGTCGGCATCAAGGAGGACTACGTCCACAGTGTTGCCCTCAATTACCGTGGCGGTGGCATGATCGAACCGCAGATCAAAGAGCAGTGGTTCATTGATGTGCAGAAGAAGGTGATTCCCTGGGCGGGGGAGCATCAGAGTCTCAAAGAGGTTATGCAGCATGTTGTCCAGAGCGGAGAAATCCGCATCATTCCGGAGCACTTCGAGAAGACCTACTTCCACTGGATCGATAACCTCCGTGATTGGTGCATCTCCCGCCAGATCTGGTGGGGACATCGGATCCCTGTGTGGTGTAAGGAGGGAAAATGCTCGATCGAAGTGCATGTCGGCACTGAGGCACCAAAGGAAGAAGGATGGGTCCAGGATCCGGATACCCTCGATACGTGGTTTAGCTCCGGACTCTGGACATGGAGCACGCTCATTGATCCGAAGTTTGCGGCAGATTCGTCACTCACCTTTGAAGACCTTCTCACGAAGAGTCCGGATTTCCAGAAGTTCCACCCGACAACTGTCATGGAGACAGGGTATGACATCCTCTTCTTCTGGGTGGCGCGCATGATTCTCATGACGACTTATGCAACAGGGCAGATTCCCTTTGAAACGATCTATCTCCACGGGCTCGTGCGCACGCGCGATGGCCAGAAGATGAGTAAGTCGCATCCGGAGACGGTGATCGATCCGCTCGACATGATTGCGAAGTACGGGAGCGACGCGCTCCGTCTCTCGATGATCGTGGGGCAGAGCCCTGGGAATGACTTCCGCTTGTATGAGGAGAAAATCGCGGGGTACAGAAACTTCGTGAATAAGCTCTGGAACGCGGCGCGGTTTGTGCTTCTGGAATGTGAGAAGGCCGGTGTGGAGGTGTCCGGTCTCCGGTGTCAGGTGTCAGGAGCGGATCTTTCACTGGCAGCTCGAGCTCTCCTTTCCGAATTCCAGCGACTCGTCTAAGATGCGACAGAGGGACTCAAAGAGTATCGCTTAAGCGAAGTGGGGGAACGGCTCTATAGCTTTGTGTGGGATTACTTCTGCGACTGGTACCTGGAACTTTCAAAGGGAAGTGCCAATCATGCCGTGCTCGTCCACGCGATGCGGACGCTCCTCACGCTCCTTCATCCGTACATTCCTTTCGTGACGGAAGAGCTCTGGAGCTCTTTCAAGCCCAAGGGTGCCGGAATGCTCATCAAGGAACCCTGGCCTGTTGCTGATGCATCCAAGAAAGATCCGCAAGCGGTCATTGATCTCGATACGGTGATTCAGGTGGTGACGGCTATCCGGAAGCTTCGTACCGAGCAAAATGTCGAGCCAGGGAAGGAAGTGGATATCACGATTGTGACAGCCAAGCATGTTGCTTTATTAGAGTCACAGGAGAGCAGTATCCGGCAGATGGGAAAGGTGAAGAGTCTCACATTTACGACGACGCCAAAGAAGTTACCGAATACAGTCAGTGCATTTCAGAGTGATATCGAGGTGCATCTCTCACTCGAAGGGCTTCTTGATAAGAAGAAAGAAAAGCTCAGTCTGCAGAAAGAGAAAGAAAACCTGACTCGATTCATTGCAGGTATTGAAGGAAAGCTCGGAAATGCAGAGTTCATGAAGAAGGCGCCCTCAGCGCTTGTTGCCGATCAGAAAGCGAAGCTTCATGAGGCAAGTGAGATGCTGCATAAAATTGAAGGACGGCTAAAGGGCTTGTAGAGAATTTTGCCTCTAGAAATTCAAGTTATTGAATTCTTTCCAGTCGATGAAAATCTCTCGTGGATCCGATGCCTCGAGAAGGTTCAGTAGTAGGAGATACTGTCCCTGGGACTCCATCACGATCCGAGCGATGGGACTGAAAACAGGACTCCTCTGAATCAGTGCATCGAATCGAGCTTCCGTGTCTGCAAAATCTGCCGGATCAAATCCTACCATTGCCAGTCGCATGTACGTTCCTGGTACAGAGAGCTCCAGTTGCATTGCCACTTCAGCAACTTTTCTGTTGGGTGCTTTTTGAAATGCATTGAGCAGCTGTTTTATTTGGAGCATGCCACTTACCAATCTATGAACAATCTTGTATTTCACTTCGTCATCTCCATATTCTATTGCTGCATCTTCGAGTCCTTCCAGATACTCAAGGAGTTCTGAGATATAATCCGGAGGGCCTGCCGGATATCCATCGGAGTACACCGTGTTCACACAGGGCATCTTACAAGGCACACGATGTTGCCCCTGACATTTGCAATAAATTACAAAATATGCTATAATATCACCAAATGCAACAACTCCCACCGCACGTGCTTGCGGGCATCCCCTTAGACTGGTTGGGGGTAGATATGCATGTGCATAGTCGCTACTCCGATGCGCTTCCAACAGTCGACACGATCCTCGAGCGTGCGAAGAGGCGGGGGATTGGTGTTGCGATCACCGATCACAATACGATCGCCGGCTCCATTGAGGCATGGGAGAAGGCGCGGGACATCGTGGTCATCCCGGGGATTGAGGTGTCCTCCGATCGGAATGTGCATATGCTCTGCTACTTCCCGACCCCTTCGGATCTCGAGTCCTTCTATCTCCGGGCGATCGAACCTTTTCGTCGGAAGCGCCTTTTCTGCAAATCTCTCGGACTTCCCGCGTCAGAGATTCTCGCTGCAGCGAAGGAATGCTCCGGCTTCTCCGCTCTCGCGCACCCCTTTGGCAATGGGAGATTCCATTGCATTGCGGAGAACATGCGTCAGGAGATTCTTGCGCTCCTCGATGGAATCGAAATCTGCAACGGTGTTCAATCACATCGTCGCAATGAGAAGGCGTATGCTCTCGCGAAGCACGCGCACTGCACGCACATTGGTGGCTCGGATGCGCATGTTGCCTGCGCCTGTGGTCGTGTCTGCACCTTTGCCCCTGCTCGCACCGCGCCATCCTTCCTCGATGCATTGAATAGGGGCATGAGTGTCGTGTTCTCCTATCCCTTCTCTCTCCACGAAGCACTGGAGGATGGCATGGTGATTGCGATGCGCTACTTCTGGCATGCGCTGCACCGTCAGCGCCTCTGGATTTAGAGGATGGGCGAAAGGATGCGGAGGGTGTTTTCGAGGCAGCGCTCTGAGAGAGGGCGTTTCATGAAGGTTTCCCTGCGAACCTCCTCGCAATGGGTTTTGCTCCCCTGGAAGTTTTTTTCAAGTACTGCTGCGATCTCTGGGGAGTAGAGGTTCAGGTTCACTTCGAAATTGAGACGGAAGCTCCGGATGTCCATATTCGCAGTTCCCACACTTGCCCATGCATCATCGACGATGATGCTCTTCGTGTGCAGGAAACCCGGGAGGTACTCGTAGATGCGGATGCCATACGAGAGGAGATCCTCGTAGTAGGAGCGACCAGCAGAGCGGACGATGCGCTCGTGCGGGCTCACCATGCGTCGTGGGAGGATGATCTCGACATGTACCCCGCGGAGGGCAGCCGTATGCAGAGCGATGAGCAATGCCTGATCAGGGATGAAGTACGGGGTCATGACCTTCACAGAATTTCGTGCGGATTGCATTGCCGCACAAGTCATCTCGTGGAGGGTGAAGCGAGGCTGATCGGGACCGCCTCCCACAATTTGTGCGAGGGTGGTGCCATGCCGTACGGGGAGTGGGAAGTAGCGTTCCTTTACGAGATTCTCGCCTGTCGCGAAGAACCAGTCCCCGGCGAAGACCTCTTGCAGTTGCTGCACGACGGGTCCCTCACAGGCGATCTGGTAGTCGTAGAAGTCGCTCGTTGTTCCTTTGCGTTCCCGGTACTCGTTGCCGATATTTAAGCTCCCGATGTATCCGATGGTGCCATCCACGATCGCGATCTTCCGGTGGTTCCGGAGGTTCCAGTGCCAGGGGCGGCCGAGGAACGTGACAGGGAGGTAGCGCGCAAATTGCGCACGTGCCTCGCGAAGGGGAGTGATGAAGAGATCTCCGAGTGTCCAGGAGCCAACTCCATCGACGAGCAGGCGCACCTCTACACCGCGCTTCGCTGCATCAACAAGGAGATCGCGAATTCTCTTTCCGGTCGCATCCCGCCGAAAAATATAGTACTCCATGTGAATGGAGTCCTGTGCATGCATAATTGCCGTCTCGAGCTGCTCAAAGACAGCCTTCGGTTCCGTGATGAGTCGTACAGAATTTCCCCGTGTGACGGCAAAGGCACCGATACTCTCTGTGACTTTCACAAGATCTGCCTGAACTGCCCGATCAAAGGTGTTGTCCGGCAGGATCTTGAAATCAATCAGGGCTTGCTCGAGGCGATTGAAAGATGCTGCCAGACGCTCGTTACTCCTCTGTCGTCTCCGCACCCGCCGCTCGATCCGCCCGAAGCCGAACCAGAGGTAGAAGAGTGCCCCGAGAATCGGGAGAAAGATGATCGTGAGCACCCACGCGAGTGTTGCGCTCGGCTCCTTCCGCTGCATGATCACGAGCACGATCAGGGCAATGCTGATCGCGTACGTGAGCGCGGGCAGGAGGTAGAGCATCATACGATTGCTCCATTGTTCCACCTGTGCTGAGCTCTGTCGAAGCATTGCTCCATTGTTAGAACAATGGCAAAACACGCTTTGCGTTCAATGGAACAATAGAACAATGGAACGTTCCTCAGTCTGGAATTGGCAGGCCAAGCGCGACACTGAGGAGAAGCAGAAGTACCGGCTGGTGCACAAAATAGATCCAGAGAGAGCGTCGTCCGCTCCAGAGTAAAGACCGAGGATAGGGTACGTGGTCAAACTTCTGAAGGATTGGTTGTTGCGATGGCGCATAGAGGATGCTCCCCAATGCCATGCCGACGAGGATGACGCCAGACCAGGGGAGGAGGGGGAAGTAGTCGAGCGAAGGTGTGAAAGTGTGAAAGTGTGAAGGTGTGAAGGTGATGATGAAGAGACCGAGGAGAGCATTCCATTTCTTGAGTGGGGTGAAGAAGGGCAGAAGGAGCGTGGAGAATCCGATCAGATGCAGCGCGCCGAAACGGACGTACATGTCGCCTGCGATAAGATAGGTGGCAAGGGAGATCACCATGCCGCCTGCGAAGATCAGGAGGCCGCGACGAAGATATTTTCCATAGGTTGTAGGGGCGCCCCTTTGGGGCGCCCTATTCCACGAAATCACAAAACATATCCCCACAAGGAGGAGAAAGAGTGAAGCCGCAGCTCTCGCGAAAATTCTCCATCCCCCGTCATAGATCGGGATCTGCACACCATAGAAATAGGCGAGATCGAAGAGGAGGTGATAGAGAACCATCATCCATACGGCGATGCCGCGGAGCGCGTCGAGCTCGGGGTAGCGGTGCTCAGGCATTAGAGATCTTCCGGCGGAATCACACATGGCACTTCCGGATCCGCGATG
>CAZQCB010000030.1:0-12073 GCA_964592265.1 uncultured Candidatus Peribacteria bacterium | reverse complement strand
CCCACGGAATAGTCCTCTGCCACACGTGCAGGCATAGACCGTCTTGAATGATGCATCAGCTCCCAAACAATAGGCGTAATTGTGCATGTTTCCGGGAATCATCCCTGACTTCTGTTTGACCCACGTCTTCCCGTCGTCACGCGTCCTGTAGACGGACTCGCCATGGTGGCCGATGATCAAGTGCTTGGGATCGGCGGGGTCGATGAGCATCTGCTCGTAATTCGGCAAGTGCCCGAAGTTGTAGAGATTTCCGTCGAAGGGCTTACCGTCGTCCCCTTGGTAGTTACGGATGCCGGCGGTGATCTCGGTCCACGAGGTGCCGCCATTCGTGGACTTGAAAACACCCCCGTACTTCCCTGATAGCTGGTCCTCCGTAGAAAGCTGCGCGAAGAAGATATTTGATCCTGCGAGCAGAACATTGGGGTCACTGGGTGACATGGCCATGCGATAGGTGAATTTCAAGCGGTCATCCTTGATCTTGCTGAATGTCTCGCCGCCATCCTTGCTCTTATACACGCCGCTTGTGAAGGAAGCGACATACACGGTTTTTGGATCCTTGGAGTGAAAGAGGATCGTGTAGGACGCGAAATCCGGCAACGGGAGTTTCTTCCATTTGCGGCCGCCATCGCGCGATGCATAGACTCCGTACCCACCAGGGGTTTCCGCACGCTCGTTGCCAATGCTCACGAGCACGTGAGCGGGGTCGGCCGGGTCCGCAGCGATGTATTTGATGGTGCCCCCATGAGGACCTGGCTTCACGCGCTTCACCCATCGATCCTTTCTTCCCTTCACTGTCACCTCGTAGAACGCGTCGACTGTGGATGCGTACAGTTTAGAGAAATCCTTCGGGAATGTCGCTATGCTCTCCACCCACTTATCGCGACCGAGGACCTTGTATGTTTTCCCGCCATTCTCGGATGCATAGATACCGGTCCGATCCCACGTTGCGACATAGAACTTGTTCGCATTGGCGGGGTCAATGAAAACTTGCTGCGTTGCAGTGGCAATCAGGTCGACACTGACGTCATCGAAGCGCTTTCCACTGTCTGTCGATCGATAGATCCCAAACCCGTTCACGCCGACGAAGAGCGCCCCGCCTTGCGCGACTGTGATGTCGGATGCTCCTGCAAGGAAACGACTCTGAGGATTCACAAGGGTCCATGCCTTTCCGTCGCGCTTCCAGATCTCACCACCCTGCGTCCCGATCCATAGATTGCCCCCGCCTTCGGCGATGCTGGTCGCATCCGTAGGCCCGCCAGCGGGTTTCCAGCGTTCCGTCCCCTCGTCGAGGAGGTACACCTTGCCGCCCTCCCGCATGTTGTACTGCATGAGGCCCGTCTGGAGGTAGAGGTTCTTCTTTTCGGGATCGAGCGCGAAGCGCGCCGTGTGCAAGTCATCGAGGCCGTCGGAAGCTGCGATCCAGTTTCTCCCCCGATCATCGGAGCGAAACACCCCATGCTCAACAGTCGCGAGGTACATCCGGTCGTGGAAGAAGATGAGATGGTTCTCGGACAGTGGCTCTTCGAAGACGTGCACGACGCTCCATGTTTTTCCCTGATCAGGACTCATGATGATGGAGTGTTGCTCGCTAAAATCCTTCCCTGCCATGAAGATTTTTCTATGATCCTTCGGATCAAGTGCAAGTGCATTGGAGCTGAAGTTATCCATCTGCAGCTGTGGGAGCATGGCATCGCAGAAGCCCTGCCAGTGGCCGCCCCCGTCGGTGGTCTTCGCTCCACAGGCGACCATCTGTGCTGCGTACACGGTTTTCGTATCGTCCGGATCAACAACGAAATCGAATGCGCGGTTCTCTGGCAAGCCATGATTGATGCCGATCTGCTGCCACCGGCCACCTGTGAATTTGTAGATGCCGCCGGAATAGAGGGACGCCCACGGCTCGCCGTTCACGGTGATCATCCTATTGACGATCCCGCCAATAGGCCCTGCTGTCTGCCGCCAATCGACCTGTGTTTGATTGGAAGCTGCAACCATGCTTCCCAATGCCGCCGCGAACATTCCGCTCCTCCAGGAAAATTTCTTCGCTCTGGTTTTCTTGCTCATCATCGCTTTTCATCATAGAGCAGACGCCTTACTTGTCCACAGTCGGCGACATCGCCGAGATCAAGGCGCTGTACGAGAGGCTTAAGGAAGAGTAGAGTAGGAGGTCGTCTTTCCCCTTCATTCCTATGCCCTCTTTCCACGAATACGCAGACCTCGGACTCCTTGCCCTCCGCATTGCCATCGCCGCGATTTTCCTCGTCCATGGACCAAAGAAGCTCTCGGGTTCGATGGGATCATTCATGACCTTCATCGGCGTTGCCGAAACCGCAGGCGGCACTGCGGTGCTCCTCGGGTTCCTCACAGAACTTGCCGCCCTCGGCCTCGGGATTATCATGGCCGGGGCAATTTACAAGAAGATCACCGAGTGGCACGTGCCCTTCACGGCGATGGATAAATCAGGATGGGAGTTCGATCTCCTGATCCTCGCGGGGTGCATCGTGCTCCTCACGGTGGGGAGTGGGAGCTATGGCATAGATGCTATGTGGTTCTGAACACACTTAGCCCCGTATGTTCTTGACAGGGGAAAGCGCACGAGCCTATCCTGCGGGCAGCACTTTTCATGATGGCACGGAGGACATTCCGCTGGCATTCATACCTCGTCGTCGCGACCGCGCTTGCTGTTGTCGCGTCCACGGGGGTCGCGTACGCCACGCACTCCTGGGGCCCGTACCATTGGGCACGCACGAGCAATCCCTTCACCTTGAAACTCGGTGACAACGTGTCGATTGCGTGGGATGCCTACCTCGCTGAGGCATCGTCCGATTGGAGTGTCTCCAGTGTACTCGATACGACGGTTGTGGGCGGACTCGCTGGCAAGAACTGCCGTCCGACAAGTGGGAGAATAGAAGTCTGCAGTAAGAAGTACGGCGCCAATGGCTGGCTTGGGTTAGCTCAGATTTGGGTCGACGGGAGCAGCCACATCACGCAGGCTCTCGCCAAGATGAATGACACGTACTTCACTACGGCAACCTACAACACACCTGCCTGGCGGAGGCTCGTGATGTGCCAGGAGATCGCCCACGGCTTCGGTCTCGATCACCAGGATGAGAACTTCAGCAACCCCAACCTGGGCACGTGCATGGACTACACGTCAGACCCCGATGGTCCCCCCAGCAACGAGCACCCGAATGCGCACGACTACGATCAGCTCGAGACGATCTATGCGCACCTCGATAGCACCACCACGGTGAAGGCCGGTCTTCCCGGCGGGGGGAGGCAGGATGTCGATCTCTCCGAACCTCCTGCCTGGGGCAAGGTGCTGCGGAAGGATGGGAAGGGTCGCCCCTCGCTCCACGAGCGCGACTTGGGCAATGGGCACAAGGTGTTCACCTTCGTCCTCTGGGCAGAGGGAGAAGGGGAGTAGGGGACGGCAGGTGCCCTTCACGGCGATGGATAAATACGGTGTGGATGCCATGTGGCTCTAAGATCGCAGCCCCCTCCGCAACCGCGCGTCGATCTCGCGTAAGAAAATACCCTGTCAATCGTCTTCTCTGGTACAATC
This sequence comes from uncultured Candidatus Peribacteria bacterium, assembly GCA_964592265.1. GTDB lineage: Bacteria > Patescibacteriota > Gracilibacteria > Peribacterales > Peribacteraceae > CAZQCB01. The sequence continues at coordinate 8,511 of CAZQCB010000030.1, read as the reverse complement.
CACTGTATTCTTTCCCTCGCATTTCTCCCATGCGTACCAAATCTCTCTTTGCATCGGCTATTCTCTCACTTCTTCTGCCCCTCACCGCTCTCGCACTCGGCATCCAGGTGATGATCGATGGGAAGGCGGTGACCTTCGTGGATGTTCCCCAAACGGCGTGGTTCGCATCGTATGTCCAAGGTGCTGCTGAAGGAGGAATCGTGAGTGGCTATAAAGATGAATATGGGGAGCTCACGGGAAACTACGGTCCTGCGAACAACATCACGATTGCAGAAGCGCTGAAGATTGCCGTCGAGGGTGCGGGGTATGACGAGCAACTCTATGCCTCCCGCATCGAGAGCGGATTCGATCACTGGGCCTCTCCGTACGCCTCCGTTGCGAATGGAGAAGGATTTGCAGTCATCGATGCACGAACGCGACTCGATAGTCCTGCGACCCGTGCGGAGGTTGCAGCACTCTTCACTTCCTCCTTCCAGGTCGACTTGGAGGGGATGTCTATCGGCAGCCGCTACAATGATGTTTCCTTGGCGACTCACTATGGTGATTCCATCGAGGTCTTGAGCCGCGATGGCGTTGTTTCAGGTGACACGGATGTCCGTGGTCAGGCGACGGGCACCTTCCGTCCCACACAGTTCATCAATCGCGCGGAGGTTGCGAAGATGATCATGGAAGCCCGAGGCAAGTACGGCACTCCGGGTGAGGGCAGAACACCATCGGAGGAGCAGGGCGATGACAGCACTGACGCGGGGAATACGGTCACGTACGATGATGGTGGATTCTCGCCGATGATTCTCCGTATCAAGGTGGGGGACACAGTGACATTTCAGAACACGAGTGGCGGGGCACTCTGGGTTGCGAGCAATCCGCACCCTGTGCACACCGCTCTCCCGGGGTTCGATGCGGGAAAGGGAATCCTCAGTGGCGATTTCTTTACGTACACCTTTACGAAGATCGGAAGCTGGAGTTTCCATAATCACCTGAATTCCCGTCACGGAGGGACGATTATCGTTGAGTAACAGATCGCCCCGCCCTTTCTCGAGAAAGGGCGGGGGCTATTGAGTGTCCGAAATTCTAGTCTTGCTCTGATGCAGAACTGCTTTCGTCCTCAGTGGAGAGAAGTTCCCATTCGAGCTTCTGTGAGGGAACGCAGAAGAGCCCGGGTTTCAAGAGATCTAACTGTTCGTCATCGTCGAATTGGTTTTCCACGATGATCGTGTGATTCCTGTGATTCTTCTGTCCCATGGCATAACACGTCAGATGGTCCAGGGGGTGATCAATATCCCTGACAATGTTGCGAGTGAAATTGTGGTGAATTTTCCTCACGGGATTGCAGAAAAACTTGGGAAGTCTGATCTTTGCCTGCACTAATTCCGTGTCAAACTGGTCCTGCACCCTGATGGTGTTCGGTTCCCGGGGAGGGCTCGTAGCGGCGTAACACTTGAAGTGATCGATATCGCTTGGATTGTCATGCTGTGTGGGGATGCCATCCACCTTCATTTTCTTTGTGGGTACGAGCAGGTATTCTGGCCTATACGTCAGGAGTTCCTGCGTACCGAACTGATTTTGGACAAGGACTCTGCGCACTTCGTTCACATGCTCCCGGAAGCGTGCTCTGATGCGGTAGAACGTGAGGTGATTGTTCGGTGCAGAAATGTCCGTGCGTGCATCACCATGTTGCTTGATCGTCGGATTACAGAAGAACCTCGGCCGTCGTATTTCAGCCGTCTCAAAGCGTTCCGCTGCACTATCGAATTGATCCTGTAGGAAGACCACCACATTGCGTAAAGGTTCTTCCGTCACATTCACGACGTAGCATTTGAAATGATCGAGTGGGGGAGAGTGTTCCTCAGCATGACTGATGCTCGAGAAGTAGACGACTGCAGAGCCGATGCCTACAAGCGTGGCGACGAGCTTGAGAGCGCGCGAAGAGAACATCGAATTTCCGGCAGGGTGGGAGAGGGTATTCATAGAACGATCTTACACAAGAAAATGCAGCTCTCTGTATGTTTACTTGAAAAATCATGTGGATAGTGAATAATACCATCGAGCATATTGCTCCCATCGATGCTATGCACCGAAGAACGCCCATTCTCCTGCTGGTTGTTACTCTCCTTGGCTGTGCGACCGCTCCGCGGGGAGAGCAGTCTTTGAAGACCATCCAGGGTGAGGATGTCAACTACGGTGCTGCGACCGGGTACTTTGCCCGCCCGGAAGGGGATGGTCCTTTCCCTGCGCTCATCCTCATTCACGAGTGGTGGGGGCTCAATGACAATATCCGGTGGTATGCAGAGGAATTCGCGAAGCAGGGATATGTCGCACTTGCGGTGGATCTCTATGGGGGAGAATCCACCATCAACCCCATCAGAGCTCGTGAACTTGCAGGTGCGGTGAGGGAGAATCTCGAACCTGCTTTTGCAAATCTCCGCAGTGCCGTCACGTATCTCCGTTCTCGCCCCGAAGTCGCTTCGGACCGCCTCGCTTCCGTCGGTTGGTGCTTCGGCGGCGGATGGAGTTACCAAATGGCGAAGAATGATTTGGGAGTAAAGGCATCGGTGATGTACTACGGACAGTTCGCTCCGGAGGATGATCTTTCGGCGATGCGTGCGCATATCATTGGACATTTCGGAGAAGAGGATCAAGGAATCCCGGTTGATGATGTGAAGGCCTTCCGCGCGAAGCTTCAGACCTTGAGTGGCGAGCACCAGATCTTCATCTACGAGAATGAGGGGCACGGGTTCGCGCGCGAGCTCACGACGGAGAGTGCGCGAACGGCATGGCAGAGGACACTCGCATTCCTCTCCGAACAACTCTAGATGATGAAGAATACCAGTCTGCTCCTCACTCTCATTTTCCTCGTTGGATGTGCTGCACGGGGAAATATCAATTCACTAGTGAATTGGGGAGAGACATCCGGCGTGCCGCTTGTGCAAGAGGCAATCACCGAGGAGGCATCTGCATTGCCTGAGAGAGGAGTTGTGGAGGAAGGAGCGTCCGGAGATGCGACTTCCGAAGTTGTGCGCACTCTGAGTGATACTCAGAAACCCCTTGAAGCACTTCCGGCTGAACTCAGCATTTCGTATTTCAAAAAGATGCGGCTCGAGGGCCGAGATCTTGCACTTGGAGATGTCCTCGCCGTGACCGATGTCTACACGCGGTATGCGATCACATATCGAAGTAATGGACTTCTCATTAGTGGCGTCATGAATATTCCGCAGGGAGAGGGCCCGTTTCCGCTGGTCATCCTGAACCATGGCTACATCGATCGTGCGGTCTATGTGCGAGGCAGGGGACTGAAGCGTGAGCAGGACTACCTCGCACGTGCGGGGTTTGCTGTTCTCCATACCGATTACCGTGGACATGCAGGTTCCGATGAAAGTCCGATGACTGCGAATGTGTACGATGGCAATCTTGAGTATGCGATGGATAGCGCGAATGCGATCCTTGCGGTGCGGAAAGCAGAGCTACCGCAGGTCGATGCCGAGCACGTCGGGATGCTCGGACATTCTCTTGGGGGTGGCATTACACTCACTATCCTCACGGGACGCCCTGACCTTGTCAATGCCGCTGTGCTCTATGCACCTATTCATGCAGATGTGTTTCTGAACTTCATGCGCTGGAGGGAGAGGCGTAATGAAGGAGACCGCACGCTCGCCGTGTTCGGTACCCGCGAAGAACATCCTGAGGTCTGGGATGCGCTCTCACCGCAGACATTCCTCAGTGACATTGAGGTGCCTGTGCTCCTCTTCCAGGGTGATCGAGATAAAGATGTCCCGAAGGAGTGGTCGGATCACCTGGCGATGAAGCTCGAGGAAGCGGGAAAGGAGATCACGTACATCGAATACGAGGGGGAGGGACATGAGTTTGGGCCAAAGTGGACGGATTTCATGGAGAAGACAGTCGCCTTCTTCAGGCAACGTCTTTAATAGAGCTCATTTTTCGGTACAATGCGTTCTGTGGAACAACCCTATATTTTCCCGATAGCCGAAGCGAGCGCCGCAGGTGTCGACCTCACTGACGTGAATACCCCCATTGGAGAACATGTCTATGACGATCACGTTATTGATCGCCCTACTTTCGATGTTCTGGTACGGGCAGTGTTAAAAGCCAATACACGAGGTGATATGAGTGATCTGCAGGGAAAAACCATCGCTGATTTTCGGAGGGAAATCATCAATTGTTGGTTTGCGCCAGAGCTTGGTGCACAAGTTCTTCGGGATGTATTTTCTTACGTGGAGACAGTACGTGCGAAAGAGCGTGAACGATTGGCCAAGATTTTCACTTCACAGCATGTGATTACCCGTCAACGAAAGCACACTGCGTGGGCTCTCTCCACAGACGCATGATCGATTTTCAAAGAAAAATTCTGGGAGATGCTGTACGCAATCGTGCCTTCTTCCATGACCATCTCCTTCTGAAGGTAGACTGAGAATCAGCTACTTGCGCTACTCTCACTCGAAGAAGAGGAAGAAGAGGAAGAAGAGGAAGAAGAGGAAGAAGAGGAAGAAGAAGAGTTCTCGCTGGAAGACGAACTAGAGCTTGCGCTACTCGAAGAACTGGAGCTACTTACTGATGAGGAGCTGCTACTGCTACTTGTAGAGGAGCTACTGGAGCTACTCGATGCACAGTTGCCACTGCGCATCGCTTGGTGAAACTCCTTGTGCTTCTTGATCGTGGCTTTGTGCCAATCCTTGTGCTCCTGTGGATTGCTGCCGACTTTGTGCCCTCTGTGCCATGTTTTGTGCTCAGTATTCACCGTGTGGTGGAAGGTCTTGTGGCCGTCCTTACAGGTGCTTGCGGAGCCCCCTACTTCTTTACTGTGCTCTTTTCTCCCTCTGTTCTGCCCTCTCTTTTCACCATCATCTTCCTCAGTATCTTCACTCATTGCAGAGGAGGTGCTCGACTGGGAGACACCGAGATCGAGGTGGCGTGGTCCCCTTCCTCTGCCAGAGTTACTACTCTTGGTCAGTGCTGCAAGGGGGAAAGTGAGGAAGATAATCAGACTCCCTATGAGGAGCACGGTGTTCCATCTTGGGGTATGCATGGTCGGATTGCATTGTAGAGCAGGAGGAGGCAATGTACAACAATGATTGACTTTCAGAGCAAAATACTAGGAGACAAAGTCCGCAATCGTGCCTTCTTCAGGGCTCTCAAACGTGTGATCAGAGAAGGGGAGACGACCGTTGCCGATATTGGCTCCGGAACAGGCTTTTTAAGTTTCCTCGCGCTCAAGCTAGGCGCGAAGAAGTGCTACCTCTATGAGCACTCGGAAGCGCTCGAACTCGCAAAGACCATCGCGCGGAAGAATCATCTTCGCCACTGCCATTTCATTCCCTTTCATTCGTCTGAAGTGCGAAACCCTGTGAAAGTAGATCTTGTGATCTCGGAAACACTCGGGAACTTCGCGTACGAGGAGCACATCATCGAGAACATGGAAGATGCGAAGCGCTTTCTGAAGCCCGGAGGAATCCTCATCCCCCAGAAGCTCACGCAGTATGTTGTGCCCGTTACTTCTCCACGCATCATGCGGGAGATCGATGCGTGGGATCGGGTGGGTTTTGGGATCGACCTACAAGAGGCGAGGGAAATTGCTCTGAATAATCTCTATGTACAGAACATCCGCAAGGATGATCTTCTTCAAGGGCGAGATGCAATTCAAATTTGGGATTCGGTGGAATTCCATCGGCGGAATGGGAGCCTCCGCCGAGGAGAGGTTTCTTGGACTCTACCCCAAGCGCTCTCCATCTACGGCTTCGCATGCTTCTGGGACTGTGAGCTCGTTCCCGGTGTTCATCTCTCCACAAGCCCATTTGCCGCGCGTACACATTGGGAGCAGATCTTCCTCCCTCTCCCCAACTCACTGGAAGTGAGAAGAGGGGAGAGAGTGACACTCCGCATCACGTCCGATACGCGTCACGAGATTGGTCTCCGTGTGCGGTGGGAGGTTCTGCGTCAGAGAGGAGGCCGCACTTTGCAGCGCGTCTCGATGGATACGCGGCGGGGGTAAGGAATCACATCCCCCCCTGCATCTTCTTCGCACACGGGCACTTGTTCCCGAGGAGCTTCACGACGCCGCCAGCACCGACCAGGATATAGACGATCCACTCGACCTGTGGCCATGCGCCAAGCAGCATGTGGACGACATTCCAGTCCGAGCCGAAGAAGCCACCCAAACCGACGAGGCCCCAGTTGAGTGCTCCAATGATGACGAGGGCACACGCGGCCTTACAGACAGTACAGCGGTTTTCCATCATAAGAAGAGGGGGAAAAGAAGCTATTACGGGAGAGTGTATCGTGCCCCTTAAAGCACGCAAGCCCCCTTTCACATTCTCCGCATGTACAAGCGGGAACGAAACCGGGTATACTCCCCGTACCTCCCCCCTTTTTCTATGGAAGAACCACGGAAAACCGGCCCACGTGATGTCTTCGTCCATCTGCTCGCGATCATCTTCCTCTATGTCTGTGTCGTTTCTTTCAGTGCACTTCTCTTCGGCTACATCAACATTTACTTCCCGGACATCCTCCACGGAGATTACGGGCGCTATGCGAGGGCTGGCATTCGCTGGCCCATTTCCATCCTCTTCATCGTCTTTCCCTTCTACCTCTGGCTCAATAGTTACCTCCAGAAGGATCTTCTGAAGTATCCGGAGAAGCGGGAACTCCGCGTCCGCAAGTGGCTTCTCCACTTCACGCTCTTCCTCGCAACGATCGTGATCATCGGCGACCTCGTGACATTGATGTACCAATTCTTGAGTGGCGGCATCTCCACCCGCTTCCTCCTCAAGGTGCTCACTGTCCTCGTGATTGCCGTTGCGGTCTTCCTCTACTATGGCTGGAATCTCCGGAAGAGCATTCCCCCCATGCAGGACAGCCGCATGAAGCTCTTCGTGCAGGGGGTGGTGGCCCTTGGAGCGCTCGCGATTGTTTCGGGATTCTTCGTCGTCGGTTCCCCACAAGCGGAGCGACTCTGGCAATTCGATGAGCGGCGGATCTCCGATCTCAATACGATTCAGTGGCAAATCGTGAATGAGTGGCAGACGAAGGAAGAGTTGCCTGCAACTCTTGATGAGCTGCGAGATGACATCAGTGGTTTCGTTCCCCCTCGTGATCCCGAGACCGGAGAACCCTATGGATATCGTGTGACGGGCAACCTCGGGTTCGAACTCTGTGCGAGTTTCAAGACGTCCAGTAAGGGGGAGGACGGCTCAAAGGCACGCTCCGTCCCCGTCCCGGCCATGGATCCCTATGGCATGCAGGAGAATTGGATGCATGACGTCGGGGAGGCTTGCTTTGCACGGACCATTGATCCTGAGAGGTTTCCGCCGGTAAAGCAGAGGCTCGCTCCCCTCGACTGAGTCACGAGGCCATAAGGCCGAGGGACGAATGGAGAAGCTTCTCGACAATCGCTTCGCGATTGCTCGAAGAGAGCGGAATTTACTTGATTTTCCTACAAGGATCTGGTATAATGTCTTGATGCTGCAAACACACATAGATCCCGAACGTGCCCTTTCCAATGTCGGCATTTCGCTCGCGACGACGGGGGTATTCCTCTTTGCGTATGGTGCTCTCATGACGACGCCGACGCTCCGCGACAAGGTTCTTCCTCTCCCTGCCCAGATCGAGACGATTGCACCACTGCACAGTGCTGCCCCCTTAAGAAAAGTTCCTTCTTCTGTGTTTCTCGCGGGGAGCCTCCTTCTCGTCTCTGCTGCGACGGTAGATGTGTGGAGGAGATTAGGAAAGGTGTAGAACGTATAGAACGTAATGAAGGTAAAGAAGGTGTAGCTTGCCGGCCGTAGCGCAGCTACTGATTGAATAAGATCACCCACCTTCGTCAAGGCTACGGTGGGCATCCTTCGCTGCGCGAAGGCTGGAAGCTGTGTTTTTTGCCGAGGGCGTCGCGATGATAACTGCCGAATTCCGTGAGTTGCACGCACACCTCGTTTTTTACGACGGGTCCGTCAACGCAAAGCCGGATGCCGAGAGGATCCATAACGCAGTTCCCGCAGAGGCCATAGCCGCATTTCATATAGCGCTCTAAGCTCATCGCGCAGGACACCTTCTTCTCCGCGCAGATCGTGGAAATGCGCTTCAGCATCATTTCGGGGCCGCAGGCGAAGACAGAAGTGTCATGCTGAGGAAGAAGCTTTTCCAGGACTTCGGTGTTATATCCCTTGTGCCCCAGAGAGCCATCATCCGTTGCAACGTGGAGCGTGGTGTTTTTAAGACTACGGATTTCCTCAAGGTAGAGGAGATGCGCCTGACTCCTCGCGCCTACAATGAAATCAATCGTGCAGTCATCTTTGATCGCTTCCTTTGCAATGAAATACATGGGAGCGGCGCCGTATCCGCCGGCAACGAGGATCAAGTGCTGCTTCGGCTTCCATGCGTAGTGCGTGCCAAAGGGGCCGCGGAGGCCGACGAGGTCTCCTGTGTTCAAACGGAAAAGTGCCTTCGTCGTATCCCCCACATCGAAGAAGGTGATGCGGGTCTCCTTCCCATCATCCATCGCGA
>CAZQCB010000029.1:0-12225 GCA_964592265.1 uncultured Candidatus Peribacteria bacterium | reverse complement strand
GAGTAAGCCTCAAATCCCTCATTTCACCAACTCACTTGTGGTCTGCTCCCGTTTCTCCCTCACCCCCCATGCCCCCCTCTCCCATTACATGTTCTTTCCTCCATGAAAATAATGCTTCACCTTTGAAAGGGCGAGGCGGGGAGAGGGGGAACGGGGGTGAGGGCGTTACGCTCCAATGCGTCGCACAATTTCCCTGCTCACAAACCCCTTGTCTCTCCCATACTTCAAGCGACTGAGCTGTTTGAACGCCTCAGCAGCTTCCTTGTCCCCCCTCTCGAGATAAGGGTTCATCGGAGTGATCGAGAAGGGTTGGGAGGGCTGAGTGTCGATACTGAGCTTGATCACCGCCTTGAATTTATCGAGATTGATGAGGTCCTGCTCGGAGAAGGCAGGGGCCATTTCCTTCGCGCAGAATTCCGCGTCCTGCGCGCCGATCTTATAGAACATCATCGTCCCCACGTTCCCGAAGACTGCTCCTTTCAGCTTCACAACGCCACTCAGCTTATTCTCCTTCTCGAGTTGATCGAGGTACTGGTGCGCGAGGATGAGGCCGAGCTTATACTTTCGTGCTTCGGAGAGAATGGACTCAATGCTCTGCGTCACATAGTTCTGGAACTCGTCGATGTAGAGGAAGAAGGGAGTGCGTTCTGCATCTGCTTGCTGTTGTCGCCGCATAGCTGCAACCTGCACTTTGCTCACAATGATGAGTCCCAGGAGCTGCGAGTTAATGTCCCCGACGAGCCCCTTACTCAAGTTCATGATGAGGATCTTCTTCCCGTTCATGACGTCCGTGAAATCGAAGGCGCTCTTCACTTGGCCGACGATATTCCGGATGAGTGCATTGGTAGTGAACTGGCCGAATTTCGCGGCGAAGTAGGGGATCATCTCCTGCTTCTCCCGTTGGCCGGTCGCAGCCATCTGCTTCTCCCAAAAAGCTTTCACGATGGGGTTGCCCACCTTCGTCACCTTGTAGCGCTGCCACTCCTCATCGGTGAAGAGGCGGACGAGGTCCGTGATGGCGCCGCCTTCATCAGGGTCGGACATCAAGGTGAGGCAGCCGTTGCGGAAGTAGTCCTGGATGCGCGGGCCGAAGATCTCTTCTCCGAACATCTTCACCATCATGTTCATCGCGTCGAGGGCAATGAGATCTCTCTCCTCCTCGGTTTTCCCCTCCAGCATATTGAGACCCATGGGGCGCTCCGTGTCCGCGGGGTTAAAGTAGATGATGTCGTCCGCACGTTCGCGTGGGATGCGGGGGAGCAACTCTTCCGCAAGCGATCCGTGCGGATCGATGACGCAGCACCCGTGCCCCAGGCGGAAATCCTGCTCCGCCATCACTGTGATCATGGAGGACTTTCCCGTGCCCGTCTGCCCAATGATGTAGAAGTGGCGAAAGCGGTCTGCAGCCTTGATGAAGAGGTCCGTCTTCTCTCCGCGGTGCACATTCGTGCCGAGCTTGATACTCTCCGGGTCTGAACCGTCCGGGACAGTCTTCGGCGCCGGAACGATTTTGAAGTTCTGCCACTTGATGGTCGTCACCTTGTTGTACAGGATGTTTGGGAAGTGGAAGAAGCCGGCAAGTTCGAGGGAGGAGAGAATGCACCGGTGGTAACGAAGTTTCTGGAGGAGACTCCGGTAAGGGGAACGACGGACAAACCCTGCGATCAACTTCCGGTGATTGTGCAGTCGCGTGCGGATGAGGATGTTGCCCTGGATATCATTGAACTGCGTAAACCCTCCAATTACATTCTCGAGCTGCTGCAGCGCTTTCTGCTCTGTACTTGCGGAAGTCACGAGACGGATGAGCGCCCTAAAGCCAGGAGAGCTCGCTTTCTGGTCCATCATCTTGCTCAATTCTTCCGTCATTTGGGAAACGCGTTCTCCCGTTTTCCTCTCCTCACCGCTCTCCAGCTTGTATGTCGAAGCTCCTTGAGTAAATGTAGTGAAGATCACCGAGAGCCAACTCAAAGGATCCCAGAAGGAAGCGCTCTTCTTTCCTGGATTAAGGAGCTTCTGTGCCTCTCGTCGCGCTTTCCGCTGCCAGCCTGCTCTCTGTGGGCGAAGGATGATCTGGACTGCAGCGCCCTCATCTTTGCCGAGTTTACTGAAGGCATTCGTGATGGCATTGAGCGGATCGCTCTTGAGGGTTTCGTACGTCTTGAAGGGCAGGTACGCCGAACGAGAGGGGACGAGGTACGTGGAGGCAGTGGCAGATTCTTCGGTGAAGATGTTGTAGTCCTCGACTTCATCAATGACGGCATCGGGATAGAAGGAGGTGATCTGCTTCTCGACGAAAGAGACATGGCGCCGGGGGACGACGAAGAAGAAGAGGATTTCCCCTGCAAGAGCAGCGTACTCGATCGCGAAGAAGGGCTGTCCGCGGAAGAGGCGACGAAGCTTGTGGGAGTCGTAGACGCCGTAGAGCGATTGGAAGAGGTGATCCATGACTCCCACCACATCCTTGAAGCTCTTTCCGGTGGAGAATTGCTCCGAGGAGCGCTCCTTATCCTCCTTGCTCTCCTTCTTCGGCATGAGAACCTGCAGGAAGACGAGTTGCTTCTCACGCTTCCTATCTGCTCTGAGACGCAAGAGGTGGAGGAGCCCCCAGAGGCCGAGGACGAGAGCAGCGAGGGCTGCGAGAGACTGGAGGAGAGGAAGCATTGGCGACATTCTATACTAGAAGCATTCCAAAGAAGCTCCCTCATGAGGGAGCTTCTGCAAAAGACAAGAGGAGAGAGATTTAGAAGAGCGAGGCGATTTCCCCCGTGAAGAAGCCAACGATGACGCGAGCGAAGAAAATCACGAGCAAGCCGATGATCGCGTAGATGATCGTCTTCCTCCCTTTCGTCACATTCTCCTCATTGCCGCCTGCGGCGAGAATCCTAAACCCACCGACGATCACAAAAACGACGGCGACGAGCGCGAGGAAGGTCAGGACGAAGTTGATGACGGTCACGATGGAGGCCCGTGTTGCTCCTGTGCCGCCGGCTGCGGTGTTCGTGATATCGGGGATATCTGCTCCAAACTGTGCGAAGGCTTCAGAGAGCATGAGGGAATGCAGGAAGAGTGCTGTGCCGAAACGTGTGCAGAGAGATCTCATGAGAGATGGTGGGGAAGAAGGGGAATCAGGCTTGACTTAAGCCACATCGTAGGTTGAGTCCGCCTCTTCGTCCATATTCTTCAAGGGGATTCACTTCGAAAAGGAATTGACAAGAAAGCATTTGAGGTGCATGATAGACGTAGATGACGTCACAGACGCCTCAGAGGGAGGGAGGCAGAGAGAGGATGACTTCCCATCAGGAGTCAAAGGGGGGGTATGAGCTCACGGTGAGGCAGCCCGAAAAGATTACATCCCTCCTTGCTGTGCTTTCAGATTTGGAGAAAATTTCGGAGCGTGTCTCCGAAGATCACTCGCAGGACCTTGGGGGTGGGAGTGGCGGGGGTATGGCGGACGATGGCACGGGTGCAGTCGCAGTGTCACTCCGAAAGCAGGCTCTACAGTCTCTCCCATCGAAGGAGGTCATGCAGCGGAAGCTGACGCAGCACCTCAAAGCAGAGGTCGCCCATCTCGAGAGAGGGGCGCGGCGCATTGCTCGTTCAACAAAGCGAGGGAGTGCGTATCTCCTCACCCAGACCTACGCGCGCATTCGGAAAATTCAGGCCCTCATGGAGGAACTCCTCGATGCGGCACTCGCAGTGATTGAGAGGCTGTACGTGAGGTTGTTCATTGATCACCAGCAACTGGTTTAGGGAGTAGCTTCTTAGCTTTTTAGCTTCTTAGGAATTGGAATTATTGCACGGTGCGTTTGCCCTGCCCTAAAAAGCTAAGAAGCTAACAAGCTACAACCTATTTCTGTTCTTCCAAGAACTTCCTCATCTCCTCTATGTCCATCCCCTTGAGTGCTTCCTGTACCGCAGGATCGTTCATCACCTCTTGCACGGCGGGGTGATTGAGGAGGCCTGTGATGTCTCCCTTCTCCGCGAGCGCACGCACCTCGGGATTTCCCATGAGCTCTTGAATGGAAGGTTGCTCCACAAGTTGTTGTACCGGTGCGAACTCCGCGAGTTTCTGCATTTGTTCCGGATGCTGCGTCAAGTCCACCATCACCTCAGCGCCTTCCAGGATCTGCTCGGGGATGGGATTGAAGCGCGCTGCAATCTTCCCAGAGAGGGAGAGTGCGAATGCTTCCTCATGCGCTGCCGTAATGCGTGTGGGGAGCAGAAGGAGATTCAGCATTCCTCCCGGAGATTCCTTCTGTCTCGACTCCGGCGCGGCACTCGCGAGCGCCGTGCCTCCACTTAAGACGGGATTCTGCATAAGGAGAGAAGAGAGAGAGCCGAAGGAGAGCGTGTACCACCCCAGAGCCAGAACAAGGAATGCGCCGAAGACGGAACCCATGAGAGCTCCTCCTACATGAATGAGGGTTTGGGGAGTGCCTTCACGTTCTTTCAAAAGTCCCGAAAATTTCGCAATGAGGAAAAGAGAAATCCGCAGGAGAAGGTAAGCAGCGAGACCACCGAGAGAGAGCTCAATCGGTGTTTTGATAATTTCGGGAAGATTCGCAGTCGAGAAAAGCGGAAGCAGGAGACTTCCGAGCGGTTGAGCGAGCAGAATGCTCCCTCCGATACTGATCATGCTTGAGAGTTCTCTGATGACACCGCGCCTCTTCCCGCGCCATGCGAAATAGATGATGACGAGAACTGCGATCAGGTCGTAGGCGACAGGTGGGAGGGGGATAGTGAGAAAGTCTTGCATGAGGGAGAGCCTTCGAGAGTGTAGCACCTCGTATGAGGTTTCAGGTTTCAGATTTCAGGAAATGCTGGGACCATTGCGCTCTCATCACCTGAAACCTGACACCTAATACCTGACACCTCTCGTATACTTCTTCCGGTTCAAAAAACGTAATGTACGCGGCGATCATCGCATAGAACCACCAGATCGCGGAGAGGAAGAGGGAGATCGTCACATGAAAGAGCACTCCTCCAAGCATGAACCATTTCCTTACGCTTGGAATCCAGAGCCCGAAGGGCAATGCAGTTTCAAAGTACGTGACGAGGAGCACCATAGAGCTATACACCCACATCGGAAACTCCTGTCGAACGAACCACCACGCGGCAGGCGTCGCCCACATGCTCTGGAATGAGTAGTAGAGCACCTCGCCTCCCTGCCAATCGGGAAGCCAGACCTTCTGCCAACCAACTCCTAAGTACGTTGCGGTGATTTGGATGGCAATGAGCCGCTGCGTGAGCACGCTTCCTGGTTCCCATGCGAAGATTGATCCGTGTTTGCGACGCATCTCGGAGGAGAGCGCCTTCCCGGCATCGGAAAATGTGAAGAGAAAGAGGAGGAAACCGAAGAGACGTATGTATGAGGTCATCCCCTGATGGAAGGAGAGATGGACGTAGTACAGGTAGAGGAGCACCGCAATGCATGCGCTCGTCCGTGTTGCAGCACCCAGCGTGAAAGAGAGGAGGCTCAAAAGGAGCATTGCAAAAATGCCGTACGCAACGAAAGGGGAGGGAGGAGTGAAGAGAGGGAAGAGGAATTCCGGGATCAATACGTCATTCGGGAGCGTCAGACCACCGCTCGAAAAGAGGATAGGGACATGGGGGAGTTTGAGGAGAAAGAAAAAGAGAAGGTACGCGCCAAAGAGTATGCGAAGGATTGCCATCGCATGCGGAGGAGCCTTCCGAAACCACCAGTGATTCCACTGATTCCATAACTTTGTGCCTAAAACCTGAAACCTGATACCTAACACCTGGTCAGTCATGGTACTTCGGTAAGCGGATAGTTCTTGACCAAGGGATCTCGTCGCAACGCATCCCATCTCTTTGGAGACATCGGCCATGCCTGCCATGTGAGGCGGACACGTTCAAAAAATCTTCCACGCTCTTTCTCGTGTGCGCGGAGAAGCAGCGCGAATTCGGTGTATTTCCTCTTCGAGACCGATTCTCCTTCGCCATGAAAACTTCGCAGTCTCCTGTACATCACCTGATTCCCGAGGATCATCGGATAGTAGGGGTCAAGGTCGATGCGGTGCCACGAACCGTCTTCCTTCCGGCCTTCTGCAAGCAGATCAAAGTTCTCCGTCGTATATCCTTGGTACGGGGCCATTAGGCCATAGAAGAAGTGCAGTGCGCGGCTCGGAATGAAGGGGAGCTCGAGGCGCACCATCGTGAAGAAGAAGGCGTAGGCTGTGAGTGTGAGGTAGGCGAAGAGGAAGATGTGTGTGAGGAGGCGGCGGAGGGGCATGGAAAGAGTGTACTTGGGCAACATTCATATGAGAATGGGCCCTTCGATTCGCTCCGCTCACTCAGGGTCATTCGATTCGCGCAAATGAAAAGGTGGCCCGAGGCTGAAGGAGTGAGCGTTTTTGTAGATGTTCTGTTGGGCTCTTCGATTCGCCTCTACGAGGCTCACTCAGAGTCATTCGACTCGGCAAAGTGGCTCGAGCACCGAAGGTGCGAGAACCATGAGCGAGGCCCGTAGGGCCGAGTCGAATGGTGGAGCTGAGGGGATTCAAACCCCTGGCCTCCGCAATGCGAATGCGGCGCTCTATCAGCTGAGCTACAGCCCCAACGCAGAGAAGTATACAAGAATGAATTGAATAAAATTTGTATTCAGTTTTTCAGTGATGAAGATCTTCAGGTACACTGGGGTTTCACTTCTTCTGTTTCTTTCGGTTATTTCTCATGCGCTCACGTTTTTTCGTTTCTGCCCTCTTTGTCTTCCCGATTCTCCTTTCTGCCTGCAGTTACTTAGGGATTGGCCCCGCGGAGGAGGAAGCAAGCTCCTCAAGCTCCCAGAGTTCTCTCTTAAGTGAAGAGGAGCTCGTGACGCGCAATGTGACGTACACGGGTTTGCTCGAGGAGGGGGGAGTGACGATCTACCAGCAGGGAACACATCGCCTCACGCTCTCTGATGGGAAAATGGTCCTTCTGGAACCTGCTGCCGGATCTCTGATTTCCCTCGATCTTTATAAGGGGAAGTTTGTTGAGGTGGAGGGAGATGTGCGACCGACCGTGGAGGCAGGAGGAACACTCATGCAAGTCATGAGCATTGAGTGGATTCGCCGGGAAATGAATGCAGAGGGAGAAGAGGTCGAGGTGCGGCGCATGCTCTGTGGAGGGGGTGCGGAAGGAGCGTGCCCGGAGGGCTATGTGTGTCTCTTAGAGGAGACACCGGGGATTTGTGTCCAAGACTTAAGCGAGGAAGAGGAGGAGGAAGACGGTGTTGAAGGTGAAGAAGGTGTGAAGGTCGAAGAGGAAGAAACTTCTTCGGCTTCCTCTGCCTCTTCTCTTTCCTCTGAATCCTCTCTTTCTCCATCGTCTTCTTCGAGTGCGGTGAGCAGCGTCAGTGCCACTCCTTCCGATGCAGATGTTGCCGCGATGAGCAGCGAAGATCTCGCTTCTTCCCGTTGGACGCAGCAGTACTGCTCAACGCATATGGGTTTCTGCATTCCCATTCACAAGAACTGGTACTTCAAGTCCTTCGGGGCCGTCGTGCCATCTCTCTGGCATGTCGAAGTCAGTGCGCAATCCATCGAGAATGTGGGGGAGGGGCCCCTGGTTATCGCATTGAAGACCGGTGACATCACTTCGCTCAGTGTGACGGATGGTGCAGTTGTCGAGAGTGGAGACAAAGCCATCGGGTACCGGTCATGGAGCGACAATCGGCACTTTGAAGTCTCTGCGGATGTATCGCTCAAGGCTGCCGTTACGTACATCACGCAGGGGCTGAAGGCGAGCGAATGAAGGCTTCCTACCTCCAAAATTCACTCACATCTGTCTCTCCGATCATCACCGTAGATTCTTCCCCTGCCCCCGCTCTCTCAAGAGCTTTGAGGAGGCCTGTGCGCTCTGCGATATCCCGGAAGCGCGTGACGCCGCCTCTGCTTTCCCAATTCGTCATGGATGCAATCTGCTCGATACGCTTTCCCGTCACTCGGAAGGTATTCTCAGGGCCTTCTTCGATCGTGAAGGCGTCTGTCCGATTCGATGTCAGGTGAGGCTGGAGGGTAACGGGTGTTTTGTTTTTTGTTTTTTGTTGTTCGTTTCTCTGCCGCTTTTCCCGCTCTTCGAGGACGATGGGGAAGAGCTTCTGTAAGAATTCCTTGACACCGAAAGTTGTGACCGCAGAGATTGAGGCGAATACAGGAATGCCGTTTTTCT
Source organism: uncultured Candidatus Peribacteria bacterium (assembly GCA_964592265.1). Taxonomy (GTDB): domain Bacteria; phylum Patescibacteriota; class Gracilibacteria; order Peribacterales; family Peribacteraceae; genus CAZQCB01. The sequence continues at coordinate 4,053 of CAZQCB010000029.1, read as the reverse complement.
CACACTCTTCTGCGAAGAGAGACGCATCGTTCCCAAAGAGATCGATCTTATTGAGGACGACGAGCTCTTTCTTCTCTGCAAGCGTCGCAGAGTACTTTTTCAGTTCTCCTCGTATGACGCGGTAATCCTGCACGATGTCCTCGCGACTGAGGTCCAGGAGGTGCACGAGTACGCCGCAACGCTCGATGTGTCGGAGGAATTTGTCTCCCAAACCCTTCCCCTCGCTTGCGCCTTCGATGAGACCCGGGACATCGCACACCACAAAAGATCTCCCTCCGCCGCTCCCCGGGCGCTCGTACATCGTGACAACGCCCAGATTCGGAATGAGTGTCGTAAAGGGATAGTCACCGATTTTCGGTTTCGCCGCAGAGATCACGGAAATGAGCGTGGATTTTCCCGCGTTTGGGAAGCCGATGATGCCGACATCCGCAACGAGTTTGAGTTCAAGTTTCAATTGCCGCTGTACCCCGGGTTCCCCAAGCTCCGAGAAGTCGGGTGCTTGCCTCACAGAAGATGCGAAGTGCGCATTGCCATACCCTCCTCGCCCTCCAAGCGCGAGCACTGCGCGCGAGCCATGCGACTGAAGGTCCGCGAGAATATCTCCATTTCCCGCATCCGTGACAATCGTTCCCGGGGGAACCCTCAGGATAAGATCCTCGCCATTTTTGCCACCCATACGTTTTATTTTCCCATTCTCACCGGCTTCGGCATGGAAAACTTTCACCTCAGCGAAGGCGGAGAGCGTGTCGGTATTACTGTCGGCTTCGAAAACGACACTTCCCCCGTCACCTCCATCGCCCCCAGCGGGTCCGCCATTCGGAATATACTTCTCCCGCCGCCAGGCGACCGCGCCATCGCCCCCTTTCCCTCCATGCACAGTGATGATTGCTTCATCGAGGAACACTTCGTCATTGTAGGGGTGCGCTGCTCTGGCGCCCAGCAGAAGGTTTACTTCCTTCTCTGCCACCACTTCTTCACAATCGGCAGTGACTGCATCGAGAGCACGTAGCCGATTGCCGGAACGAGTGCGTTCAGGAACGGGTGGGGGAGTGCGACGGAGAAGAGGAAAATTACTGCGGCAATGTACGTGATAAGCGCGATCACACTCACGCGCGTGAAACTCTTCTCCCAGGCTTTGTCGGCTTCAACGCGCGCATTGCGCATTTCGATTGCTTCGAGGCGGTGGAGGAAGTCTTCTTGATTGGTCATAGTGAGGTTATAGCTTTGGTGCCGAGGGAGGGAATCGAACCCTCATACCTTGTGGGTACACGATTTTGAGTCGTGCGCGTCTACCAATTCCGCCACCTCGGCAAGCGGAGAAGAGTATACCAATCACTTTCTCTTCATATCGAGGACTTTCAAAAACTCCTTGAGCGGCAGCGTATTCAGCACATCCTCCTTCGTCAGCCACCCGCGCCGCGCCTGCGTGATGCCGAAGGTGAAATCGATGCCGCGCAGAGAGTGAGCATCGGAGCCCAGGACGACTTTCACGCCGAGTTCTTTTGCGCGGCGAAGGTGAATATCGGGAAGATCGAGACGTTCCAGTGAAGTATTGAGTTCTACCGCAACATTGTGTGCTTTTGCTTCCTTGAGCACGGCTTCGATATCAAAATCAATTCCGGGTCGTTTCCCCAGGAGTCGCGTCGTCGGATGGCCGAGAGCGTGGACAAAGGGATGCTGACAAGCCTTCCGAAGACGCACGGCATTCGCTTCCGGCGATTCATGGAAGTACTGGTGAATCGAGGCAATCACCCAATCGAATTCCCGGAGCATGTCATCGGGGAGGTAGAGACTTCCATCTTTCTGAATATCGACTTCTGTTCCTGCGAGAATATGAATGCCTTTCACTTTCTCTCGGACACTCCGAATGCGATCCAGGTAGTTTTTGAGGGAGGGTCCTGTTTTCTTGATTCCTCCCACCATGCCCATCGCGGAGGCGTGGTCGGTAATCGCGATGTATTCCAAACCTTGTGCCTTCGCAGCTCTCGCCATTGCCTCAAAGGAATCTGTCCCATCGCTATACGTCGTATGCATGTGGAGATCTGCACGGATGTCACTGAATTCCAGGAGTCGGGGAAGAGTACCACTCTTCGCTGCCTCGATTTCGCCCTGATCTTCCCGGATCTCCGGAGGGATGAAGGGGAGGTTGATGCTTTTGTACACATCCTCCTCCTCTGCAGCTGCGATACGCTTTCCCTTATGTTTCGCGGATCCTCGAAAGACACCATACTCAGAGATCGTGAGGCCTTTCTCGATCCCCAGGCGCCGAATTGCGACGTTGTGGTCTTTGCTTCCGGTGAAATACACAAGAGCAGCTCCGAAGACATCCGGTTCCACAACGCGCAGATCGGCATCCAGTCCCGCATGGAGAAATACCGTGGATTTCGTCGGGCCTTTCGAGGTGATGCTTTCGACCTGGGGTAGAGCGCAGAATGCATCCATGACTTTTGCTGGCCTTCTGCTCGTTGCCAGAAAGTCGAGGTCTCCCACCGTGTCCCTGCGGCGGCGGAAACTTCCCGCGATTTCTATCTTTTCGCAGAGCTTGGTGTCTTTGAGTGCCGCTAAAATCCCCTGAGCGAGTTCCCACGCTTGCGGGAGGGGAAGGCGCCCCTTCATGCGGCTGCGCTGATCGATGCCCCGGAGTAAATTTTCGACAGATTTCTTTCCCCAGCCTGGAAGTTTCTCGATTCTTCCTGAAGAAGCCAGAGCGATGAGATCGTCGATGCTCTTCACTTTGAATTTCGTGTGGAGCTGGAGGGTTCTCTTCGGGCCAATGCCTTCAATTTCGAGAATTTGGAGGAGTCCCTGGGGAACTTTGGTCTCGATTTCGCGGAGGAATGTGAGTTTTCCCGTTTTCAGCATCTCCTCGATCTTTGATGCGAGATCTTGGCCGATACCGGGTATTTCCAGGAGAGCTTTGACGCCACCTGCTATATAGCTCTTCCGAAGATCCGAAGGCAGGTTCTGGATAATCGTCGCCGCACGCTCATAAGCGCGGATACGAAAGGGATTTTCCTTCCCCTTCAGTTGCAGAATGAGTGCAATGCGTGCGAAGACCCCGGCGATATCGGCGTTCGTCATACGGTTGTTCCATTGTTCCATTGTTCCATTGCTTCGCAAAGCAAGAGGGTGCTGTTCTCCAACAATGGAGCAATTGAGCAATGGAACAATGAATCACGTCACAATTTCTTCGAGTCTCCCTTGCTTCACCGCTTCTTTAATCTCCATCGCAATTCTCTCTCCATAACTTAAGGGTTCTCCGTAGAGGTATCCGGAGTAAGGGGTAAAACGCGTTCCCGGAGAGCCGGGGATGCGGAGGGAGACATCGAAAATCACGATATCCTCCTTTCCTTCTTCTGCAACAACCGCGCCCTGGAGTGCAAAGGGTCCGATGATTTCTTTCCCCAGAAGATCTTTTGTTGCTGTCACAAAGCGCTCACCCAAATCGAAAGCTTTCTCGAGAAGAGACTCTTTCACGGTCACCGCGATGTGGCCGGTTTCGATCATCTTGAGATCAATCCAGTTCAATGCTGCAACTTGCAAATCTGCTGGCATTCGCAAGAATCCATCGAGATTGGTCTGGCGGCGTGTATCTGTCCCCAGAAGCTCCAATTCCTTCGAGAGAGGGGAGTAGAAGAAGTTGAAATTCACTGGTGCTCCAACAACAAATTCCTCAATCGGTGCTTTTCTCCACTGCGCATCAACTTTTCCTTCTTTCTCGAGTTTCTCGCCAATTTCTTCCCAACTTCTCTTTGTGTGGACCATGAAGAAAGCTCGTTCATACCTTCTTTGCTTTTCACTTGCTTTCACAATACAGAGCGTTTGGCCATTGAGTTCATCGGGGCTACTCAAGATTCTTGGAGACCGGATTCCCGCTTTTTTCAGGAGATCATATTGATTCGGCTTCTGGTCGCGTTCCTCCACTTTCACATAGGAACGGTTCCCGAAAATAGGAATAGAGAAATCGTTCTCGATTTTCGCAAAAGCATCCTGGAAATAGACCCAGAAGTAACGGTTGTGAATGAAAATGGTGTTCCGTGAGCGAAGTTCTTC
>CAZQCB010000028.1:0-12411 GCA_964592265.1 uncultured Candidatus Peribacteria bacterium | reverse complement strand
TGCAACCAGAGGTCGAATGCGCGCTGCAAATTCCTGAAGAGGGAATTTCCGCATCCACTGTCCCTGCAGCCAATCGAGCTTCGTGGCATCAAAAATCGCGCCTGCTTTCTGCACGCGTTCGAGTGAGAATTGTTTTACAAGTTCATCGAGCGAGAAGAGTTCTTCCGTTGTCCCCGGATTCCATCCGAGCAGCGCAATGAAATTCACCACTGCTTCCGGGAGGTAACCCTTCTCGATAAAAGCTTCGACGGAAACATCGCCCTGTCTCTTGCTCAACTTCCCTCCGCCCTTTGCAAGGAGGAGCGGAACGTGCGCATACTCCGGGGGATCCCATCCGAAAGCTTGGAAGAGGAGAAGATGCTTCGGGAGCGAGGGAAGCCACTCTTCCCCGCGGATCACAAGCGACGTCTCCATGAGGTGGTCATCCACAACATGGGCTAAGTGATAGGTCGGAAAGCCATCACTTTTGAGCAGGACTTGATCATCGAGAGTCGAGAGCGAAAAAGTCACTTTTCCCCGAATGTGGTCCGAAGCGATCACTTCCTTTCCATCCGGGATACGGAAGCGAATGACGTGCGGTTCGGAGAGTCTTTTCTCCACTTCTTCTTTGGATAGACGAAGGCACGTGCGGTCGTACATCGGCGCCTGGTGACACGCTTCCTGATCCTTCCGCATCGCATCCAGTCGTTCCTTCGTGCAGAAACAGCGATATGCAGCGCCACTTTTCAGAAGCTGTTCTCCATACTCGTGATAGAGCTTCAGGCGCTTGGATTGGAAGTAGGGTCCGAAAGGACCCTTCTCAGTCACGCTGAGCGCCCGCCCGGCCGCGGTCGGACGGGGAGTCGAAGCGTCAGAGGGTGCAAGCAGCACTCCTTCATCGGGATCAAGTCCCGCCCAGTGCAAAGTCTGCAAAATATTCAGCGTTGCTCCCTCTACTTCCCGCGCCTGATCCGTATCCTCGATGCGCACGTAAAAAGTTCCCTGGGCTTTTTTTGCGACAAGGTAAGAAAAGAGTGCGGTGCGCAAACCTCCGATGTGGAGGAAGCCAGTAGGGGACGGAGGAAAGCGCGTGCGCATGTTTGGTGCGTCCGATGGTAGCAGAAAAACGGCCCACACCGAGGGGGTGGGCCGAGAGAGCTGTTCAGTTGGTGAAAGACTGCTCACCACAGTGCACTACTCATTCACGGTGTAGTGCGGGGGGAAGTTCATGCCCGTTACGGCACTAATCTTCTGTCGCACTTCTCGACGGTTGTACTGCTGCACTCCGCCTTCTTTGATGGAGAGAATCGTCCCATCTGAAGCCACATGGTAGTGGTCCAGATGAGCGTTCGTTGCTCCAGGCAATGGTACGAGGTACGTGCCGTCAGCACGCTTGATAATGTCTGCCATTTTCTCACCTCCTTTCTCCTCGGCTTCTTTTCAAAGAACAGCTCTCAGCCCTCAAATCTTGCGATTTGAGCTTTGCAGAATAGCGCTCTCTCTCTCTATACTTGTCAAGTATGGAGAATCTGGAGAATCTCGATTCCGTCTGGGGGCGTCAAAGTATCAGTGGAGAATTCTTCCTCAACGAAGGGGATGTGTTGGACAGTAAGTGGAAAGGTGGAGAATTCATCAATGCGCACATTTCCGGCGGGAGTGTGACCTGTTCTCTATTCGAAAATTGCACCTTCAAAAATACGACCTTTGAGAACGTGTACATGGATAATGTCGATTTCGTGCGGTGCCACTTCGATAATTTCAAGATGATCAATTGCAGCCGAGATGCGATGGAGATGCGCGAATGCACTGGCTCTCCACCGACATTGATCGGTGCCAAGGAACCTCGCCCGGGTTGGGAGAATCTTCCTTCCCGCCCGCCCGGTTGAGAAGCATGATTCTTGTCTGCATGTTGGTGCAGCTTTCATGCTCTCGGGCACTTGCATAGGTGATACACTTTTGATACACTACTGTATAGGCCACCCTTCAAACTCATTTACCCGTACTCTCCCATGGCGACGAAGAAGAAACGCATCAACGTGAGTCTGCCGAAGAAGCTCTACGTCTTCCTCCAGGGCATCGCGCTACGCGATGAGATGCCGACGGCGACGAAGGCAGCGGAACTGATTGGGAAGGCGCTGGAGATCGAAGAAGATGAATATTTCAGCAAGCTTGCGGAGGAGAGAGACACTCCCGATGCGGAGTTTGTTTCGCATGAGGAAGCATGGAAGAAATGAGCTTTGATATTCAATACCACAAGCTTGTACCAAAGTGTGATATTCCCGCTTTGCCTCCGAACGAGCAGGATCGCATAATGCAGGCCATCTCTGAGAAATTGAAAAATGCACCCGAGATATTTGGCAAACCACTTCGACGCTCCCTCAAGGGACATTGGAGTTTACGCGTTGGTGATTATCGGGTGATCTACAGAATTGAGAAACACACGGTGAAAATTTTTTCCATTGAGCACCGATCCACAGTGTATGAGGAAGTGCTGAAGCGGATCTAACGCACGTTGCGAAGCTACGCCTCAGTTCTCGGTGAGGCGTTTTCTTGTTGTCGAAGCTTCTCTAGGCCTCTCGTGAGTGCACGTGTGAGGGAGAGTTGCGTACGTGCGCCATCCTCCCTGTGTCTTAGGTAAGTTTCGATTTCATCTGATTTCTGTGTTTCCAATTCTCCTTCTTGGAATACTTCACCCAATGCATGACGGATCAACAGGCGGTACTGAGTATGGAGAGAGGCTTTCTCTGCTTCGAGGGACTCTATCTCTTGATCGAGGTCATGGACACGATCGGTCAGAGAGGACTTCGGGTCCTGTGCATCAACATAGGCTCTTCCAATCTGGCGCAGGAACGTTCTCCGCTCCCGGCTCTTCAGGGCAATCATCTCCTCAAGATCCAGGAGTTGTTCGAGTTCATCCCAACCAGTGCGTTGCACCTGCCACTGCTGTGGGGGAGTCACTTCTTGCAAAGTTCTTGCGCGGGGATGTGGGATATGTTCCAAGGGCATTGTTGGAGTATGGAGAGAATTCAGTCGCGTACTTCCACCGTAAATGTGACCGCTTCAAGCGGCTTTCCCGCGGCTCCGGTCGCAACCTTCCCGATCACGTCGAGAACATCAAGCCCATCTGTCACCGTCCCAAAGACCGTGTGCTTCCCCTCTAGCCATGGAGTGCTCTCACTCTGAATGATGAAGAACTGTGATCCATTCGTATTCGGACCGCGGTTCGCCATCGCGAGCGCACCTCGTGTCATGGGGAGGGAGTCGAGTGAGTCATCGTACACGTATCCTTGTGCTTCGTAGTACTGCTGTAACGTCCAATCTTTCGCATCTTCCGGCAGTGCATCGTCCGTGAAGTCGGAGAGTTTCTTCGTGTGCAAATCGTAGCTCTCTGCATTGATTTCATCCTCAAACACGTCCCCAAAAATACTCGTGCCCCCTTGTCCCGTGCCCTCGGGATCTCCTCCCTGGATCATGAAGTCCGCGATGACGCGGTGGAATGTGAGGTCGTCGTAGTAGCCCTGCTTTGCAAGCGTCACGAAGTTCGTCACGGTTTTCGGGGCAGCGTCGGCATCGAGCATAACTGCGATGTCCCCTTTGGAGGTTTGGAAGGTCACGGTGTGCTTTCCGGAGAGGAGAGTGACAGTTGCCGACTTTTCTGTCGTGCTTAGGGGGGTGGTGCGGGAGGTGCAGCCCATAAGGAGGAGAGTGCAGAGGAGGGGAAGGGTGAAATGACGCATGGCGTTATCGTACAGTTTCCAGGAGGACATTCGCAATGCGCGAGGCCGCATCGCTTACGGCAAATGTGCGAAATCTCTCGCCGAGCGTAGAGCGCTTCCCTTCGTCCTGCAGGAGACTCTTCACGGTCGGGACCAATTCCTGTTTCAGTTTCTCCTGCGGAAGGACAATGACTGCCTGTGCGACTTCCAGGAAGTGGGCATTCTCCTCCTGATGCCTATGGGCGAGATCGGGGAGCGGGACGAAGATGGTGGCTTTCCCCAGAGCACTCAGTTCTGCGATCGCGCCGGCACCTGCGCGGCTCAGAACGACATCTGCGAGAGCGAAGAGGTTCCAGAGCTCCTCGTACACCACCTCGCGCTGGAAGTAGCGTGCGTGCTTTTTCTCCGGCTTCAGTTTGCCGCGACCAGTGAGGTGGATGATGTCACAGAACGTGAGAAACTCTTCGAGGTTCCCCCATACCGCCTCATTGAGTGCTTGTGCCCCCTGACTCCCTCCCGTCACCAAGAGGACAGGTCTCTTCCCGGAGAAGCCCGTCACCCTCTGCCCCCCATCCTTCGAGCCACTCAGGATTTCCTGGCGGATGGGATTCCCTGTCGCAGTCACCGGCAATCCTATCCTTGCTGTCAGTGTTCCGTTTGCGAGTTCTTTCTGTGGTGTACCGATGCAGAGATGCCGGGAGAGTCGCACGAGGAGGCGGTTCGCTCTCCCCATGATGCGATCCGACTCATGGAGCACGATGGGTCGAAAGGAGAGCCAACCCATGAGGCAGAGCGGCACAGAGACATACCCTCCTTTCGCGAAAATCACGTGTGGCCGGAACCAGAGGAGGATGAGGAGCGCTTCGAGACATGCAAGAGGAAAGAGGAGTGGGAAGAAGAGGAACTGCCATGCGTATTGCCATTTCGGTGCATGAATCGGGAAGGAGGGGACTCGAAGATTTCGCAGGAACACGCGATCCTCCCGCTCACCGGAGCAGACGAAGAGACAGGAAACATCCTCTCGCTTCGCTTGCAGCGCTTCCCAGACACTGATGGATGGTGCGAGGTGTCCGACGGATCCGCCGCCACAGAAGAGGACGCGTAGCATCGAAACTAGGGTACAGATTCCATGGCAAAGATGCATCATCTTCGCCCTTTGCGTACTCCCTCGTGGGTGGAGTTGGCGGAGATATTGAGCAAGATGCCGATCGCGGCAAGCAGTGCCCACTGCGAGGATCCTCCATAGCTAATGAGTGGGAGAGTGATGCCGGTGAGTGGCATGAGGGAGAGATTGCCGCCAATATTGATGATGGTTTGGAAGGCGATCCAGATGCTGATCCCCGAGGCGACGAGGAGGCCGAAGCGGTCTGGGGCGAATCGCGCAATGCGCAGCCCCCTGACGACCAGGGTGCTGTAGAGGAGGAGGATGATGCAGAGCCGGAAGAACCCGAGTTCTTCCGCCATGGCTGCGAAGATCATGTCGGACTGCACTTCGGGGAGGTACCCGAATTTCTGAATGGATTTCCCATATCCTTGTCCGAAGAGTCTCCCGCTCCCGACGGCAATGAGTGCCTGCTTGATCTGGAAACCGATTCCCTCGGAGAGCGTGGGATCATCTGCCTTCAGGAAAGCGAGGAAGCGATCGCGAACGTACGATTTACTGAGAATCATCGGAAGCGAAAGCGCCCCTGCCAAAGTTCCTCCGACGAGAATGTGCACAGTATTGCCACCTGCAATAAAGAACATCGTCACCGCAATGCAGCCGAGGACGAGGACGGAACCGAAATCGGGTTGGAGCGCGAGGAGGAAGGTCGTGATCGTGAGGAGAATGACGAAGGGGTAGAATCCCTCCTGGAGCGTCTGGACAAGCTGCTCACGTTTCTGCAGCCAGACGGCGAGGTAGAGGATGAGTGTCAGTTTGATGAATTCGGAGGGTTGTAAGGAGAACGGGCCGAAATCCAGCCAGCTCCGGGATGTGCCGTAATCGGCTCCAATGCCCGGGAGGAAGACAGCAAGGAGCAAGAGCAAACTTCCGATGAAGAGCGGGGGGGCCAATCTCTCCCACGCGTGATAGGGGATCGTACTGATGAAGAACATGAGCCCCAACCCGCCAAGGACGTGCCAGAAGTTCCGCCAGAGGTAGAAGGCATTCGTTGGTTCCTCGAGCACCCCCTGCTTCACGAGTCGCGAGGAGATCTGGTAACTCTCGAAGACGGAGACGCTTGCAATCATCGCCAGTCCAAAGAGGGAGAGACCGAGTGTCAGGCCGAGGAGGAGATGGTCGTATTTCTGGAACATGCAACTACTCTATTGCTAAATTGTTAAATTGCTAAATTGTCCGCAAGCGAGTACAGAGTGCCTCTGTAACAGAATGACAGTATGACAATTTAACAATCGAACATTTGCCCACTCTTCTCATCACCATCACAGTTGCCTTCTTTCTCTCTCTCGCGGGAAGACTCCTCGCAGAGACATTCCTGATCCATCGCGTGCCTGTCATCGGAAAATTGGTCGGCCTCTCCCCCACCGAAAATGCCGGTGTTGCGTTTGGTATCACCTTCTTTCCTCTCCTGCAGATGATGCTCATTGGGGGAGCGCTGCTCCTCGTACTCTTCCTTGCGTACAATGCACGACACCATCGAGCACATGCTCTTGGTTTTGGTCTCATCATCGGTGGTGCACTTGCCAATATCCTTGATCGCTTGGACGATGGGCTCGTGACGGATTTTTTTCAAATAGGCTTTTTTCCCACCTTCAATGTCGCGGATAGCTGCATTACAGTGGGGGTGGGGATGTTATTGGTCTGGGAAATGATGAGGGTGAGGCGGAGAGGGGTGTAGAAGGTAGGCTGCTTCCAACCTCTTTCTCCGCTATACTCCCCACCCCATGGACACCCGTTACCGCATCGAGGGCATTCTCCCCTTGCGGGGGGAGGTGACTTTAAGTGGTGCCAAGAACGCTGCGCTCCCTTGCATGTGCGCGGCGCTTCTCACCAAGGAGGAGGTGGTTCTCCACAACGTGCCGGATATTGCGGATGTCCATGCGCTCCTCAAGATTTTCTCCTACCTCGGAGTGACCCATTCGTTCGAGGAACATGTGCTCAAAATCAAAGCTGACGCGCTCGAACCTCGTACGATTCCCCATGAACTCGTCGGGAAGTTTCGGGCAGCGATTCTTCTCTTAGGCCCCCTCCTTGCACGCTTCGGCGAAGTCACGATGGCCTATCCGGGTGGCTGCGTGCTCGGCAAGCGACCCATCGATGCTCATATCGATGCGCTGACAGCACTGGGGGTGGAGAACCTGAGCACGGATGAAACGATCCATCTGCGGGGTCGGGTGGGAAGTGGCGAGGTCGTCCTCCCCGAGTTTTCCGTGACGGCGACGGAGAACCTCCTTCTTGCAGCTGCAGGGAGTAACGTGGACATCTCCGTACACATCGCTGCGGCGGAACCGCACGTGCAGGATCTCTGTCGTTGCCTCCAGGCCATGGGCGCGCGCATTGCAGGTGTCGGCAGTCACGATCTCACCATTGGGGGTGGAAAAAACCTCCACGGCGCGCCGCACACCGTGACGACTGATTACCTCGAGGCAGGATTCTTCGCACTCGCGGGAGCTCTCACGGGGGGGGATCTCCGTATTCGGGGAGCGGAGAGCTCGCAGCTCCATGCATTCCTCAAAGCGATGACGAGACTTCATGCGTCGTGGGAGTGGGAGGGGGGCAACGTTCTACGCGTTTCATCCCAAGGGCCGCTCCAGGCATGTGCAGTACGCACGAACATCTTCCCCGGCTTTCCCACAGATCTCCAGGCAGCCTTCGGTGTTGCTCTCACACAGGCGCATGGTGTCGGGCGTGTCTTTGAGCGACTGTATGAGGGGCGGTTCGGCTACCTCTTTGAGCTCGAGAAGATGGGGGCGCATGTCGAGATTCTCAATGCCCATGAGGCGCTCATCATCGGTCCCACCCCTCTCCGGGGCAGGACGGTCACCAGCAATGACATTCGCGCGGGGGCGGCGATGATCCTTGCGGCCCTCTGTGCGCGTGGAGAGACACTCATTACGGATGTGCAGTACATCGAGAGGGGGTACGAGCGTCTACCGGAGAAGCTCCGATTACTCGGTGTTTCCATTGAACGCCTCCAGGGCGATGAGGTAGAATCGGCTCATGTTCACACTCCGCGCGAACGGGCTCATGAGCGTCTCGTGCGTCACCCCAGTGGGGTCGCTGCGAGTCTTCCCGTCCGAAGCGCCTAAGAAACCCACTGCAGACAAGACCTATCATCTGCTTGCCACTCCAGAGCGCGAGTCGGTGCCTTCCGTGATTTCCTGGCCGGGGGAGTACGACTACGGCGGCCTCACGATCCGCGGTGTCAGTCATGGTGATCACGTCTCCTACATTGTCACTGCGGAGGGCTTACGCTGTGGATTCTTCAGCAGTCCTCTCCACGAGTGGAAAGACCACGAGGTGGAAACACTGGGTGACCTCGATGTGCTCGTCATTCCTGCCGATGATCCGAAACTCGTGCAGCACATCGTGGAGGAGGTCGATCCGCCCGTCGTGATCCCCCTCCGCGGCAAGGATCCGAAAGCCTATCAGGAAGTGCTGAAAGTTTGCGGTGCGAAGGACAGTGCGCCGGTGAAAGAAGTGAAGCTCAAGAAATCGGGGCTGCCGACGGATACGAGGGTGGTCCATGTATTAGAGTAACTGGTGTCCCCGGCCCATCCTTCGCTCGCTCCGCGAGCTTCGGAGGGCCTCGGAGGAAGTTTCTGAATTCTAGCTGCTGGACTGGAAGTTCAATCATTCTGGTGATCCCAGCGTTACTGAATTCTACATTTTGATCCATGATTTTGGTCTATGGAAATACCGTAACCATCGCAACCATCAGAAAACATCGCTTCTAGAAGCCAGAAACGCTACACTGAAGCAACTCTGATATGGAAATCCAAGGAGAACGCGTCACTCTTCGGCCAATTACGATGGACGATCTACCAGATTGTACCCGGTGGGCGCAGGACGCTGAAGTCATGCATCATGTTATCCAGACTACAAAGACGCCCGAGGAAGAGCGAGAATGGCTTGAAGGCATTCTGAAGAGCGATCAGGAGAAAGTCTTTATGATCCTCAATGAGAATCAGAAGCCCATAGGGACATGCGGCATTCACTTCAACTCAACGAATCCACAGTTGAGAGATGAAGAGGGGTTGAGTCTGGGGCTGATGATCGGAGAGAAGACAGAATGGGGCAAGGGGTACGGATCGGAAGTCGTGCGAGTGCTCGCTGATGTAGCTCACCGTGAATACAAGGCGAATCGCATTTGGCTCACCGTCGATGCTGTCCATGCAAGAGCGATTCGGGCATATGAAAAGGCTGGGTTCCAACGGGTGCGCGAAATCAATGATCCTGGAAGAATTCATAGTGATGGAAAGCAGCTTCTTATGGAAATTCGTTACGAATCAGCATAAGAACACCTATGAGTACAAAAACCGTTTCCGATGCTCCGGCCTACTCGAATATCGCGCTTGCACGCGACATTTGGCGATTTCTGCGTCCACATAAATGGCGCTTCTTCTTTGTCACAAGTACGAGACTCGTTGGAGATATTGCGCGCCTGTACCCCGCTATCGCGCTGGCAAAAATCATCTCGTTTCTCAGCGCCTACCAAACTGGACAATCGCTTGTGCCGATCTGGCAGCTGATTGGTTTGGCGGGACTAGCGCACTTCATCCACATCACGGGACGGCAGACGGCAAAGATCATCGGATTCCGCTTGGCCGAGCGCATCTGCCTCGACGCACAGCTACAGACATTGCAACACTTGTTTCTGCTCGATCTGGCATGGCACGAGAAAGAGAACTCAGGCAACAAGATGAAGCGGCTGCAGAAAGGTGGCGATGGCATGCAGTTGATCGTGCGAATGTGGATCAACAACTTTATTGAGATCGGCGTGAACTTCGTTGGTGTGACGATCATCTTCGCAGTGTTCGATATCCAGCTATCCATTGCCATTCTTGGCTTCATTCTGGTGTACTTCCTCATCTCCAGTGTGTTCATGAAACGAGCCTCCGCTCTCTCGCATCAAGTGAACGTGGGAGAGGAGGAGATCGGCGGTCTCGCCTACGAAGCTGTCAACAACATCCGTAGCGTGAAGGTGCTTGGCATGTCCTATTCAATCGAAGAGAGGGTACGAAACAAGATAGATGATGTCTTTGCTGCTATTCGAAGGCGGGTATTCTGGTACCAGTCCCGTGACTGGGTTCTCGTGGTCTTCGGGAATGCCTTCGCGCTTACTGTCATTGCCTTCATCGCGCTGGGCATCGTCTCTGGACGATACGAGCTCGGTCTGCTGGTTCTGTTCATCGAGTACTTCCGGAAAATCTGGGAGAACATCGAGGAAATGGCGAGAGTGCTACTCGACTTCGTGATTGCGAAATACAGCGTCTTCCGCATGACGGAGATGTTGGTAGAACCTGTGAGGATCGACCTCGAACGTGGGAAGAAAGATTTTCCCGCGAAATGGGACCACATTGAGGTACGAAATGTCTCCTTTGGTTACAGAGCAGATCAAGAAGTCCTGCATGACATCTCCTTTACGATTAAGAGGGGCGAGAGGATTGGCATTGTCGGTTTATCCGGTGCTGGCAAATCCACATTATTCAAATTGATGCTCAAAGAGCATGAGAACTACAGCGGAGACGTACTTATAGGTAAGACGCGGCTTCGGGACATCAAGCGCACATTTTTCTTCAAACATTCGGCCGTTGTATTGCAGGATACAGAGGTCTTCAATTTCACGCTGAAGGACAACATCACTCTCGCTAATCCTCACGAGTCCAGCAATGAGAAGTTGTTACAGCAAGCGATAACGACAGCGCATATAACAGATTTCTTGAAACGCTTGCCGGAAGGACTCGAAACTTACATCGGCGAGAAAGGTGTAAAGCTGTCAGGAGGCGAAAAGCAGCGTGTGGGGATAGCGCGAGCCATATTCAAGCAGCCGGATATTCTCTTCCTTGACGAGGCAACATCACATCTCGATTTAGAATCTGAAGAGAAGATAAGAGACTCACTGCACCAATTCTTCCAAAAGGTTACGGCTGTCGTCATCGCTCATCGCCTCTCGACTATCAAAGAAATGGATAGAATTCTTGTAGTAGAAGGTGGCAAAATTATCGAGGAAGGGACATTTACAGAACTATACGCGAAAAGAGGACGTTTCCATGAGCTTTGGGAGAAGCAGAAGTTCTGAATATGTTATTGTCTGTAAGGTTTCCCTCTTCAGCCAATGAGCCGCATCAAGCCTGAATACATCCCTGCCTATGTCGAATATTTCCGCATCCTCGCACAGATTAAGCAGCGTGTGGACATGGAAGAGAAATCGAAGAAGCGCAAAGAGAAGAAAAAAAAATTAGAAACATTGGTGTGGTGTCCCCGGCCCCACTTCGCTCCTTCGGAGCTACGAGGGGCCTTGAATGAAGTCGTTGAATTCTAGATGCTTAGTGGAAGTTAAATCATTCTGGTGTCCCCGGCAGGAATCGAACCTGCATCCCCTCCTTAGGACGGAGGTGTTCTATCCGTTGAACTACGGGGACGTAGAGCGACACTATAGCAATCTCTTTCCAGATATTGGTGTACTATCCATCACGGCCTCAGCGAATGCCGTTTTGGCCCCCGCGTCCCCACGGGCAAGGGGTTCCAAAAGCATGGTCGGCGCTACATGAAAGGAGCGCAGTCGCCATGAAGAGAATGTTGAGGCATTCTTCGAGCTAGCCAAAGAAGGGGTTAGACGAAGAAACGCCGGGAGCCCTCTGGGTTCCCGGCCGTTTTTTGTTAAACTTCTTCTATGGAACGTGATACTGAAATAGCAATATGGCGAGAATTAATAAAGGCATCCATTGTGCATTATGGTCACGGTTCGGAAAGAGGGAGTTCAATTTCTCAAATAGCTTTTGACCACTGGATTGCAGAATACCAAAAAATTCTCGATGTTCAAACGGAAGAAATAGAAGAGCTCACTTGAGTTCGTACCCCTTCTCGTGCTTCACTACGGTACTATGAGCAACCGCCACACGAACCACAATCAAAAGGGCATGACGCTCTCCGTGCGTCGTCCCAAATCGGCCTTGAGCAAGCGTCGGAACAAGGCGAAGGCGCGGGCGCGAAGAGAGAAGAGGAGGGCAGCGCGGGCGGCGAAGTAAAGTCTACTTTCTTCTGACTATTTCAAGAACGTTCTCGGGCAGTACACAAGGCGAATTACTTCTGCTGAATGGCTTCGATCGTTCGAGAATTTCTCTGACATGCGGAAAGAACAATTGATCGGCAATTCTCAAGATCCACTCATGCAGTGCGGTAATAACATCCTTTCCATCAGAAGATTTGGCGAATAGTGCTGGGCAGCCTGTTGCGAGAGAAGCCGTGATGTTGTCGCGATAGGCATCAATATGCTGTTGAAGTATCGGATCGAGTTCCATATGCAATGCATTGGCATTACCGGTCAATGTCATAAACTCAGGACTGAACGCCGGGAAATTGCCATAGAAAGATGCGCAAAACCGTGCCATAGCGAAGAGCAACAGATGTGCCCTGGCAAGCTGCCGCAGCACTGCGACATTCCGTGCTGCGAGGGCAAGGTACTGCTCCGGTGAAAATTCTGTCTCTTCACCATGGTGGCGCGTAAAGACATGGGGGAGCACATGGATGGACTCCCAGCTCATCATGCTG
>CAZQCB010000027.1:12044-12555 GCA_964592265.1 uncultured Candidatus Peribacteria bacterium | reverse complement strand
ATCTGCGGCGGAAAAGGAACTCGTCTCCTCCCCCTCACAAAGTCGACCCATAAGAGTCTGCTTCCTATTGGAGGAAAGCCCATGGTTCTCTATCCGCTCCAAGTTCTCCTGGATGCGGGAATCAAGGAAATTATGCTCATTACGGGTCCGGAATTTGCCGGGGACTTCATGCAGTTCTTGGGATCTGGAGCGAAGTGGAACTGCGCATTCACGTACCGCATTCAGGATGAACCCAAAGGCATCGCGCAGGCACTCGGGATGGCGGAGGCATTCGCGGATGAAGAGCCAATATGTGCCCTCCTTGGAGACAACATTTTTGAAGACAATCTCTCGAAACACATTCATACTTTTTCTGGGAAAGGAGCACACCTCTTCCTCAAAGAAGTGACAGACCCAGAACGATTTGGAGTTGCAGAGATTGAAACGAACAACGAAAAACGAACAACGAAAAACAGTTTACAAGTTCTCTCCTTGGAGGAAAAACCCAAGCATCCCAAGAGCAACTTGGCCG
>CAZQCB010000027.1:0-12034 GCA_964592265.1 uncultured Candidatus Peribacteria bacterium | reverse complement strand
GACCGGTTGCTACCTTTACGACCATCGATGTTTCGACCTCATTCATCACCTCGCACCCTCCCCGCGTGGGGAACTCGAAATCACCGACGTGAGCAAACAGTACCTTGCATGGAAAGAACTCACTGCAACAGTTCTCACCGGCGAGTGGATTGATGCAGGGACACACGAAAGCCTGAAGCGAGCGGAAGAGCTTGTGAGGAAGTAACATGGGCAAGATGCCCATGCTACACGAGCACCTCTTCATAGACCTTCTTGTACTGTGTCGCGATATTGCTCCAATCAAAATATTTAGATTGCCTCCTTCCGGCATCTCCCAAGGTCTTGCGAAAGGTCGAATCTTTGAGAAGCCTTCGTAGTCCCTTGACTGCTGCAGCAAGGTCATCAGGAGGAATCAGCAATCCCGTCACCCCATCCTCCACGATATCGGGGACGCCTCCCACGTTTGTCGCGAGAATCGCACATCCCGAAGCCTGCGCCTCCAGAAAGACATTCCCCAGGGCCTCCGATCGCGGCAGGCTGCAGAAAATTTCCGCCTGCGCATACTCCCTATAGACGTCCCGATGAGAGATATGCCCAACAAACCTCACACGATCTGCAATGCCGAGTTTTTGCGCAAGCTGCTCCAAAGCACGTCTCTCCGATCCATCACCAACGATGCGAAGCTCTGCAGTTGAAGAGAGATCTACACGAATTTCTGCGTACGCCCGAAGGAGAAGATCGACCCTCTTCATCTTCTCCAGTCGTCCGACGTACAGCATACGATCCGCCACACGCTCGAGTACCGGGACAAGCGAGAGATCAATGCCATTAGGTATGAGCGTGACATCCTTCCGTCCTTTCCTCTTCGCAATCTGGAGGAGCGCAGAACTGATAGCAGTGATGGCATGGGGAGAGCGAATGATCGGCCCTTTGAGGAAGCTCCTATTCGTTGTCTGCAGAGTGAGGACGCGTTTTGCTCCGGGAACAATGCTCTTACAGAAATGGAGTGCGAGTCCTGCAAAGGTTTCGAGAACGGCGTGAAGAATAATCATCCCTCCTGTAGAGGCGTAGCGCGCTACGCCTCTACACACGAATGGGGCGAGGAATGGGAATAACCATTTGTCACAAGAAAATCCAAAGCCCACGCGAAGAACGGGAATCTTCCCTTCCAACATATCTTTCACTGGAAGTTCCCGCTTCAGCCTCGCTGTGACAATGGTGATATCGAATGTTTCGCTCAGCCGAAGAGCAACTTCCTCCGCACACGCCTCCGCACCACTCCGAAAGGGGGTAAGGAACGTGGAGAGGATGATCACGCGAGATTTCATAGCGACTTCATGCTGCCTGCACTCTGTTTCTTCCGCGCGAGTTCACCCTGAAAATACGCAATCGTCTTCTGCAACCCCTCCTCAGGCAAGACGGTGGGATTCCACCGGAGCTCTCGCTTCGCAAGCGTGCTATCCGGGCGCCGTTGTCTTGGGTCATCCTCCGGCAGCGGTTCGTACACAAGTTTGCTCTTGCTCTTTGTGAGCTTCAGGATGAGCTTCGCAAGGTCGCTGACCGCCATTTCGTGCTGGGTTCCCAAATTCACCGGCCCATGGAACGTCGGGTGATCAGCGAGAGCGAGGAGCCCCTCCACAAGATCCGTCACGTACTGGAAACTTCTGGTCTGCGACCCATCGCCGAAGATGGTGACGGGGTCTCCACGGAGGGCCTGCAGGATGAAGTTCGAAACCACTCTCCCATCATTCTCGGCCATCCGGGGGCCATAAGTATTGAAGATGCGGGCGATCTTCGTTGTGAGACCATACTCCCGCGCGTAATCAGAACAGAGCGTCTCCGCGCAGCGCTTCCCCTCGTCATAACAGGCCCTGGGACCGAGAGGGTTCACGTGCCCCACGTACGTCTCGGGTTGGGGATGGACTTCCGGATCACCGTAGACTTCTGACGTGGATGCTTGGAGGAAGATGGCGTTTGTCTCACGTGCGAGCTCGAGCATGTTCGTCGTCCCCACGACATTCGTCTGGATCGTCTTCACCGGATCATGCTGGTAGTGCACCGGAGACGCAGGACACGCGAGGTTGTAGAGAATGCGCACGCCTTCCCGCGTCACCTGATGCCGCATCTTCGGGAGGAGTGGGAAGATGATGTCATGCTCCATGAGGAGGAAATCGGGGTGCCCGAGGAGGTGTGCAACATTCTCACGCCTCCCTGTGAAGAAATTATCCATGCAGATCACCCGCTCCCCTCGCGCGAGGAGCGCATCACAGAGGTGTGAGCCGATGAACCCTGCACCGCCTGTTACAAGCGAAAACATCAGCAAAGAGGGTAGCATACTTCTGCCCAACGATTTGCCAGGAAAATGCTGTTTCTATGCGTTCTCTTGCAACAATGCCGAGAGAGTGCCGCACCGCCTCATCCTCGATGAGCCTTCGTAGGTGCCCCTGGAGAGCTCTGCGATCCCCCGGTCGGAAGAGGAGTCCCGAGACCTCCTCCTCGAGGAGGAAGCGATTTCCTCCCACGTTCGTCGCGATGCATGCGCACCCGCTCGCCATCGCCTCCATGAGAGCATTGCTTAAGCCCTCAGAGTAGCTCGGGAGGACGAAGATGTCGGTCTTCGCAAGAATCTGAGGAATATCGTCCCGGAGTCCGGTGAAAGTGACTTGTGATCCGAATTCTTGCACGAGTGGATGGTCTTTTTTGTACCATCCAACAACTTGAATCCGAAGCTCCGGATGTTCTCTCTTCAAAGGGACTATTGCTGCAAGGAAATCATCGACACCCTTCACAGATTCCAGTCTGCCAATGTAACTCACGATAATCTCTGACCTCTGACCTCTGACCTCTGACCTCTCAAATCTTCCCATATCTATTCCAGTGGGAATCACTCGCGACTTCCCCGCAATGCCAAGTCTCCGAAGCCATCGCTCAGGTTGCGGATAGAAGAAGACAACCTTCGAAGCACTGAGGAGTACGAGCCATCCAACTGTCCATGCCCCAAGTGCCATGAGGATTTTTGGGAAGAATCTCCGTGGCCACCACGTCATGCCGACAAGCGCATCCGTGAGAACAATGGGGCGCCTGCCCATGAGGCGAAGCACCGGCGTCACGAGCGAAGTGAAGAAGAGCACCTTGTTCACGATCACGAGGTCGGGTTTCTCCTTTCGCAAGGCACGGAGAACATGCAAGAGGAACGTCGGTGCGATCCCATAATTGAAGGGGTCGGGGAGGAAGAAGTCCCGCACCCGCTCGATCGTGAGAGTGGGAGACACGACCTCCCTTGTGGTCTTTGGCCCCATGCAGACCACAACTACGCGGTACCCGAGGCGCTGCCACAGCTCTGCAAGCTTCACTGAACTCACCATCCAGCGATGGGGCTCTTTCCAGTAGGGAGAAATCAAGAGAATGGTTTTCATGAGAGAAAATCCGAAATCCGAAGCACGAAACTCGAAACAAATTCGAATGCTCAAAATTCAAAATTCGAAACGAAAGCACTCATCTTTCGTGCTTCGTGCTTGTTTCGGATTTCGGATTTCGAGTTTCGGATTTCGAAAGGCCTGCTTCCTTCAGCGCCTCATGCCGCACGAGGTCCGTCATCCTCTTCTGCATCCGTTCAAGCCGAATGAGGATATGGAATACCACGAAGAGGAGAATGCCGATGGTGATTGCAAAGACGGCGTTTGCTTGGCCCTTGATCCCCGTCCATGCCGTGAGGAGACCGATCCACTTGGGAAAAAGAACAATGACAATGATCCCTCCCCAGAAGAGCGTCCAGAGGAGAGCTTCCCAGATGGTTTTCGTTCCCCGGAACACATGGTTCCAGGCGTACACAATCATGACGAAGGCCATGAGAGGGACAACCACCCGGTAGGGGGTGATCTCGATGAATCCCGGCTCTGTAGCAAACGGCACGATCATCGGAGAAAGGAACGGAGAAGGATCTTACAGGCAGTGATGACTCCTCGTGAGAAGGATTGCCCCTTTGCGAGGGTGTACTCAGAGTACGTCACTCGAATGGGGAGTTCCACAACCTTCCACTGGTGCTCTGCCGCCTCCCGGATAATCTCGGTGCAGAACTCGAAGCCGGAGAGATGCAAATCCAGGGATTGCACCGCCTTGGGGCCAAAGACCTTGAATCCCGACTGGCTGTCCGTGACGTACTTCCCCGTCGTCATGTACGTGAACATATTCCCCATACCATTGAAGAGGCGTCGGAGGAAGGGAATGGTGTTCTTCGGTCCGCGGAAACGCGTACCAATCACGACATCGGCCCGTCCATCCAGCACCGGCGCAAGCAGCTTTGGGATGTCCTCCGGATTATGCTGACCATCTGCATCGAGCGTCACGACGACATCTGCCCCAAGAAGACGAGCAGCGTGGATCCCTGTCATCGTTGCAGCCCCTGGCCCACAGTTCATGGCATGGGACACGACGATGACTCCTGCGACGGAGGCGCTGTGCGCTGTCGCATCCAGAGATCCATCGTTCACGACAATCACCACGTCTACATGCCTACGTGCGCCCTGCGCTACCCCCTGCACATAGCGGGATTCGTTATATGCAGGAATGATGGCAACGATGTGCATACTACTTTAGGGGAGAATCATGTACGCAATGCCAAGCCCGGGGTTATTGACGATCGGTGTGATCTGCAGCGATTGGTCATTCGCAAATTGAATGAAGCGCTGCACCTTCTGGTGGAGGGTCCCATTGGGATCCTGTTCGATGGTCGCGGTATTCGTATCGAACACAATACTGTGGAATCCGAGCGCCTGGAGTCGACGGAGTGTGAGTGCATGATCCTCTTCCTGATTGATACAGTTGAAAAAGCCTAATTGGTTATCATTCTGCACAATCACGGTGAGGTTGCGTGGGATGAAGTAGCTGATGAAGGTTCCCGCACGATAGAGGAACGGCCTCTCCGGATTCTGTGAGAGACGCTCCACGTGTTCCACGATGTCGTCGTAATCCGGAATGGTCATCTCACGGAGTACCTCCGCGGAAGCCTTCCCCCACGCATACTCATAGAGGTTATGCTGCATGCCAAACTGCCAGAGACGCAGGGAGAAGGACAGAGCAATGGAGAGGAAGAGGAGTGCTCCCATGACAAATCGCGTGAGGGGGCTCGGTGCATGCGTGAAGAGTGCATCAACAAACACGGCAAACCCCAGGAACATGCCAATGCCATACCAAGGTATGCCATTCCCCACGAAGATCCATTGGAAGACCTGGAGCATCGTCCCGAAGAAGAGCAGCCGCAAGGCACGATGCCGGTAGAAGGCAGGGAGGAGAAGCAGGAGGGGGATGAGGAGAAGGAGAGGAGAGGTGATGAGGTAGTACCCCTGCGAATCTCTGTTCATGACGACTCGCCACGGGAGTCCGGCATAGTGCATCAGACCTGTTCCGAATCCCCAGTAACGATCCAGTTCTTCTTCCCGGGACGTCCCGATGCAGCGTTCGTGTGTGAGATCCGGTTGGAGCTCCTTCGGGAGCCCACGGGACCCGGGAGGAGCACCGGGGGGAATATTCTCCTCGGTATACTCGATGAGTGGAGTGATGGTATTCGGCGCTGTGAGTGTGGCACTAATAGCTACTCTCTCATTAAGCCACATGTTGTGCACCATCCACGGACCGGCATATCCGAGAAACCCGATGAGAAGGAGTGAGAGAACAACGCCATATTCACGGAAACTTTCACGAGCGGTTCTCCAGCCCCTTCGAAAAAGGGGAAAGAGAAAAAGGAGAAGTCCCGTCACTCCGAAGAAAAGTAATCCCCAGAACGGGAGAGATGAGTGAGAGAATCCCATCGCTCTCACGAGAATCGTTCCAAGATCGAGGATGCCGAACTTACTGAAGAGTGCGAAGGAGAGAAAAGCGACGCCGATGGCGCTGACATTCCCCAGGAGAGTCGCTGTCAGGATGATTCCTGCGGTGATGAGGAGGAGGAGGATCGTGGGCTTTGTCCCGAATGCCGCAGCGAAGAGAATTCCCGCAATGAGCAGCCAACGCCTCCGCACCTCTCCATTCACTGCTCCGTCCTCACGCAGAGGAAGCTTGTCCGCAAGGGAGAGGAATACAGCCACGAGACCGAGGGCTCCGAAGGCGAGGAGCGCATTCTCCGTCTTCATATCCGCAAAGGAGAAGTGACCGACCATGGGGAGCGTGTAGTAGAAGAGAGCCGCAATGACACCTGTGCGTCCGCCCAGAACGGTCTTTGTACAGACGAATACTGCAAGCACCGCGAAGAGTCCTGCCATCCAATTGATCTGCTGCGCGAGAACGGATCCAAAGGAACTCTCGTAGCCAAAAAGGACAAATCCCAGAGACGTGAGGTATTCCCATTGCACGGCAAGGACACCGGGAATGATGGAACCAAACGAGCTCAGTTGCCGCGGGAGATTGATGTATTTCCCCAAGTCATCCCACCCAATGGGAAAGGGGCGTATCACCGTGAGGAAGTTGAACATGAGGTAGCTCAAGAGAAGCCACCAGAAAAGTATGGAGAGTGCATGGAAAGCTCCCCGGTACTGCCAGGTCTCTCGGAAGGAGAATCGAAGCCAGAAAAGAGTCTGCCGGTACCCGAGGAGAGGAATGACAAGGAGGAGCACCCAGGTTGGAAGCAGCAAGAGAGCGGAGAAAAGTGCAAGGAACCAGAGCAGGAACATCATCGCTGCTGCCCCGAGGCCGAGGCTCATGACTCCTTCGATAAGACGTGAGGGTGAACGCAGACGGAGGACCACCAGAATCCCTCTCCCCAGAATGAGGAAGTCGAGCATGAGGAAGAGGAGTGCTCCAGCCTGGGAGAGGACTCTCGTCACGAAGGAACGCTGCATGCAGAGGAAATCGTAGGAGAAGACCCGCGCATTCCCCTTGGAGTGCAACTCAGGATTCTGTGTGAGACACCCCCGATCGAGCAGTCGCTGGAAATTCTCCTGGAGGGTAGATAGCCCCTCCTCCTTTACTTCACTGTACACCTCCGCGTTTGGCTCAATGAGCACATTCTGCTGCATGCCAGGGAGGGGCGCATAGAAGAGGGTGGTGTAGATGAGCCAGAGACTCGCAAAGGAGAGGCCAAGGACATGGAACACCGAGAGTCGGAGATCGAGGTACAGCTTCCCTGATTTGAGGACGTGGTAGGTGACGTATGCCCCGTAGGCAAGTCCGCAGAGCACCGCATAGAGCATGAAGGGGCGCAGTTGGAAGGAGAGGTACCGGAGGAAAGGAACGAGACCGTAGAGTCCACGGAGGAAGCGGGAAGACATCTCCTGGGTAATAGCGCGCCATGTCTCCTGCGGTAGGAGCACTGTGATATGCCCATCTGCCCCAATGAAGGAGAGTGTGACGTACCCTCCAAAGAGGATCAGCCCAAGGAGAAGAGCGCTGGAGAGCACCCGTTCAATGCGCTGGGTCATGCGGGAGTGAGTATAGTATGGAACGCCATGTCCCAGGAGCGACCCTTTCGTCTTGTTTCCCCTTTCCGCCCCGCGGGGGATCAGCCGAAGGCGATCGCGAAGCTTACACAGGGGCTCCGAGGGGGAATGAGGCACCAAACACTTCTGGGGGCAACAGGCACGGGGAAGACCTTCACCATGGCCAATCTCGTGCAGGAATTTCAGCGTCCCACGCTCGTCATTGCCCATAATAAGACACTGGCAGCGCAACTCTGCAGTGAGTTCCAATCGTTCTTTCCCGACAATGCCATTTCCTACTTCGTTTCCTACTATGACTACTACCAGCCGGAAGCCTACCTCCCCCAGACAGACACGTACATCGAGAAGGACGCCTCGATTAACGAAGAGATTGAAAAATTTCGCCACGCTGCGACATTGAACCTTCTCACGAGGAGAGATGTGCTCGTTGTCGCCTCCGTCTCCTGCATCTACGGACTCGGGAATGTGGAGGATTACGAATCACTGGCGATCACGGTACGGAGGGGCGAGCATCTGGTCCGGGATACCTTCCTGCGTCGTCTCACGGACATTCAGTACAGACGCTCCAGTATCGAATTTAAGCAGGGAATGTTCCACGTCTTGGGGGATACCGTGGAGGTCTTCCCTCCAAGCGGCGAGACAGTCATTCGCATGGAGATGGATTTTGATGAAGTGCAATCCATCGCGGAGGTAGAGAGTTTCACAGGAGAACTCATTGAGGAACTCCAAGAGGTTACCATTTTCCCCGCAGCGCATAACGTCACCACGCGCGAGAAAATCGAAGCGGCGGTGCTGGGCATCCGCGCAGAACTCGCAGAACGCGAAAGACAGCTCCTGGAGGCAAAGGAAGGTGCAAAGGCAGAACGGCTTCGTCAACGCACTGAATACGACATCGAAATGCTCCTCGAAACCGGATACACAACGGGCATTGAGAACTATGTCCGATACTTGAATCTCCGGAATCCCGGTGACCCCCCCCAGACACTCCTCGACTACTTCCCCAAGGACTTCCTCCTCTTCGTCGACGAATCCCACATGACTATTCCTCAAATCGGGGGAATGTACGAAGGGAACCGCAGCAGGAAGCAGACGCTCGTCGAGTACGGGTTCCGACTCCCCTCCTCGCTTGATAATCGTCCTCTGCGCTTCGACGAATTCGAGAAGCGTGTGAACCAAGCGGTGTACATCTCCGCGACCCCCGGTCCCTATGAGTTCAAGCACACACCGCCGGAGCACCGCGTCGAGCAAATTATCCGACCAACAGGTCTTCTCGATCCCCCGGTGGAAGTGCGGCCGACCGCTCACCAAGTGGAGCATCTCACCCAGGAGATCAGGCAGACAATGAAACGAAAGGAGCGTGTCCTCATTACGACACTGACCAAAAAAATGGCAGAAGATCTCTGTCAGTACCTCCTCGATGCGGAGTACAAGGTGAAATACCTCCACTCAGACATCGAGACACTCGAGCGCGTGGAGATTCTGAGAGCTCTCCGCACGGGAGACATTGATATCCTCGTGGGGGTCAATCTCCTCCGTGAGGGGCTCGATCTTCCTGAAGTGAGCTTCATTGCCATTTTCGATGCGGATAAGGAGGGATTCCTCCGTTCGCGCGACGCACTCATCCAGACCATCGGTCGCTGCGCTCGCAATATCCACGGCCACGTCACGCTCTACGCAGACAAGATGACGCGCGCGATGCAGGAAGCAATTGCCGAGACCAATCGCCGCAGGGGCATTCAGGAAGAGCACAACCGCAAGCACGGCATCACCCCCAAGAGTATTGAGAGAGCCGTGCATGACATCGCAGAAGAGCGAAGTCGCCTCGAACTCCGTCGCCCCAAATACGATCACCGGAAGATCCCCAAAGACGAGAAGAAGCGCCTCCTCAAAGAGCTTGAGAACCAAATGCAACTTGCAGTCGAAACCCTGGAATTCGAACGTGCGGCTGACCTGCGGGATGAAATTGAATTACTCAAGCGGGAACTATAGGGACGCACGTTCGTCCTGAGCTTGTCGAAGGACGAGCGTGCAGCTGACCTGCGGGATGAAATTGATCTCTTGAAGAGAGAGCTCTGAACCTCTACCCTGAATGACAATGCCATACGCTGCCGACCAAAGGAAAGGATTCACGCTCGTGGAGCTCCTCCTTTCGATCGCCATCATCGGGGTGCTTGCCGCAGTGATCGTGACCGCGATCAATCCTGCGAAGCAGCTCGGGGACACCCGAAATGCGCAGCGGCGGTCAGATATCAATGCCCTCCTGAATGCTGTCTGGCAGTTTGCCCTGGACCATAACGCCAGCATGCCCTGCCACTTGGGAGGAACGGGCCCCTGCATCGATACGGTCGTGCGTATGCTGGGTCTTGCGACAACAGGCTGCTCTGCGGCCGGTCTCTGTTCGGATGCAACAGTAGGTGCCGACAGCTGTCTGGATCTCGCGGGGCCACTCGCCCCCACCTACATCTTCGCCATTCCGCAGGATCCACAGGGGAGTGCAGATCGGACGTCCTACGTGATCCAGGCAGCCGCGGGGAATCGCGTGCGCATCACCGCTTGTGATCTGGAAGGAGAGGACGAGGTGCTTTCCGCCACTCGTTGAGTGTTCCGGAGAGCACGTCCTCCTCACCGCTTCTCTCCTCCCCCTATGCTCCGCAGGATGATTTCCTCGATTTGCTCGTTTCTCCCCTTCGCCGTTGCAAGGATTTCCTGCGCGCTCCACGTGCCGTGAAAACTCAGGTGTTGCTCGATCTTGTTCGTCACTCCTTCCTTTTTCCAGCTCAGATGCAGGATGAAGTCGTTCTTCGTGCGTGCAAGGATGTCATCAACGAGTTGCCGCGCTTCTTCGCCGGTAAGATCACGTGCCATGGGAGTTAAGAGGAAGAGAGTTCCACTTCCGGAAATCCCGCTTCGCTATTCACCACTCGTGCGAGTGCGAAGAGCTCATCCCCCAAGCGATTGAGGTAGCGTAGTGCCGCACTATTCACCTCTTCACGTTCCGAAAGCATCACGACCCAACGCTCAGCACGACGGCAGATGGTCCTCGCTTGGTGAAGAAGTGCGCCGCTCCTCGTTCCTCCGGGAAGAATGAAGTGTGTGAGTGGAGGCACACGCGCTTCCGCCGCATCAATATAGCGCTCAATCTCTGTGACATCGGCCTCCGTGAGACGCATCGCTGCAACAGGATCACGAGGAGCTTGCCCCGCATCGACGCCCCTCGACTCTGCTCGGGGTGAACTCCGAGTCTGGTGCGGGGTCGCTAAGTCCGCACCCAAACGATAGAGCGTCGCTTGCATGGAGAGGAGCCTCGGACGAAGTGAATCTCCGCGCAGCTCCGAGAGAATCACCCCGAGCAGCGCCGAGAGTTCATCGATGCTCCCGTACGCATGGACTCTGGCGTCCGCCTTGGAAATGCGACCACCTCCATAGAGCATGGTCTGCCCCTTGTCGCCGATTTTCGTGTAGAGAGGCATAGAGGAAGTATACTACTCTTATGTCTTTCATAGACACATTGAATCGACTTCTCGGTGACCCCGCAGAGAAGGAACTCAAAAAGCTTTGGCCGAAAGTAGAGGAGGTGAAAGCGCAACTGGAGACGCTGAGCGCGTTGACACTCGGTGACATTCCAAGGAAAACGGAGGAATACCGCCGTCGTATTGCAGGCGGCGAAACGGTCGACGAACTCCTCCCTGAAGCCTTTGCTCTCGCGGTCCACGCCTGCAGCTTACTCATCGGATCCGAAATCTTCATCGGAAAAATGAAACAGAAGTGGGACATGGTGCCTTTCGATGTCCAGATCTTAGGCGGCATTGCGCTCCATCAAGGCAATATTGCGGAAATGAAAACAGGAGAGGGAAAAACACTCGTCTGTACGCTCCCCGTGTACCTCAATGCTCTGACTGGAAAGGGCGTGCACGTCGTGACCGTCAACGACTATCTCGCGAAGCGCGACGCGCAGTGGATGGGGTACCTCTACTCGGCTCTTGGCATAACGACTGGGGTCGTCGTCCACGAGAAGAGCGCAGAGGAACGCAAAGCTGCCTACGGCTCAGACGTCACGTACGGCACCAATAATGAGTTCGGGTTCGATTACTTGCGGGACAACATGACTCCGTCGCTCGATCTCCAGGTACAACGAGGTCTCCATTACGCCATTGTCGATGAGGTCGACTCTATCCTCGTCGATGAAGCACGCACGCCGCTCATCATCAGTCAGCCCGCAGCGGAGAGCACGGAGAAGTATCGTCAGTACACCTCGCTTGTGCGACAACTCGAAGCAAACACGCATTTCACGATTGATGAGAAACAGCGCGTCGCCGTACTCACGGATGAAGGCATCAAGAAAATGGAGCAGCTTTTGGGAGTCGAGAATATTTATACGGAGAAGGGCTTCGAGGAAGTGCACCACATCGAACAGGCGCTTCGCGCTCACGCCGTCTACAAACTCGATGTAGATTACGTGGTACGGGAGGGGCAGGTGGTCATCGTCGACGAATTCACCGGACGCCTCATGCCAGGCCGCCGCTACGGCCACGGTCTCCACCAGGCGATTGAAGCAAAGGAAGGAGTTGAGGTGCAGCGCGAGAGCCGGACGCTTGCGACGATCACGTTCCAGAATTACTTCAGGC
>CAZQCB010000026.1:0-12839 GCA_964592265.1 uncultured Candidatus Peribacteria bacterium | reverse complement strand
CGCAACCCACTCTCCTCTTCGTCGCCTACGGAGCCCCGTCGCAGGATCTCTGGATCGCACGGAACCTTCCGAAGTTAAAAACTGTGAAGGTAGCAATGAGCGTTGGTGGCGCCTTTGATTTCATCGTTGGAAAGCAGAAGCGGGCACCCCGATTCCTCAGGAAACTCGGACTCGAATGGTTTTACAGATTGATGAGGGAACCGAGGAGAATTCGGCGCATCTTTAGGGCTACTATTGTTTTTTCTTTGCTCATCCTAACAGAAACTCGAAGCACCCTTCGACAAGGCTCAGGACAGGCTCCGCTCGAAATCCGAAACAAGCACGAAGCTCGAAATCCGAAATCAGAAAAATAGTTTTTGTGCTTCGAATTTCGAATTTGTTTCGAGTTTCGAAATTCGGATTTCGGATTTCGGATTTCGGATTTCATTTTGCCGTCTCCAACACCCGTCGCTCCCGAATCACCCTCCTTCGCTCTGCGTCGCCGACACTCTGCAGAGCTTCGGAGGGCAAGCATTCTCACTTCGCCGTTTCCAAAACGCGTCGTTCCCGAATAACGTTGACTTTGATCACCCCCGGATACGTGAGCTCCTTCTCAATTTTCTGCGCGATCTCCTTCGCAAGGGTGTGCTGCTGCAAGTCATCAATGGCATCCGTATCCACGAACACCCGGATCTCGCGACCGGCGCTGATGGCGTAGGCTTTCTGCACGCCAGGAAAGGAGCGGGCAACATTCTCGAGCTCTGTGAGGCGCTTGATGTACGCCTCGAGTGACTCCCGCCGCGCACCAGGACGCGCACCGCTCACGGCATCGGCAGCGGCAACGATGAACGCTTCCGCGCTCTGAATGGGGATGTCTTCGTGGTGCGCCTCGACACAGTGAATAACTTCGGGGCGAATCTTGTACCGCTTGCAGAGCTCTACACCAATTTGCACGTGCGTCCCTGCCACTTCGTGGTCCAGCGCTTTTCCCACGTCATGAAGCAATGCGCCTTCGACCACGATCTGCGGATCCGCTCCGACCTCTTCCGCAAGCATGCGCGCGAGCTGTGCCATTTCGACCGAGTGCTTGAGCACGTTCTGGCCGTAACTCGTACGGAAGCGGAGTCTCCCGATCACCTTGATGAGATCGGGGTGGTAGCCCGTAATCCCAAGCTCATCGAGCGCGCGCTGACCGAACTGCACCATCATCTTCCCCACCTCCTTCTTCATGGATTCAACCACTTCCTCAATGCGTGCAGGTTGCACCCGTCCATCCTCCAGGAGCTTCTCCATTGCGCGCTTCGCAACGTACCGCCGGACAAGATCGAAACCGGAGATGACGATGGCTCCGGGCGTATCATCGATGATGACATCGATGCCCGTTGCGCGTTCGAATGCGGTGATGTTCCTCCCCTCCTTCCCGATGATGCGCCCCTTTAAGTCATCGCTCGGGAGCTGCACCACAGTCACGGTCGATTCCGATGCAACTTCTGAGGCATAGCGCTGCATTGCTTCGGAGAGGAGATTCTTCGCGCGCTCATCGATGTCCCGTTCAGCCTCTTGCTTCAGAAGATCAAGCTTCGATGCATAGTATGCGCTG
Source organism: uncultured Candidatus Peribacteria bacterium (assembly GCA_964592265.1). Classification (GTDB taxonomy): domain Bacteria; phylum Patescibacteriota; class Gracilibacteria; order Peribacterales; family Peribacteraceae; genus CAZQCB01. The sequence goes on along the minus strand of CAZQCB010000026.1, from coordinate 11,260 downwards.
AATTCGCGCTTCAATTCCTCCTCGAGTTCCTTCTTGGCATCTGCTTCGGAGAGTTTGGCAACGCGCTCGAGAGCGCCGCGATGGTGCTCCGCAGCTTTCGCGAGCTCTTCGCGAAGGCTTCCAACTTCGGTGAGTTTCTGCTCCAAGGAGGTCTTCTGCTCCTGCACTTCCTTCGTTTTCTCTTCGAGAGCCTTCTCCCTCTCTTCGAGGCGCGCTGCATCTTTCTCCAGTTCCAAGCGCTCCTTCTGCACTTCGAGCTTTGCCTCGGCAATAATCTCGCGCGCCTTCGCTTTTGCCTCTGCTTCCGCAGACTTGAGCTCACCTTTCGCAGTTGCAGCCTGTGCCTGGAGCGTTTGGAGTTTGCGTTCCTCTTCGGCAATTTGCTGCTGCAGCTTCGCGCTTATGCGGTCCCCGCTCCCGCGCGATTTCGCAAAGAAGAAACCGACTCCCCCTCCGAGGAGGAGTGCAAGAACGGCAATGATGTATTCCATAGATTCATGGGGTCAGGGGTAGATCCTCCCACCCTGACAATTCCGGCGATTCGAGGGAGATCGCTATGACGTGCGAAGCAAAATTGAGGAAAGAAATTTCAAGAGTCAAAAGTGAAATGACTGGATGGAAGGAAAGTGGTTGCAGTATAGGGGAGAGCATCGAGAGAAAGCGATGCCCACGTTTATGGCTTCAGGATGGGCTCTGCGCTTGAGGAAGAGAAAAAGAGAGATTGCGATAATTGCTATTTGTTATTCAATATACATTTATGTACACTGCGCAGAAGAAGCCCAAAATCCCAAATCCCCAGCCTTCGCCGAGGCTTCGGCCGGCAGGCAAGACCCAAATCCCAAAGAAATCTCAAATACCAAACTCCAAAAAAGTTTCAGTCGTCATTTGGAATTTGGAGCTTGGTGCTTGGTGCTTTTCGTTGCTACCATCTCCCCCTTTATGCGCATGCGGGGTGTGCTCATCGGCATCGCGGTACTCATCAGTTTCCCTGCTTTGAGCGAAGAAGAGACCATTCCCCCCATCGTCATCTCTGAACTCCTCTGGAGCGGGACGGACCTTTCGACTGCAGATGAGTGGATCGAACTGACGAATACCGGCACGGGAGCGATGTCTCTGAGTGGGTGGATCCTCACGAAGCTCTCGAGTGGGGTGGAGGAGGATATGCTCATGCTCCCACAGGGAAGCGTCATCGGCTCCGGAGCGCTGTTCCTCATCAGTAATTACGATGAGGAGAATTCACGCCTCGGCATCGAAGCCGACTTCGTCGATACCGCAATGAGTCTCATAAATACCCAACTCCTCATTCGGCTCTACGCTCCTCAAGGAGAATCCGGAAGAACGCTCATCGATACCGTGGACGATGGTATCGGTGACCCTTTCGCAGGCTCGAACGATCCACCGAAGGCTTCCATGGAGCGGATCGATCTCCAGAGCTCCGGCACGGAGAAGACGAACTGGCGGACGGCAACCACCTTCTTCAACTTCGATGATGGTGCATCACTCTTCGGAACGCCCAATGCCCCGAATGGCACTGGACCTTCACTTGATACCTTTCCCCCGAAAGAAGCGACGCTTTTCAGTGCGGAGGTACGACGTGCTTCGTCTGCGCCCTCGACAAGCTCGGGCTCCGCTCAGCATGACAGAATTGAAGTGACCTGGGTCCCGAGCATCTCGCTCGATCTCACATCCCAAGAACTCTCTTTCTCTCCGGATATTCATGGAGGAAATGGCATCACGCTTCCTGCGACAGGGACAGGCATCACCTTCACTGAAGGAATCGGTGGTGGCACGGGGTTCCTCTTCACCCTGCGGTCGATCGATACCACAGGGAATACGTCGAGCGGAACTACGACAGTCTCCCGGCTCTTCCCCGACGTGCGGATCACCGAAGTGCTCGCGAATCCCATCGGAGAAGATACGGAGGAGTGGATCGAAGTTGGGAACTTCGGCCCGGAGAGCGTCGACATCGGTGGATGGATCCTCGATGAGGGAAATTCTCCTGATGCCTTCACGATCCCCGCTCCGTCCCTCTTAGAACCCACGGCACACATCTCGTTGCGCAAATCCCAAACAGGTCTCCCACTCGATAATGGAGATGAAACACTCTCGCTCCGGCGCGGAGGTACGCTCATGGATCAGTGGACTTATCCGGAGACCGCGGAAGAAGTAAGTTTCGGACTTGCCCCGCAGAGCGGGGCAGGGTCGAGCGGCGTGGGGCGAACCTTTCAACCCTTCTGCGTTCCGACGGAAGGCAAGCCCAATGACGATCTGCCCTCAGATCCGAAGATCACGATCCAGAGCGGAGAGTCGACAGCTCCAGAGCATGTCACGCTCAATCTCATTGCGGAGGTGATGATGGGATCGACCGTCCATGCAGCATGTGCATGGGACTATGGGGATGGTTTCACATCCGTGAGCTGCAATCCCCCATCACACACCTTCAATACCCTCGGCACCTACAGTATTCACCTCACCTACACAGACTTCTGCGGCGATACAGCGGAGAAAACGCTCACCGCATCAGTCACCGAAGAAACACCTGCAGAGGACGTACCTTCCACAAGTGGGGGAAGTGGCGGGGGAACGAGAGGGGTCGGAGGAAGCGGCGGCGGCGGACGCACCTCCTGCGCGCCCTCCGCAACGGTCGGGGTCCGGGTGAGCGAATTCCTCCCGAACCCACTGGGAAGCGATGCAGAAGGTGAATGGATTGAGTTACAGAATACCGTCCCCACGACCCTCTCCCTCTGCGGATGGGAATTGGACGATGCAGAGGGAGGGAGTACTCCACATCTTCTCGACTCGTACACGATCCCTCCGGAAGGGTACCTGCTCCTCCCCATAGAGAAAACGCGCATCACCATCAATAACGACACCGATCATATCCGCCTCTTCGGTCCCGGCCGTATTCTCTTCGAAGACATTGCGTTCGGAGAAGGGCGCGAAGGGGAGAGTTACGCATTGCAGGATACTGGCACCTTTACCTGGACGCCGATCCTGACGCCCGGAGAGAGAAATCGGTTCGGGAGGAGCACGGGGGCGACATCCCGGGTCACAATCTCCGCAGCACTTCCGAACCCAGAGGGCTTAGACGAGGGAAACGAGTGGATAGAGATCACCAATAGAGGGGAAGCACTCATCGATCTCACAGGCTGGACTCTGGATGATGAGGAAGGGGGAAGTACGCCGTACCGCATTGCAGGAATAGTGCTCGCGCCTGGCACCACCCACCGTTTCCTCTCCGGGGAAACGAGGATCATTCTCACAAACACAGAAGACAGCGTTCGTCTCCTCGATGGCGCGGGCAAAATCGTGTCGGAACTTTCATGGAAGGATGCGCCCTCTGGGCAAATCATCCTTGCAGAAGAGCTCGCGGGAGAAGCTCTAGGAGAAACTGGCACCGGCACCGATACACTCCTCCCCAAGGAATATACGATGCAGGTTCTCTTCAGCGAAGTCATGAGCAATCCTCCACTCGATGGACCATTGCGAACGCTTGGGGAGTACATCGAACTTTTTAACCCCACAGAAGAAGCAGCCCTTCTCGAAGGCTGGATCCTCGATGATGCGCCTGAAGGGAGCAGCTCCCCGCGCACACTCGGACCGGAGGTGATTGTTCCGGCACACGGGTACCTCTTGCTCCCAAGCTCTGAAACACGCATTACCTTGAATAATGAAGGAGAAGCGCTCTCGCTGACATCCCCGGATGGAGCAATGTCGATAAGCATGACGTATCCCGAGATGGAACGTGGAGAGGCATATGTTCTCGTAGGGGCGTTGCGCGCAACGCCCCTACAGGAACACTGGTGTCGTACTTCTCTTCCCACCCCGGGAGAAGAAAACATCTGCCGCAGGATCTTCCTAGAAACCAGAAACCAGAAACCAAAAACGTCCCCCAAACTCGTATCCTCGCCCTCGCCCCTCTCTCTCCTCGAAACCAAATACCGCCCACTGTTCCCCAAGAGGAACGACGAAGGAGCAAATCCCCCTCTCCCTCAACTCCTTGCAGATCTCCTCCCGCAGATTGCGAAAGCAGATTTCCCTCCTCTCCTCACGCTGACTGGAGGAGAAGAGAACACAAGCACTCCTTCACTGCGTGCTGTCCTCAGTGGCACATTCTTCATTCTTCTCGTCTTCACGGCTCTCTCGAAGAGGAAAAGTATGGTATAATAGTGAGATGACAAAAAACATAAAACTCTACCCCACAACGATCCTCCTCACCTCACTCGTCCTCTCCATTGCCTCTCCTGTGAGGGCAAGCGCGCACGATGCCTGTGGCCGTGAGCAAGCATTCCTCGTGACCGCCTACTACTCTCCCCTCCCCGACCAGGAGCACTACTACCTGGGGAGTTACGAAGCCGACATCGCGTTCAATGGGAGGGGCATCGCGGGGAACGACGGGACCGAAGTGTACCCCGGCATGATCGCCGCTCCTCCGGAATACCCCTTCGGCTCGCGCATCGAGCTCCCGGAAATCGGCGTCGTCGGGACGGTGCACGACCGAGGCGGACGCATCGTCGTGGAGGAGAGTGGCATGCATCGCATCGATCTTTGGATGGGGCACGGAGAGGAAGGACTCGCACGCGCGCTGGAGTGGGGTGCAAGGAGAGTGACCGGCAATGTCTACGGACCGGATCACGAGGAATTACCGGCGGAATCGTTCTCGCTCGAGAAATTCCCCGCCCCTTCGAGTGCTCTCGCACATATTCCAAGCAACCCCATTGCCCTCCTCACTATCGAGGATCCGCGCTATGGCGATACAAGTGCGGCAGTTGCCGCCATCCAGCATGCACTGCAGCAACTTGGCTACCTCGACCATGACATCACAGCCTACTTCGGCGACGTCACGCGTGATGCGCTCAAGGCATTCCAGCGGGACCTTGGTATCGCGGGAACGGGGGAACTCGCAGACGAAGAGACCCGGCGTGCAATTGTTGCGCACCGCATGATCGCCGCAGAGCTCCCAACCCCTCTCCCCGGAGAGGATATTCTCCTTCGGGGAACATCCGGGAAATCCGTGCGTGTCCTCCAGCGCGTCTTCAGCCTGCTCAGGGAGTACCATGGGGAGATCGACGGTGAGTACAATCAGGAACTCATGAGCATCGTGTACAAGTTCCAGAACAGCCATGGCATTGTCCAGTCGCTCGCGGATACCGGAGCGGGCATGGTCGGCCCACAGACCCGCAGGGCACTTCTCACGGCTTGGCGGAATTACCGCATTGGTGAGCGGGGCGGGAGCGAAATAGTCGCTTCGCTATAATGCTTCCCGCATGATGCGATTTGGGCTCCTCCTTTTTTTCCTGATGCTTCCTTTCGGTGCTCTTGCGGAGGAAGCGGTGCTTTCGCGTCAGGACGGATTCGTCCTTCTCTGGACTTCGTTAAAGCGGAATGTAGAGGAAACACGAGAAAAACCCTTCAGCGATGTTCCGGGTGACCGTTCATCAGCAGCTCTTCTCACCTATGCGAAATCCCGTGGCATCCTGAATGATGATCCGAAATTTTATCCCGATGCTGCGCTCCATCTCAGTGATGCGCTGCTCTGGCTTCTGCGATCGAGGAACGTCGCCGCCCCAGATGACATCACGTACGAGAGTCTCATCGGACTCATGAACCGCTATGCGCTCACGCAAGACGCAGAAGGCGCTTTCTCAGAAAATCCCACAATGACACAGGCATCGCTTCAGTCCGTCATGACGACGCTCGATACCGCCCTCCGAAACGAGCTCCATACCATCAGTTTCTATGCGGAAGAATTCGAGGGGGACTCTACTGCCTTCGGGGAGCCCTTCAACCCACGTGATTTCACCGCAGCACACCGCACCCTGCCACACAATACCCTTGTCCTGGTGCGTCATCCGGAGTCAGGGAAGGAAGTCACCATTCGCATCAATGACCGTGGACCCTACGTCGATGGGCGGGACATGGACCTCAGCCTCACAGCATTTGAAGTACTCGCACCACGAAGTCAGGGGGTGCTCACCAATGTCACATTCGAACGTTTGGGAAGTGCCGTAGAAACAAGCACCTGCCCTGATCCTGTGTACTTTCACAGGCTCGGTCGCACGATCCTCTCCCCCGGCATCCCGCGCATCATTACCCCGGGGACGGTCCTTCTGCTCTCCGCAGACCAGAGCTTCCGTCTTCTGCAGATGAGAGCCCCGGGGAGAGCTCCCGTGCGTTCTCGAGAGTGGACGCGACGTGGGGAAACGCTGGAAGTGCGTTTCGACCAAGTGGGCACCTACTCGTTCATCTTTCACGAAGATGCAGGGCAGCGTCGGAGATTCCGCACGGAGGTGAGAAAACTGCGCTGCGACACAGCTCCCAAAATCCCTCCGGCGCTTCGCTCGTAAGGTCGCACGACACTCCGTGGCGTGCTGCACGTCGCGGAGCGCCGTGCGACCCACCTAGAGCGGCTCCTTCTTCGGAATTCCCACCCGCCGCGGAAACTCTCTCGGGAGCGTCTTGATCTTCTCAAAAATGAGCAATTGTCTCCGTCCCCAGTCTCCCGGCAGTGCATATTCCCGATGATCCACAAGTCGACACTGCAGCTGCATACGGGCCTGAATAGATCTTGTCATCTCTTCCTCAATCAAGAGAGATTTCCATGCAATGACATTTCCCCCCACTCGGGCAAAGGGACTGCAGAACTCGAGAAGTGTTGGAAGATCAGCGACGGCGCGACTTAAAACGACATCAAATTGCTCTCGATACTCTGCATCCTGACCCAGCTCCTCCGCGCGACCAACGAGGAGATGCACATTCTTGAGTTCCAATGCATTCACGATTCGCTGCACGGCATCTATTTTCTTCTTCACCGAATCGAGGCCCGTGAACCTGGTGTCCGGGAGAAGGAGCGCAAGTGGGAGGAGAGGGAACCCGCCGCCCATGCCGACATCAAGCACTCTCAGGGTGACAGGGGCGGCACGTAGACGAAGCAGCTCAACGGCTGGCAAAGAATCCAGAATATTCCCGACCCAGCAGGTTTCTTCCGTCCTATAGGCAGAGAGATTCAACTTCTTATTCTCCACGAGAAAAACCGTGAGGAGTTCCCGGAGGCGCCGTTCCTGATCTGAAGAAAGATCCATACAAAATTGTCATAGTGCCATATTGTCATATTGTCAGGTGAGTCTCCCTCTCGCCTGCGAACAATATGACAATTTAACAATATAACAATCTCTACCATGATGGTATCTTCTTACCCGCCATGTCCCCCCAAGATGTCGCTTCCCTCCTCCTTCGCCTCAGAGCAGTCAGAGTATCAGTGAATCCCCCCTTCACGTGGACCTCCGGGATGAAATCTCCCGTCTACACCGATAACCGCATCATTTTGAGCCATCCCGAAGAGCGCGATGTGATCGTCGATGCTCTTGTAGGCATGGTTCACCTTCTCCCGAAGCGTCCGGATGTCATCGCAGGGACAGCAACAGCCGGCATCGGCTGGGCGGCGCTCGTCGCCGACCGTCTGAAACTTCCGATGGTCTACGTCAGGCCAAAGCCGAAGGAACACGGAGCAGGTAAGCAGGTAGAAGGAAATCTGAAAGTGGGGAGTCATGTCGTTGTGATCGAAGATTTGATCTCCACAGGAGGAAGTGCAATCTCTACCATGCTCGCCCTGAGGAACGAAGGGCAATGTACGGTCTCCGACATCGTCGCAATCTTCACTTACGGATTTCCCGAAGCAGAGAAAAAAGGGAAGGAAGCAAAAGTCGCTCTCCACGCACTCTCAAATTTCGAGACGCTCTTGGAAGTTGCGGGAGCGGGGGGCACTCTCTCTCGTGCGGATATAGATGTAGCAGCACACTTTGCAAGAGATCCGTCGAAATGGATCGCATCATAAGTCACAGGTCTCTTCAACCATTTCTTCTTTTCCATGGATCAGGCAGTCCTCCCCACCCTCCTCAGCGTCACACTCATCAGTGCAATCTCCCTCGTCGGTACCGCACTCTTTCTCTTCCAGGGAAATCTCCTCGCGAAGCTCCTTATCCCCTTGATCAGCATCTCGACGGGGGCGCTTCTCGGCGATGTCTTCATCCACCTGATTCCCGAGATGGCGGAAGAGGCGGAAGCGCTTCCGACAGCGCTTCTCATCGTTCTCGCCGGGATCGTCTTCTCCTTCGCCATCGAGAAATCCGTGCACTGGCGGCACTGTCACATTCTTCCCTCCGAACAACATCATCATCCAGTGGGACTCATGAACCTCCTGGGAGATGGTATCCACAATTTCATCGACGGCGCTCTCATCGCGGGGAGCTTTCTCGTGAGCACACCTGTAGGCATTGCAACCACACTTGCCGTCGCACTCCACGAAATTCCACAGGAGATCGGAGATTTTGCTGTGCTCCTCTACAGCGGCTATGCGAAGAAGAAAGCCGTGCTCTGGAATCTCCTCTCCGCGTGCGCTGCACTCCTCGGGGCAGTGCTCGTTCTCTTTTCCAGTACATCTCTCCCCGTCATTGGTAGCTACCTCCTCCCACTCGCAGCGGGAAACTTCATCTACATCGCAGGCGCTGATCTCATCCCGGAGCTCCACAAGGAAACCCGGATCTCACAAGCACTGGTACAACTTCTCAGCATGGTGGGGGGGATACTCGTCATGTATAGCCTGACATTTTTGGAGTGAGAAGGGCCCTTCGACTCGCTTCACTCGCTCAGGGTCATTCGACCGCATCATAGCAGTAGTAAAGTTTCGTGGTTTACCATGAGGAGCACCCGTTCAGGGTGCGATCGAATGGTGCCCTCGGCAGGATTCGAACCCACGACCTCCTGGTCCGAAGCCAGGCGCTCTATCCAGCTGAGCTACGAGGGCAATGAAGACATGGTATCATGACACCCATGGTCTACGATGATAGTAAGCGCTGGCCGAAGGAGAAAGCGAGTACCTCTTCTCCAGACTACTTTCGGCAGGACAAGGAGTCGCAGCGGCAGAAGCAGGTGAGGGAGGCGACGAAAGATGAGAAACTTGCGAGGCTCAAATTGCAGGTACAAGTTGAGCAGCAACAAAAAGAAGCTGCGGAGAAAAAAACTGGGCCTGCAAAGGAAGAGCAGCAGGAAGTGATGGAAGCAGGAGAGAAAACGGGGAGCGCGAAAGAGTTTCTGGAGCGGGAGCGGAAGAGAGAAGAAGCCCGTCAGGAAGCCATGAAACAGGGGGGTCCGGAAGCAGAGTCGGAGGAGACATCGTAAGAAGAGCAAAAAAGTTGTTTTTTTGGCTTATTCATGCTATAATTCCAAGATTTACTGTGCCCAGAGCACAGGAAACACTCATACACAATAAACTTTGTCACTCCATGCGCTCATGTTCGGCTGGGAGTACCCCCCGCGTCACCTCGGCGGACTCGGCGTCGCCTGCCAGGGTCTCGTTCGGGGGCTCCTCAAACACGGAGCGAAGGTGACACTCGTGCTTCCACACGGCGGTGGAGACGGGGAGGAAGGCGTCGATGTTCTCTCTCCCACCGAGAAGCAGCGCCACACTCTTCGCATCCGAAGTATGCTCCAGCCGTACGATTCCGCCGAGGCTTTCGCAAAGCGTCTCGCTACTTCCATCACCCCAAAGGCAGGAGGACCTCTCTATGCCGGAGACCTTGGCGCCGCCGTGCACGAATTCACGAACTTAAGCGTTGAGCTCACAAAGGATATTCACCCTCATGTTGTGCATAGTCACGACTGGATGACATTCGGGTCCGGAGCGAAAGCAGCGCGCTATCACGGTGTTCCCTTCGTCGCACACGTGCACGCAACCGAGCTCGATCGCACACACTTCCGTCCGAACGAGTGGATCTACTGGCAGGAACACAATGGCCTCCATGCCGCAAATCACATTATCACCGTGAGCAACTACACGAAGAACATTCTTGTGAAAGAGTATGGCATCCATCCTGACAAGATCGACGTTGTGCATAACGGCACATCCGATGCGCCTCAAGTGGATGCTCTGACAACAGTGCATCGGAAGCATCCGATGGTACTCTTCATCGGGAGACTCACCGTACAGAAGGGACCATTCCACTTCCTGGAAGCTGCACGTATTGTCCACGCCCACCTCCCCGAAACAACCTTCGTCATTGCAGGGGAGGGGTACCTCCTCCCAGAACTGGTGGACCGGGCATGCACACTCGACCTTCAGAATTCAGCGATCTTCGCAGGAAAAGTGAGCTCTGCGGAAGCGCGAGAACTCTATAAGCGCGCAAGCTGCTTCGTCATGCCTTCAACGTCCGAACCTTTCGGTCTTGTCGCACTGGAGGCAATTGCACATGGTGCTCCGGTCATCCTCTCTCGCCAATCCGGGGTGAGCGAAGTGGTGTCCCATGCCTTCCACATTGACTTCTGGGATATCGAGAAACTCGCAGACTGCATCATGACAGTGCTCCGGGAGGAACCGCTCGCGATGCAGCTTCGCTCTGAAGCTACCTCTGCGCTCCATCGCCTCACCTGGGAAAACCAAGCAGCGAAGGTCCTGGCCATTTATGACAAAGTCCGCAACCGATTGTGATCCTTACCCCTTACACCTTACCCCTTACCTCTCAACCCATTCCCAAAAATCACATGACTCCACTCATTAGTTTCTATTTTCAAGTTCACCAGCCTTACCGCCTCCGCGATCTTCGCATCACGGAAATCGGTCGAGGAGACACGCAATACTTCGATACCGAGAAAAACCGCGCGGTCTTCCGGAAGGTTGCAGAGAAGTGCTATCTCCCCGCAAACCGCCTGCTCCTCTCGCTTCTGCAAGCGTACCCCGACTTCCACATTTCCTACTGCCTCTCGGGGGTGTTCCTGGATCAGTGCGAAGAATACGGACAGGATGTCTTAGAGTCTTTCCAGGCGCTCGCAAAAACCCAGCAAGTGGAGTTCATGGCCGAAACCTACTACCACTCCCTCTGTTACCTCTGGTCGCTTCCGGAATTCTGCGAGCAAGTGAAAAAGCATGCAATGAAGATCGAGAAACTTTTTGGAAAGAAACCGCAGATCTTCCGGAATACGGAACTCGTCTTCAGTAACGAGCTTGCACATGTGGCAAGGCTCCTTGGTTTCAAGGGCATCCTGGCAGAGGGCGCAGATCACATCCTCGCAGGACGGAGCCCAAACTACCCCTATCAACCGCCCCAGTTTGAGTTACCAGAAGAGATGCAGTCAATCATTCGAAAGTATCGCATTTCTTCGAACGAAAAACGAACAACGAACAACGAACACATCAACGTACTGCTCAAGAATTACCGTCTCGCCGACGATGTCGCGTTCCGCTTCTCCGATAAATCCTGGGTGGGCT
>CAZQCB010000025.1:0-12960 GCA_964592265.1 uncultured Candidatus Peribacteria bacterium | reverse complement strand
GGACAATCGTCCACAATCTGACACTCCTGCGAGCAGTTCTGAGGAAGACGGCAGGCTTTGGTACCGGCTGCAAGATCAGTGACACAGCAGATCTCCCCTATTGCTGCATTGCAATCCGCACCGGAGTCGCACCCGGTGAAACACGCTTGCCTGCAAATGCCACTGCAACACTTGTTATAGGGAGCAGTTGTGCAATCCGCATCGAGAGAACAGACATTGGAAGGGCGGAGAGCAACCGTGGAGCGAAATTGCCGATAGTACTGCTCAGCATCCACTTCCACTCCAACTGCATGGTTAAAGACGCGGAAGGAGAAGCTGACGCCCTCCTGCCCGCTCCCGCCACTGAGGTGCAAGAAGCTCACCTGATCCACCCCCACATCCCCCGTCGTGAGAAAAGAGATCTGGTTTGCCTGATTCTCCATGACACGCAAGCGATCATGGAAAAGTTGCACAACGATCTCGTTATAGGGATTGAGTTGCACAAGCACCAGCGTGTCTGCAACCTCACCAGGGCCGGGATAGGCAATCACATCGGCATGCTCCACTGCCTGGAGAATCCTCTGCACCACCAGGCTGCCGTTCTGTTCGACCTCCGCAATCAATTCATTGCGCGTCCCCAAGCCCCTCGAAAAGAGCGAGAAGCTCACAATCGCACCCGCCATGATGGCAACAACACCGGTGAAGAGGAGTAACTCGACAAGAGTCGCACCACTGCGCTTGCTCTGCATCCTCTGCATGGAGGAGAGAGTAGCGTCGGAAGGTAAGGTAGGTAAAGGAGGTATTGTAGGTAAGGTAGGTCCTCACGCTATACTCCTCCTATGTCCTCAGCCTCCAATGAAGCTCATAGCAGGAAAGAACAAGGAAGTTTTGCAATGTTCTCCCTGCTGATCTTGGCCATTACTCTTGTCGGAGGCTTTTCTCTTTGGAAACACCACCTGAGGACGGAGAAAGCAGAGGCAGAGGCAGCCTTGGTCTTCGACACGTGTGGATTTGCCACGAAGGCCGCCTGTGAGTTAGACCCCTCCTGCATTCCTCCCGGGGGATACCCGGCCAGTTGCTACAAATCCGAAGCAAACAACTGGTGCTGCCCGCGAGGATGCACACTGGAGAACATCTGTGGGGATACGCAAATTACCGGGAGTGAGGAATGTGATGGAGGGGGGGTCTGCAGCGGTGGAGGAATGGGTGGGCAGAGTTGTCGCACGTTGAATGATGTACAGAAGTGTGTGGCGAGAGGTGGAGTGTGCTCGCCCCAGAGCGCCGACGGAGACAACTGCGACGCAACATGTGTGAGCGAAATCCCCACATGTACGGACGGCCTCAATACCTGTGATACCGCGCAGGGTGAAAATTGCCTTACCTGCAGACCGGACTGCGCCTGCAAGGGGACGCAGGTCTGTAATGCCACTGGCCAATGCGTCTATAGGAAAGGGGGGGGATTCTGTGGAGACGGCATCGCACAGTCGGTAGAGCAGTGCGACGACAGCAACCTGGTGAATGGGGATGGGTGTTCCTCTACCTGCACATGTGAAGCATGTGGTGACGGGTACAAGTGTAAATCGGAGCAGTGCGATGATGGAAATGTGGTGAATGGAGATGGCTGCTCCAGTCTCTGTAAGAGGGAAGCCACCTGCTCTGATGGCATCAAGAATCAGGGGGAGCAGCAGGTGGACTGTGGGGGGCCGTGCCCTGCCTGCCCCTGCACGCAAGATGCTGATTGTAACGACGGTCTCTACTGTACCGTCGACACCTGCTCATCCGGCACCTGTCAGTACACCGCATTCAACGCAGATACAGGAGGAGTGAACGTAGATCCCTGTAAGCGGGATTTTTCGCGCATCTGCGCTGTGCCAAGCAGATGTTTCTGCAACGAAAGCACGAACGCCTGTGAACTCTGCAAGAACACCTCCAATGGAGTGTTTGCAACAGAAGCTCTCTGCAAAAGCGCTTCCAACACTCTCTGTCAGGATCATGGGAATCCGAATGGCTGCTACCAGAAATCCGCAGGGAGTTGGTGCTGCCCGGGGAGAGAATAAGTACGTGCTTCGTCGAAGTTTATGCTGAGCTCAGCCTGTGCTGAGCTTGTCGAAGCATCGAAGCACTCAGCATGACAGACTTAGCATCAGGCAAGAAGCTTCCCTACCTCTTCTTTGAATTCCTCAACATCCTTGAATTGCCTGTGCACGGAGGCGAAGCGGATGTAGGCAACATCGTCGAGGCGCTTGAGCGCACGCATGACATCCTGTCCGATTGTTGCGCTGCTCACTTCCCCCTTATTCGCACCCCATTTCTCTTCTAAGCGCGCAAGCGTGCGATTCACCTGCTCCTGACTCACCGCTCGCTTCGAACAGGCAAGCCAAATGCCTCGCTCAATCTTCGAGCGGCTGTAGGGCTCGCGCGTCCCATCGCGCTTCACGACAATGAGGGAAGAGAGCTCTTGACGTTCGAACGTCGTGAAACGGTGTGCGCACTTTGGACACTCCCGTCGCCGCCGCACGGCGCGCCCGTCTTCGGAGAGACGAGAATCGACGACATTCGTGTCCTCCGACTTACAACGCGGACAATACATAGAAAGTATCAGCAGTATATCACTGTACTTCCCTGTCGGAGTATCTTTGGAGTGCCCTCGGTGAGGTCCACAATCGTGGACGGAGGGGTGCGAGGAAGGACGCCAGCATCCAGAATGAGATCCGGCTGCAGATCCTGTTCCTGAAACTGCTCAAAAATTTCCTCAGCACTGTACGGCTCAGGATACCCATGAAGGTTTGCGGAAGTCGTGCTGAGAGGGACTTCACAAAGCTCAGCGAGCCTCTGAGCCACCGGATGTGATGAAACGCGCACACCAAGTGTCTCCTGATACCTGATATCTGACACCTGACACCTGCTTGGCAGAATGATCGTGAGGGGTCCGGGTAAGTACTTCTTTGCAAGCTCCTCTGCTTTGTCATTCCACTCCACCCACTTCTTCGCTTCGTCGATCGAGGCGAAGAGGGCACTCACGGGTTGATTCTTTGGTCTCTTCTTCAAGAGTGAGAGCCTCGCTTTAGCATCGGGGTTCGTGAGGTCACACGCGAAGCCATAACAGGTCTCCGTAGGATGCGCGACGATGCCGCCTTGTCGAATGATATTCAGAGCTTCCTCCAACGAGCCCTCTTGATCTGCAGGAAGGATGCGCATGTGCGCACTGTCAACTGATAACTATCTACTGTCAACTGCCGAAGCATACCGCCGCATCACCTCATCAATCTTCTTCTCAAGGATCGTCGACATCGTGACCGTAAGTGGGAGAGGAACATCCTGAGAGCCAATGCGGAATTGAATGCGCTCCTTGCCGGGGAACCGCTCCAGCGTGCTCTTGAGTTCCAGCAGCAGCTGCTTGGGGGCCTCATTCGGGAGTTGCACCGTATGGATACGAATGGCAGGAGAGGAAGGGCCTTCGCCAAGCCCGCCTGCCGGACGGGCAGGGCTTCGGCTGGCCGGTGTTTTTGGAATTTGGGATTTTGTGCTTGCTTCGTGCTTCGGATTTCGGATTTCGAATTTCTCCTCGCCCTCTTCAACGGAGAATACTCCGGCCAACTCTCGCACTGCTTCCTCCACCGGCATTCCCTTCGCGACAAAGCTCGCAAGACTCCCGACGAGGCTGTCTGCTTTTCCTTGACCATCGTCAAGGCGGACAGTTTCTCCCGCAACGACATTCCCCTCCTCATCGAGCATCTCGAGTGCCGCCGATGCTCCCTCGAGTGTTGGTCGGATGAGGGAGAGTCCACGCCTCGCTTCTGACTCATCGAAAAATCCCTCTTCCTTTGCGCGTTCCACCATTTTCGAGAGTGAGGCCTTCTTCACGGCATCCGCACGAACTTGCATCTGCCCTCCGCGCTCGTCGAGCGTACCTCCGACCACGAGGACAGTATCCGGTTCCGAAAGATAGGTCGCGGCCACGGCGAAAGTTTTCGGAAAGAGCGTCACTTCGACTTTTCCTGTCGGATCCTCAAGGAAAACAATACCCATGGTGTCCCCTTTCTTCGTCGTGATTTTCTTCACGCCCTCGACGATCCCAGCGACGGTGACCTTCTTCCCTATCATCTCTCTTTTGAAATCTGCAACGAGCATGGCCTTCTTCCCGATATACTTTCGTAATCCTGCGAGCGGGTGGCTCGAGACGTAGAGGCCCAGTGTTTCCTTCTCCCACTCGAGTTTCTGCGTCATCGGGACCGGAGGGGTATGAGGGAAGCTGATATGGGTCACTCCTGCCACATCTTGCATGCCAGAGAAGAGTTCAGTCTGGTCTGTTGCGACATCGCCACTTGCCCTACTGAAGTCCGCAATGTTGTCATAGTGCGTAACGAAGATGCTCCGTTCCCCGAGGGAATCGAGTGCTCCGGCCTTTGCCAGTGCTTCGATGAATTTCTTATTGAGGTACTTACTGGGGACGCGCCTTGCAAAGTCCTCGATGGAGGTGAACTTTCCTCCTTTCTCACGGATAGCGATGATGTGATCGACAGAGCTCTCTCCCACTCCCTTCACCGCCGTGAGTCCGAAGCGGATTTTTCCTCTGATGGCCTTGTCCTGAGCGAGTCGAATGGCGGTGAAGAGCCCGAAGGATTCATTGATATCCGGAGGAAGGACCTCCATTCCCATCGCGCGGCACTCTCCGATTTCGAGCGCAATGCGATCCGTGTCCCCCGCATCGCTCGAGAGCATTGCTGCCATGAATTCTGTGGGGTAGTGCGCCTTGAGGTACGCCGTCTCGAAGGCGAGTCTCGCGTAGCACGCTCCATGGGATTTATTGAAGCCATAGCCAGCAAAGGGTGTCACGACTTCATCGAAAATCTGCTCCGCAAGTTTTGAGGCATATCCCTTCTTCTTCGCTCCTGCGATGAACGTTTCCCGTTCTGCATCGAGCTCTTTCTTGATCTTCTTCCCGATGGCACGGCGGAGGATGTCCGCCTGCCCGAGTGTGTAGCCTGCGAAGACACGGGCAATCTCCAGAATCTGCTCCTGGTAGATTCCAATACCATAGGTAGGCTCCAGAATAGGCTTCAAGTCCTCATGCAGGTAGCGCACCTCGGTCTGCCCATTCTTGCGCTTGATGTACTCGGGAATCCACTCCATGGGACCGGGACGGAAGAGCGAGACCATGGCAGTGATGTCCTCGAATTTCGTCGGTTTGAGTTGCTTCAGGTAGCGACGCATTCCTGCAGATTCCAATTGGAAGACGCCGGTGGTATCGGCTCGCGAGAGCAGGGCAAAGGTCTCACGATCGTCGAGCGGTAGCGCGGAGAGGTCGACTTTCCTCTGATGCAAACGCTCAATGATCTGGAGAGTCGTCTGGATAATCGTGAGATTCTTGAGTCCCAGGAAATCCATTTTAATGAGACCCAAATCCTCCAGCGGCTTCGCCGAGTACTGCGTGATGATGGTCTCATCATCTTTTGGAGCTTTCTGGAGGGCGGTGTACCGCACCGTCGGTTCCTTCGTAATAATGACCCCGCACGCATGAACCGAAACGTGACGAGCCTTGCCCTCGAGCTTCAGAGCCGTATCAATGATTTTCCGATAGGTCTCATTCCCCGCATAGGCAACCTTAAGTTCGGAGGAGTCACGGAGCGCCTCCGCAAGTTCTGTCCCCGGCCGTTCCGGGATGAGTTTCGCAAGCTCGTTCATCTCGACGAAAGGCACGCCGTACGCGCGCCCCACATCTTTCACTGCTGCACGCGCAGCGAGCGTCCCAAAGGTGCAGATCTGCACCACGCGGTCACGCCCGTATTTCTCTGCAACGTAATTGAGTACCTCATCGCGTCGCGTATCGGCGAAGTCGAGATCGATATCAGGCATGGAGATTCTCTCGGGGTTCAGGAAGCGCTCGAAGAGGAGTCCATGCTCCAGGGGATCGAGCGTCGTGATATCCAGGCAGTAACTCACCATCGACCCCGCTGCAGAGCCCCGGCCCGGCCCCACACTCATCCCCTGCTCTTTCGCAAAGCGGACGAAGTCCGCGACGATGAGGAAGTAGCCGGAGAATCCCATCTGCTCAATCACCTTGCGCTCGTACGCGAGGCGCTCTTTCACCTCTGCTCCCGCTTTGGGGTAGCGCTTCTTCATCCCCTTCTCACAGAGTTTCTGCAGGAGGCTCGATTCCGTCTCCCCCTTCGGAACGGCAAACGCGGGAATCTGGTACTTCCCGAATTCAAAGGTGACCGTGCACCGGTCCGCAATGCGGCGCGTGTTCTCCAGTGCTTCGGGTACATGCGAGAATGCAGTTTCCAGTTCCTCGAAGGGCCGCATGGAGAAATCACTCTCGAGCATCGAGAAGCGATTCGTGTCGTGCACATTGGCATTCTTCTGG
Source organism: uncultured Candidatus Peribacteria bacterium (assembly GCA_964592265.1). Taxonomy (GTDB): domain Bacteria; phylum Patescibacteriota; class Gracilibacteria; order Peribacterales; family Peribacteraceae; genus CAZQCB01. Next base: position 6,614 of record CAZQCB010000025.1, on the reverse strand, counting down.
ATGCAGAGAAGCACATCGTGCGCTTCGGCATCCTCCCTGCGCGCGTAGTGGCTGTTACAAGTCACCACAAGCGGCACATCGAGCTCTTTTCCGAAGCGGATGAGTTGCTGATTGATCTCTGCTTGCCCCGCAACATTCGGCAGATCCATGAGCTCGAAGTAGAGATTGTTTTCGCCGAAGAAGCTCCTATAGAGATCCACGAGTTCCCGCATCCTCTTCTCATCTTCGACGAGTGCCGCCTGAGGAATCGCTCCACCAATGGGACCACTCAAGGCAATGAGCCCCTTCCCAAACTGCGCAAGAAGCTCTGCATCGACGCGAGGCTTGTAGTACATCCCCTCGAGCGCCGCCTTCGTCGCAAGCTCGAGGAGGTTCTGATACCCTTCCTGTGTCTCTGCGAGAAGCGTCAGGGGGTACCGCTTCGCATCCACTTTCGGATCCTTGTCATGACGACTGCGCACTGCGACGTACACCTCACATCCAAGAATGGGCTTGAGATTCTGCTCCACCGCAGCTTTGTAGAACTCAATGAGGCCGTACGTATACCCCTTGTCCGCAAGCCCCACGGCTGTCTGCTGCAACTCTTTCGCGCGCAGCACGATCTCCTCTGGCGAGGGGAGACTCTCGAGGAGAGAGTAGGTGCTATGGCAGTGCAAATGGACAAAATCTGAGGGCTTCACGAAGAGATGGTAGCGGAGAGAAGCGCTAGAGCGCACGCACAAGCTCACTGAAGATTTGCCCCCGTTCCTTCGCATTCTGGAACATGTCGAAGCTCGCGCAGGCGGGGCTTAAGACCACGTTATCGCCGGGCTGAGCATGTGCACGCGCAAGATTGATCGTTGCACGAAAATCTTGGTGCTTGGGATTTGGGATTTGGGATTTCCGCGCGAGTGCTTGCACGAAGCGCGGTGCCATTTCCCCATAGGGCACTACACGCACTTTTCTCTCCTTGATCACCTCATAGAGTGTCGAGAAGTCCATCCCCTTATCCCTACCACCAAGGAGGAGAAGGAGAGAACCAACGGGGAAGGCATTGCAGGCGACGATCGCAGATTCGGGGGTTGTGCAACTCGAGTCGTTGTACCATTTGACACCCTCGAATTCACGAACAAATTCAATGCGATGAGAAACGCCAGGGAAGGTGCATAGCGTTTCCCGAATTCGGTCCTCCGACACTCCGAGCACGCGTGCAGCAGTCACCGCTGCTCGAATCGTATCGGGATGGGATTTGAAATGAGTAGTAAGTAGTTGGTAGTTGGTAGTTGGTAGTGGATCGAACCAGCGGACAGTACTTCGCAGACCTTGCGCAAAAGTTTTCACAATCGGATCAGCGTCGTTGAGGACGGCAGTATCGTCTTCCTTCTGATGCGCGACGATCTGGCGCTTCGCTTCGGCATACTCTTCCATAGATGCATGCCAATCGAGATGATTTGGCGTGAGATTGAGCACGACCGCGACGTTTGGCGAGAAAGGACAATCGATGAGTTGGAAGGAGCTGAGCTCTAAAACTACGAATAGTTTGCTGGTTTGCCCGTTCAGGGCCTGAGGGCCCTTCAGGGCCTCGAACGGCTGGTTTGCTGGTTTGCTGGTTTTCAGAAGATCTAAACGCGGCTTCCGATCATTGCCCCCCTCCTCCACGCTCTCTTTTCCAAACTCTGCTCTAAGCATCTCCGCAATGAGTGCTGTGCAAGTCGTCTTCCCATTGCTCCCGGTGATCCCCACAGTTTTTCCAGGAAAATGTTCAAGGAAGTAGGTTGTCGAGGACGTGACAGGAATCCCCCGCTTCTTCGCTTCTTTCATGAGCGAGTGTGTGAGAGGAAACCCAGGTGAACGGAAGAGAAGATCCACGCCCTCAAGCGTCGTCCCCCATGTTACTGACCGCTGATCGCTGATCGCTGACTGCTTCTCGTCAAACACCCTCACCTCCTTCACCTCAGGCTGGCTCTCCAGAAACTCTGCAACCGCCCGCCCATCCACCCCAAATCCCAAGATCCCTGTCCTGAGCAGAGCCTGTGCTGAGCCCTGTCGAAGCATTGAAGGGCCTATGGTACCGCGTAGAGGGCCCTGCATACGGGCAGCGTACTCGCAGTGGGACTGCCCTGGAAGAAGAGACTCATGAGAAACGAAGAGAAACATTCGTCACGGAGGGAGAGTTCGACCGCACGTGAGAGTGTCCCTCCACACCCTCGATTGATGCACATGCGTGAAAGGAAGGTTGCATACGTTCGTGCGAACGCACGTAGCGGCGGTCCCTCGGGAAGAGAGGGTTCCCCGGGGAGGGAAACCGCGAGCTGCGTGAATGCCCGTGTCCCTGCGTGGAGAGCATTCGCAGGTTGCTCGAATCTTCGCTGCGGATCACGGATCGAGAGAATGGAGAAAGATTCCAGCCCCAAGTGATCCCTGTTGACTTTCCACAAATCTACAACGTAGAGAGCAGAGCCCACTGCCCCCCCTTCCCCCGCATCAATCTGACGTTGCAAATCTGTCAGGTACTCGAACCACGGTTCCCGCTCACGCTCACGGAGGTACGCGACAACTTCCGCAAGTTCGCGGGTGAGGACCATGGGGAACTCGTTCTGGAGAGCAACGTCCTCACCGGAAACAACCCCCCCGACATCTGACGGCCATCCGTAGCAGCCGGATTCACCCGCCGTCGGGAACGCTGCAGGAGTGAGGGAGAGAGTGGGAGGCAGAAGAGGTGGAGAGAGGGGACGCATCACCTGCACATCGCTCACGAAGAGTGCAGCATTCGAGAGAATTCTTGTGAGGATGTCTCCAAGAAGGGGGAGATCCGTACCAAGACTCGCACCAAGTTGGAGAACACGATTGATGGCTTTCGCCTCGCGCTGTAGGGGAGAGGAAAGCGTTGTGAACCACTGGCATCCCGGACCCGGCGAAGAGAGACTGAAGTTCGGCATGGCATACGATGAGTGGTAAGGGCAGAGGAGATCATCGGCCGTTGCCGCTGCCCCCAAAGGAATGGCTGCGACTCCCGTGCCCGTGACGGGCGCCTGCGTACGGGGATCAAGCCCGAAGCGGCGAAGAGAGGCGAGGCGACTCCATACGTACTGGATCGCAGTTTCATATGAACCCTCTGCTGCCGAATCACACGACGCGGCTGCGTTCAGCGCAAGGTCAAAGAGCGCACGGAGGTAGCGCTCCAGCGCCTCCGCATCGGAGCGGAAGCAAGCTGTGCGTTCGAGGTCACGTCCCGCCTCCACCATAGAGTGCGTATCGAGGAAGATGGCGCGTAACTTGCGTGCTGCTTCTGCTTCGCTCTCGACAGGGTCACATGTCCCGGAGCCTGTGCCACCTCCTGCCGCACTCGAGAGATAGGCCTCACTATGCTTCATCACCTCCTCCACGTACTTCGAGAGCACAGGGGGGCGCGGGGGAGCAGTCAGCGCATGCGCTTCCTGAGTGAGAAGGAACGTACCGATGAAGAGAAAAAGAAAACGCATGGAAAATGCTTTAGGGACAGAGAGCAGTGCCATCTATGGGGCAGACTGTTTCCGTAAATTGCACTCGCAGAAGATCCTGGAAGAGGCGGATTGCCGTATCGAGAGAGGCACGCAGCGCGGTAAACGCCTCCTCGAGGTACTCTGTGAGCGGCCCTTCACTCGCGCGATAGCCCACATCGAGGCTGTGCGCGAGTAGGAGCTCGCGCGTCTCGGTGTTTCCTGATGTCTGGAGATTCATAAGGGGAAGATCCTGACTCGTAAGGAGCGCCGGTGCCACCCCTTCCGCTTCACTGCAGAGGAAGAGGAAGCTTCGGCGCGGATACCCACTCTCCTTGCAAATGAATTGTTCAAAGTTCGCTACAAGCTCACCCGGGTCATACGGAGGAAGTGCGATGGGGGGGAGTGGGGGGAGCTCTGCCACGCTTGCAAGCTTCGCCCGCGGTTCCTGGCATGCGGCATAGGACGTGATGCCCGTGGGCTCAAAAGGCATGATGCCGGTGCGATCCGGGGTGCTCTGCCCCTTCGAGAGGGAGTCGAAACATCCGGCGATAGACTGGATGTGATTTCCGAGAGAGTTCGGGAAACTTCCCGAGAGACATCCCGCAAGAGTACTCTGGTTCCCCCACCACCAGAATGCACTGAACCAGGAGGAGGACCGGAAGGATGATCCGAAGTTCCAGAGACCGATATAGCGCGCCCCAAGGCTGGATGCCCGCACAAACGGGTTACGCTGTGGAGCAAGGAGAGAGTTCTGCCAGGCAACAACCTGCCCACTCCCTATGCGGGTACCTCCCTCTCCTGCTTGTCCTGCGATGCTTGCCACCTCCTCCTGGCAGACTATAAGGAATGCTCCGGGCGGAGGGGGCGGCCCCTCACTCAGGCAATCCCCGGAACATCCGTCTCCTCCTTTTGGAATACAAAGGGAGAAGCAATCTGCATCCGTCATGCATGCACGCAGAGGGTCATCGGAGCACTCCCCCGGAATTCCCCCCACAATATCCGCCCCTCCGCACGATCCCGCATCACACTCTGCATGCGTGAGACAGGAGATCGAGGGATCATGCGTGCAGCGTCCTCCATCATCACACTGCTCGCCGCGATCAACAGTCCCATTCCCACAGAAACCAAAGGTGCATTCCGTCACACACTCCCGACGAAGCGTACATATGCCCACGGTACAGGTGTCCCCCATCGTGCACGGGGTATCATCCCCGCATACGAAGCGCGCTCCGGGATTGGAACAAGCACCGCCACATTCAATGGGCTCAATCTGACAGGTCTCCGTGCAACCATCGTGACGGACGCGGTTCCCGTCATCACAACCCTCCCCTAAATCATTCGTCCCGTCCCCTTTCTTTCCATCCCCGCAGAGAGCCGGATGCTCGAGCTGACATTCCCGATTGCACCCATCATTACCGGCAGTATTTCCATCATCGCACTGTTCTTCGCCATGTGCAGTTCCATCACCACAGACAGGTTTCTGCGTGCAGTTTGCTGCACAGGTCGGGGTATCGAGGACAGTACACTCACCAAGGCGGCAGTCGTCGTCCTCTGTACAGAGTCTCGTGCGATCTCCCGTACAGGATCCCTGGAATGCGCCTGGAGGAATATCACATGACCCGAGCGGACACTCATGATCATCTTTGCAGGAAACCGAGGAAGCGTGCTTGCAGTGCATCCCCGGATCGCACGCCTCATTGCTATCCTTGATAGTGTCCCCACAGGCGGGAAGTTGACAGGTGAGACGGCAGCCATCGGGGGTATTACTATTTCCTGTTCCGGCATCGCACTCTTCCCCTATCCCTGATTCCGCTCTCCCATTGCCACAGTACTCAAAGGTGCAGAGAGCCGAGCACCCATCTCCGGCACCTGCATTCCCATCATCACACTCCTCTGAGCCTTCGAGTTCCGCGTTTCCACACACGTTCTCGAAGAGGCACCATTCCGAGCACCCATCGCCATTCATCGTATTGCCGTCATCGCAGGTCTCGCCCGTATCCGGGAGACCGTTCCCACAGAGATCGATCAAGCAGTTCGTGCATCCGTCCTTTGCAACGGTGTTTCCATCATCACATTCTTCCTCACGATCGAGCACAAGATCTCCGCAGTACGCGAAAATGCAGCCGGGACCGCCGGTCCCCCCCGCTCGGCAGGCATTCACTTCCGTGTCACTGTTCTTCGATCCATCGTCACACTGCTCTGCCCCCTCTTTTGTTCCATTCCCGCATGCACCGGTAAGGCGCTTACAGATCGTTGAACAAGTGGTGGAGGATGTTGCAGGTATGCAAGTACCCCCGCTGCAAAGCGCACTGTTCCCCGAGCAACTGTCCCCATCATTGGGTCCACCACTACAGACGCCCCCCGGATCACACTCTTCATCATCCGCTGTCCCCGGAATCCCATCTTTTCCGATCGGTTCCATGAGTCCATTCCCGCATCTGGGAAGCTCGAAGCGGCATGTCGTATCACATCCATCATCTGCAATCGGTACGCAGGGCCCGCTTGAGCCGCAGTCACTATCGGAGAAACAATGCAAATCTTGGTAGACAGGGCAGAAGATCACGGTCGTCCCACTCGTCACTGTACCGCAGCTTCCTCCGCCACTTAAGCCCACGGGAAAGCATGCAGGAGGCGGGGGAGGACCATGACACATCCCTCCGTTATCACATTCCTCATACGGATCGAGCGTACCATTCCCGCAGTAGTCCGTGAGGTTCTCGATCTGACAACTCATGTCACAGCCATCGCCATCCACAACTCTGCACGTGGCATTCGTATCATCTGCCGTCCCCATTTCCTCGTCGGGACCGGGACAGAATTTTCTCGAGGGATGGAGATTATCGAAGCGACAGTACCTTGTGGTGGGTTTCCCGTTCACATCGAGACATCTCCCTCCATCGTCACACTGTTCTCCTGCATTCAGGACATCATCTCCACAGACACCGCTCGAGAAATTGAACCCCGCCTCCACGAAGCATTCTCCAGAGCATCCGTCACCGTCGAGTTTCTTTCCAAACTGCTTCACATTATCATCATCGCAGGATTCGCCTGCATCGACGCGATCGTTGCCACAGAGTTGGAGGGTACAAGCACCCGAACAGGCATCACGCACAAAGACATCCTCCTTTGAGAGCTGCAGTGCTCTCCAAGCTG
>CAZQCB010000024.1:0-12982 GCA_964592265.1 uncultured Candidatus Peribacteria bacterium | reverse complement strand
GTTCAGAAGCTGGTTCGGGAAGCTCTTCACTACATCCAAAGCCCGACAGCCTTCCTCTCCTCAAGAGAATTATAGAAAGCTCGGCTTCGAGGAGTGGGACACAAAGATCAGAGACTGGAGGAAAATCCCGAGATAAGCGCTGTTGAAAGAGTTGGCGGAGTCGCCTACCGTAGAAGGCACCATGCAAGAGGAGTGCCTTTTTTGCGGCATCCGCGATAAGAAGATACCTTCCGAAATCCTCTACGAGGATAGTGCGGTCGTCGTCTTTCGCGATAAATTCCCCAAAGCCCCGACGCATCTCCTCTTTATTCCAAAGAAGCATGTGGATTCCATCCTCACGCTCAATCCATCAACGAAAGATGTTCCAGGGATGCTGATCTGGAAGGCAAAGGAATTTGCCAAAGAAAAGAACATCCCCGGCTACAAGCTTACGTTTCACGTAGGAAGAGAGGGTGGGCAGGTGGTTGACCACCTGCATTTGCACCTCATGGCGGAGAAGAAAATTTAAGGAAAAATCCGAAGCACGAAATCCGAAATCCGAAACAAATCCGAATATCGAATGCTCGAAATTGCCGTTTTGAATTTCGAACTTGGTGCTTGTTTCGTGCTTCGAATTTCGAATTTCGAATTTCCGCCACTAGGCGGTGTATCCTGCCTTCTCCGCCTTCTCCGCTGAAGCAAACTCAAGGCGGTTCTCCTCCTTGATCTTCTTTCCCGCTGCTGAATCTGCTGCGTAGTACTTCTTCCCCGTCTTCGACGCCACCCACGCACCAGTCCCTTCGGGACGGTGCGGGGCTTCGCCCTTTGCTTTCGCTCCGGGCTCCGCTTCCCCGGTACCTGCCTTACGTGCCTTACCTTCTTTACTTTCTTTACCTTCTTTACCTTCTTTACCTTCTTTACCTTCTTTACTCGCCTTCGCTGCTTCTTCTTCCTCGCGTTCTTTCTTCAATTTCTCCAGCAACTTCTTATCAATCGGGAGCAATGCTTTGATCGAGAGTCCAATGCGACGCTCATCGGGTTCGATATTGATGACCTGTACATCCACTTTCTGCCCGATCGTGAGGACTTCCGCGGGATCAGCAACCTTCTCATGCGCAAGTTCGGTGAGGTGCACGAGGCCATTGATCTCTGGTTCCAATTTCACGAAGGCACCGTACTCGGTGAGGCGGGTGACCGTGCCCTTCACACGCTTCCCCACAGGATAACGCTCCGCGATCTCCTCCCATGGATCTTTCTGGAGTTGCTTGATCGAGAGCGAGAGTTTTTCTCCTTCAACACCAATGACCTTCACCTTCACCCGATCCCCCACCTTCACGTGCTCTGCGGGATTCTTCACATGCCCCCAGGCGATCTCCGAAATGTGCACGAGACCCTCGAGCCCATCGAAGGTCACGAAGATGCCGAACTTCACGATGCCGCTCACAAGGCCATCCTTCTCGTCACCCACCTTGAGCTTCTCCAGGCACTTCGCACGCTCTTCCGCCATAGCTTCGCGCTCGGAAACCACGATCTTTCCAGCCTCTTCATCCATCGTGATGATCTTCACCATGAACGTGTGTCCCATGAATTTCTTGAGACGCGAGATGATCTCCTCCGGATCAGCATTCGTCACACGAGGATAGTTCATGGGAGAGAGTTGCGACACCGGGAGGAATGTGCGGATGCCGTCGATATTGGCAAGTAAGCCTCCCTTGTTCGCTTCCTGCGGGATGAATTGCATTGTCCCATCGCGTGCAACCAGCGCATGGAAACGGTCCCATGCCTTCTGCTGGCTCACGCGGCGGAGGCTCAAGACGATCATCCCTTCTTCGTTTTCCTCCTCGAGAACCATCGCAGTCACCTCTGTCCCGATTTTGAGATCGTGGAACGTGTGGAAGGAATCGCGGAGCTCTTTCCCCGTGATAATTCCCGTTGCTGTGCCCCCGATATCCAGGAGGACCTTATTCTTCCCTTTGAAGACCACCGTCCCCTCAAGGATCATGCCCGGCTCTGCAGAGATTATCTCCGGCGAGCGCTCGAGGAGCGCTTCCATGCGGGCATTCTTCTCAAGAAGTTTGCGTGGAGACATGGGAAAGTGTGAGGCAGCAGGAGGAAGAAATAAAGGTCAGGCTGCCTGCCCACCGAAGCCTTGGCGAAGGTGGGAGCCTGGTCGAAGCCCCCCCCGCCCTGCTCCGGCACGGGGAAAGTAATTTCTACTCTACACCAAGGGAGAGAGGAGAGACAAGGAGAATTCTTTCCAAAACTGCAGAACCTCATTCCTTCAGAAGTCGGAGAAGTGGATTCTCCGAAGGCTCTGTCACAGAACTGGCGGGGTTCTCACCAAAGTACGAGAGAACACTCGCATGATATGCATCTGTATTCTCCATATTGATTTCCTGCAGCATCGATCGAATGCGATTGAGGCGCTCGGTGTACTCTTCGGGGGAGAGATCCCCTTCGAGAAGATCCAGAGCAAGTTTATACACTGCCTCTCCAACTTTCCTCTCAAGGTAGGAACGAACGACATTCTCCGCTTCTGCTTCGGCACCCGTGATCCCCCACCCCGGCCAATCCACTTCCCGCACACGTCTCTCCGCAGCATAGATCTCATGTGACAGCCTCCTCACAAGGGTGCGCCAGACAGCGATCTCCGCTTTCCCTCGCTCATCATCTCTTTTTGCTTCATTCTGCTCCTCTGTTGCAAGAGTTCCCATCGCATTGAAGAGGACAATTTCCTCAGCAGGTCGCACAAAATTCACATACGTGCTCACAATGTCCCTCGCCTCATGCGGCTGACCTTCGCCTGGACGGAGCTTCCGAAGATCCATTTCTTCTGCCTCATCATCTTCTCCAGGGTAGAGAAGAACAGGAGGCTCTCCTGCAGCTTCCAGTACCCGCAAGCGCTCCATGAGCTCTGCATACGCATCCGTATGCTCCAATTCCCAGCTGAACGTATCGAAGTACCGCCCTTCCGTCGCAAGCGACATATAGCGCATCCTATCGCGTATCATCCTCTGAGCATCTTCTCTCGAAGTATCGGGAGGCACGAGGAGATTCTGCCAAAAATATGCCTCGTACATATTCTCTCGACTGTTCTCGGTTGCCTGTTCGATGAGCTCTGCAGCTTCGAGCTGATCCTTCTCACTGGGGAACACAATGCGAGGCTTGAGAGCGCCACCTCCACCGGCATCGACCGCGCTCTCCAAGGTCGTTTCCTTGATCTTCTGCCGCAAGCCTGCACTATCATTCTCCCGCATCCAGTCCTCCACTTCTCGCTTCCACGCTGCGAGCACTTCAGAACGATTTCGGCTGTACTCCCCCGCATAGATCACCGGTGCAGCAAGCACCGCTGCGGGAAGAACACCTGGCACGAGGAGCGCCGCACCTGCACCACCTGCTTCGAGGATCGTCGTCGTGTCCTGGCTCCTGTACTCCTCCTGAAGTGCCGCATTTCCCTCCGCAGCAGCAATACGCTCCGCATTCAGATGTATCTCGTAGTATGCAAGCGCCGGCGTCGCGGCCCACGCGGAGTACTTGAGCACTCTTCCTCCAATACGGAGAGGTTTGAGCCTCGAGAAAGCACGCATTTTTGCAAAAGCCCTCCCTGCGCGTGTCTCCTCCATCCACCGCGCGAGTGCGCGTTCTCTATCGAGGTAACGCATCTTCGTGAGTTCTTGTACAGATTGAGATCTCGCAAGTTTTTCGAGACTTTCCTTTGTCCCCTGAAGCACTCTGCCAGTCCCCTTTGCCCCCTCAACAGTCATGCGACCCCCGAAGCGCACCACGCGCATACCGAGTCGCCCCGTTGCACGCAGGAGTTTGTATCCCCCAAGCGCTACGAGCACTCCTGCCCCAAACGCCAGTACGGCAGCACCGATGAAATACCATTTGAAATCATCGTAGATATTGCTGAGGCGGAAGAGCTCTCCACTCACATCCAAGTGCGTATCGATCGTCGTATTCACCTTGGTGAGGAACGCACTATACTCCCCAAAAAATCCGCCCCAGTCGGCATCCATCTGCTTCAAGAGCATGACATACACCGTTGCTCCACCGTGCTCCGCAATGAGTGTCTCACGGTTCTCCGGAGTGACACGCTCAGCCGGTAAAGGTTGCATGATCTCCTCATTGAGATACGTAGACGCCTCTGGCATTGCCTGGAGCAGGTCGATTGTTGTGCGGAACTGCATGATTTTCGTGCGATCGAAGGATCGAATGGCATCGAGAACACTTTGTGATTTCTCCAATACTTTCTGTTGTTCTTCGGGGGTAAGTTCCTCCCATGTCTCCTTCCCTGGCGGCCAACCGAGAGCTTCATCAAGCGGTTGGGTCAGCTGCTCACGCACATGCTCTCGCAGACCAAAGGATTCCGGCAAGACTTTTGTGAGGAGGTTTGTCATCGCATGATTCGCCGAGCGAATGGCCTCACGACCACGCTTGTTGGAAATATTCTCAGCCCACTCTCCGATACCCGCATCGAGAACGTCTTCCTCGATACGCCCTAAAAACCCCTCAAAGCGTTCCACGTGAAACTGACTGCGCTGCTCCATGTGCTCACCCATGCGCCGACGTATCTCTTCGGGAGTCTGATCGGGATTAGGTGGGGAGACATTCTCAAAATTGAACTGATCACCGAACTGGTGTTGTATGGTCGAGAGTTCAGCTCGATGCATTTGGTCAGCACCAAGCACATCAGTGAAAGAGAGAATTTCTTGCAGCACTTCCTTACGCTGCTTCGCAAGACCTACAAGGTAGGCATCACGATCAGCAATCTGCTTGCGAAGATCTTCATACTCGATTCCTTCTCCATCTGTGAGAGGCTCTCCTTCCCCTGCTCTTGCACGTTCATTCTTACGCGCAAGCTCATCGTGGCGCTTGCGTGCTTGAACCAGACGTACATCCTTCACCGCTTTCTTCTCCTCCTCAAGAATCTGCTTGTACCGCTCGGAGAGGAGATCGATGTACAGTCGCTGCGGCAGGAACCCCTCGTCAACCCCAGGAATGACTGCTGCTCCAGCGAGGATATCGATGATCCGCTGGTTGAGCATGTTCCCTTGACGCCACTTGGCATCCAAATTGCCACGAAGGAGCACCTGCTTGCTCGTCGCACTTAAATTCGCGGAGGCGAGATACTCATCACGAAGCTTCATGAATTGCTGCTCATCGCCGGCATGCTTACTCAATTTTGCATCGATGAGGAGAACATTGGCAAAGGCAGTGCGCTCACGGAGCGCACGATCAAGCTCAATAAGGTACAACCTCGCTTGCTGCTCCCCTTGCTGTAAAAGGAGAGACACGACAGGAGTGGATGCCCTCAGTGCCTCGTACCGTCGGAGAATATCGATAGTGTTATGAACGATGGAAGGGAAATACTGGTAGTATGTGATCGCCTGATTGATCGTGATGAGTTCGATGCGGTTGACTTCCCCCGCCGTACGGGGATCCTCCAATTTTGCTGTGCGCTGCAAGGCATGGCGACGTTGCTGAATCTCATTCACCCGGAACGTTTCCGAGAATGTCTCCACAATGTTATCTCCGGTCAATGCTCGTTCTGCGTCATTCAGTTCCCGCTCAGATGGCGCCTCTGGCAAGGTGGACTGCATCGGGCCAGCTGACTGCTGGAGACTATCGAGTGCACCGGAAAACGCCATGCTCTGCCCCTCACGTATCCTCTCTTGGCCTTCAATATTGTTGTTTGGTGTTTCGGGCAGCATAGGCTAGATCGGCGTACCAAGATCAGTGGGCGAGGTTGGAGGAGGAATCTCAAAAATACCACCCCCAGGGAGTGGCTCCGTTGGCAGCGTTGGAGGGATAAGCTCCTCTGCAGCCTTTGCTCCACCGAGGATTTTGTCCAAACCAACTTTCGTCATGAGGAGCTCCCAATTCCCCGTGAGGTAGAAACCCGCCGCTACTCCACTTGCGGCCAATGCAAGTACAAGCAGAGTCGTGACAACGGGATGTCGCTTCGCAAAGCCCTTCACCTTCTCCCACGCACGACGGAGCAGCCCTTTCTTCTCCGGAGATTTCACTTCTTCAAGGAACCGTTGTTTCTGCTGCAGAGTTTCCCCAACAAGATCGAGCTGCGTGCGGAGTTGTTCTGCATCGAAGCTCGGATCGAACTCGCGGATATCCTCCTCATGTTCCATGATACGGTCGTAGACTTCCCTCCGTTTCTCCACACTCGCAAGGAGCTTCGCTACTTCCTCCACCTTGATATTCTCCAAGTACTGAGAGATCGCTTCGGGCGTAGGAATGAAGTGCCGCGGTGTTTCAACATCGCGATCTTCCTTGCCTTTTTCAGGCTGCGGCAGCCTTGCCGGTGCACGTCGTACTGTTGCCATGACTCTTCAGGAAGCAGTATTCATGGAAGAGAGTAAGGAATGACGAATCTCTGTGAGAGAAGCAACACCTTCAACATCTACATCCGTCTTGGCATCACGCAGCATCTTCTCGATGAGCATCGAAAGCGTTGTTGGACCCAGAGCGAAGAAGAGTTCCGCAAGATCACCATCATTCACCTCCGCAAGATCTGTCTTCTGGACGAGTTCTGCGAGTGCTTCTGCAGAGTTTCGCGTTTTCGCTTGCTCAAGAAATGCGCGGAGCCGCGGATCGTGTAGGCGCAGGAGGTAGAACCGCATCCGACGATGCTCCGGTTTGTCCTCCACCCATGCTTTCTCCTCTGCCACGCGCCACCCATCCTTCAAGCCTGCCGAGAATCCTTCGAAGACCTTTCTCTCCGCTGGCCGCAAGTGGAGCGTGAAGGCGGGCATAGGGAGAGCATACCAGAGAAGTATCTATAGCATATACTCCTTCACCCCCATCGCCCCCAGGCTACTCAGCTTCTGCTCGCGGCTTGTGCTCGGGTTATAGATCTCGTAGTAGAGCTCAATCAGCGCGGAAGTCGTGAGACGCTCGGACGCGAGTCCCACGCTACTTAAGCCCGTCTGCACGATCGTCACGCGATCGCGAAGGGTGGCAAAGAGCTCATCGAATTGGCGCCTGCGCGTGAGCGCTTTCTCGCGGGTGTCAGCGGGATTGAAGAAGCCGAGGTACTTCTGGAAGAAGCCCACTTTCACGGCGGCAGGAGGGTCCATGGGGACAACAACATAGAACCGCTTCTGCATGATGTCCGAGACATCGATGAGGCGATCGATGAAATGCGCGTAGTCGAGGGTCTGTTCCTTGAGGAGAGGATTCTTCTGCACCTCTGCTCTGCGTTCGAGGTCAGCGATGTAGGCGTCCACATTGAGCTTCGTGGACCGGACGACAATTTGGATGGGGAAAGTAACCGAGTTCAAAAATTGCTGGTAACTATTGATGATCGCCTGCTGCTCCTCATCGCTCTTGAGGCTAAAGTTCATGCTGGTGACTCCGAGCACCGCCCGGATACCGCCGTTCTTGAGGAGCACGGTGTCCTGCTTGATCTCCGCAATCGGGAGGAAGCGCTGCACTGCAGTTGCTTCGCTCTTCTTTGCAGCCCGAACGGAACTCTTCGCCTTGGGTTTCTCTTCGTTCGCACTCATGGGGAAACTGGGAAACGGATGCTATCGATATTCAATGATTTCTTTCGTCCTTCCGCATCCAGAAGGATGCTCAGTTCGTCGAGTTTGACGGGAGCGTTCAGCGAAGGACCTTCCTGAATCCCCTCTTTCTTCGCCTGAGCCACTTTCATTTTCCTATCTGCCTCGATTGCCGCGCGAGTCTGGATATTGATGATGAGACCCTGACGCGCCTGGAAGAAGCGCTTCCGGGGCTTGCTGAGCGTTTCAATGATGAGGAGAACGTACCGGAAGAGCGAAATGTCATTGATGCGGACGAGCGCAAATGCCGCGGAGAGAATCGCGGGCCACCAGATTACTACATGTGCCCCTGCGGGGACGAAACCGACAGATTTCTGGATGGACGCGAAGAGGACATAGCTAAAGCCTCCACCCAACCCCACGAGGATGAGTTGTTTTAAGGAGAACGGCCCGATGAGCTTGTCCTCAACACGCACATTTTGAGGGATTTTCACGTTTTGCATTTTATGGTGAGTGGTATCGAACCATTCCCCTCATTCTATCACAAAACCCCCTCCATGTACACCTTTCGGGGCTTCGCCCCATCGACGGGCCCGACGACTCCTTTCTCCTCAAGGATATCGAGGAGACGCGCAGCTCTTGCATAGCCAATCTTGAGGTGACGCTGGAGAAGGCTTGCGGAAGCCTTTCCGCTCCGTCTCACAAGTTCCATCGCTTCAAACGTGAGATCGTCTCCGCCATCGTCATCGGCATCGAGATTGATAGAGGAGGCTGCCGCATCGCCTTCGAAGGAGACCTCTGTACCCGCTCGCGGGAAACCGCTTCCCTCTTCTGCCCCCCCTGTCCCTTCTGTCCCCTCCCTCCCCTCCCCCAACGCAATCTCTTCCGTCAACGCCCCTCCCCCAGCGATCTTCACTTGGTTAATCACGCGTTCGACTTCCTTGCTGCTCACAAAAATTCCCTGGATGCGCAGCGGCATCGGCGTCGAAGCAGTCATGTAGAGCATATCCCCCTGCCCGAGGAGATCTTCGGCGCCGATCGAATCGAGGATCGTGCGCGAATCAATGGAGCTCACCGTGCGGAAGGAGATGCGTGTCGGGACGTTCGCCTTGATGATCCCCGTGATGACATCCACACTCGGTCGCTGGGTCGAGACGATGAGATGCATTCCGGTTGCCCGCGCAATCTGTGCAACGCGCGTGATCATGATCTCGGTATCGCGTCGGAATTGCCGCATCATGAGATCCGCGAATTCATCGATGACAATGACGACACGCGGAAGTTTCAGCGCATCCGCATCTTGCTTCTCATTGAATTCCTGCAGGTTGCGCGCGCCAACTTCAGAGAAGCGCGCGAGCCGCCGCCCCATTTCCGCAACCGCCCACCGGAGTACTTTCAGAGCTTTCTCCGCATCGTGAATGACGGGAGTGAGGAGATGCGGGATCCCGTCGTAGAGTGTGAGCTCCACACGCTTCGGATCAATGAGGATGAGTTTGAGCTCATGCGGCGCATTCTGATACAGGAGCGAGATCAGGATCGTATTCATGCAGACGGACTTGCCGGAACCTGTGGCCCCGGCAACCAGGAGATGCGGCATGTTTGCGATATCCGCCACAATCGCCTTGCCACTCACATCTCTGCCGAGAGGCAAAGTGAGAGGCGACTCGCTCTCGCGGAACTCGGGGCTTTCGAGGATCTCGCGAAGGTGCACCGTCGTGCGCTTCTCATTCGGCATCTCGATGCCGACGAGGGACTTCCCCGGAATGGGAGCCTCGATACGCAGTGAGGGGGCTGCGAGGGCGAGGGCAAGATCATTCTTGAGCGCCCCAATTCTAGAGAGCTTCACACCCTCCGAAGGCTCCAGGGTGAATTGCGTGACCGTGGGACCGGGGTGCGCGTCACGCATCGTGACTGTGACGTCGAACTCCTTGAGTTTCTCCTGAATGCGCTTCGCCTGGGCCTGGAGCGTTTCATCATCCACCATCACTTCGCTCCGCGCAGGATCGAGGACATCGAGCGACGGGAACTCCCACTCCTCATATCGCGTATCCTTCATCTCAATCTCGTCTTCACGCTTACGGAGGGGCACCGCCCTGGGCGATCCATTCTTCGCGAAGACGGGCTTGCCGGCCGAAGCTCCGTCAGGAGCGAAGGCCGGACGCACGATATTGAGCTCCGTTTCCCCGGCCTCCATCTCTTTGCCTTCTTTGCCTTCTTTCCCTGCCCTCGCCTCCCTCATCCCCTCCTCCAAAAGATCTTCAAAAGCTTTCCTCTCGATTCTCCCTTTCTTCTCTCCCTTCTCCTCTTCCCTCTTGGAAAACGCGAGACGGTGCATGCTCCGCGCGAGGTCCGCGACACTGGTGTCGAATGTGAGGAGTACCCCAATGAGGAAGAGTGCGGACAGCACCACATACGCAACGGGGAGGCTGGTAAAAGCAAGGAGAGGAAAGGCCACCATGAAACCGATGGCACCACCCAACTCACTGCGCAACATGCCGATTTCCTCGAACGGGGCTTGCACATGGATGAATCCGAGAACGGCAAGGAGACAGAGTGCGAGACCTGTGGAGCTGCGAAGTTCCAGACGTCCCTCTTTCCGAAAGAGGAGGAAGAGCCCCGAGAGGAGGAGCGCAACGGGAAAGACGACCCCGGCTGACCCAAAGAAGAACGTCAGCACCTCTGAGACTCCCTCCCCCACCATCCCGGCTTTCCCCTGAAGCACGAGGAAGAGGATAACGGCGAGCGCAAGCTGCACGTACCCGCTCATGTGCCTCTTCGTCTCGTCCTTGAGTCCCAGTCTCTCCAGGCGTCCGGGGCGCACCCTCCGCATAGGGCGATTTTTCGTGATCCGCCGCGCAACACGCTTTCGTACTTTGGGCATCAGAGCGAATTCTAAGTCAAGGGTGAGACAGGAACAAGGTGAATTCCCCCCTGTAGGAAAGCACTAATGACTAAGCACGAAGCACGAAACAATGCTCAAATTCCAAATAACAAATCTCAAAAGCGATTGCTCAGATAATTTGAACATTGGTGCTTAGAAATTGTTTCGAATTTCGGATTTAGTGCTTAGTGCTTAATTACAGTTTCCACTCATATCATCCAAGCACCGGTACGCGCTTTCGGATCCATTCAGCCGGACCTCGTAGTTCTTCGTATAGAGCTCTACGGTCTTCTCGATATGCTCCTTGAAGCGCGGCACGTCGCAGATACCGCCGAAGGCGGGTTCCCCTTCGAGGAGAATAACCATCTTCTTCCCTCGATCGCCCTCTTCGAGCCCTGCAAAACGCACCCCCTTCTCCTGCAGAGGATTGTGGAGGCCGGGCGGCGGAACAAACACACCGAGTGCAGTGAGGACAGATTGCAGCCGAGTGGAGAGGACCGGCATCTCGTAAGGAACGAGCACGTCGTTGCACCCAATCCGGAGATACGATCCCGATTCAGCGCTCCCCGGGAAGTGCTCGCCGTCGTAGGCAATGAGCACGACTTTGGCTTTGGTCCCCTCGAAACCTTCCTGCTGCTCCCGACGCTCCTGCCAGAGCTCGAGCTTCCAGAGTACGACGGCGCTTAAAGCAATGACAGTAAGAAGCCAGAGGAATGTGGAGAATCCTTTCTTCATGGGGCCACATTGTAGGGGGAAGGCACAGGATTGTCTGCCTCAGTTCTCTGATTTTCCTCCTCAAGGTGAAGGAGAATATCCTCAAGGTGGTAGAGGATGCCACCACGTACAGAGGCATAGAGGTTCCGGGAAGGGCGTGGGCGTGACAAAAGGACAGCCATCAATGTGCGAAAGCAAAAACGGAGGCGAGAAGGACTTTGTGTGCTCTCCCTCTGTTGTATCAGTCTTGTCCGCTCAAGTATGACTTGGACATCATGCCGAAGTGACTCCATGGCCGAATCCTCCTCTCGGCCCAAAAACATGTGCTTTTGAATATAGTGTTTCCATAGATCACTTACACCACATTCACAGATACTCCTCTCTGCAGAGAGTGCTCCTGATATCAGATCTCCAACCTGACCTTCAAATGTACTCTTGAAATGGTACTCCCCCTCACTCTCCATTCGGAATCCCATCATGCTCATCACCTCTTCGTACTTTTCAAGAGACATGAGAAAAGTATACCAGTGCAAAATCTCTTCTTATCCCTCTGTTACACTGGCTTTATGAAAGTCCTCATTTTCGGCGGCAAAGGGTACTTTGGGGGGCAATTCCGTACTCTCTACCCCGAGGCTCTGTGTCCCGAAGCGGATATTGCCGATCCCAGTGCGGTGGATAGAGCTCTCGATCGGGAAAAGCCCGATATCGTCATCAACTGTGCCGGAAAAACAGGCCGCCCGAATGTGGATTGGTGCGAGGATCATAAAATGGAAACACTCCTGAGTAACGTCACAGGACCGCTGGTGCTCCTCGAAGCCTGCATGAAGCGGCATCTCTACCTCGTGCAGATGAGCACGGGGTGCATCTACGAAGGAGACAATGGCGGAAAAGGATTCTCGGAAGAAGATCCCCCGAACTTCTTCGGGAGTTTTTACAGTAAGAGCAAGGCATGGATCGATCAGATCATGCAGAGATTCCCCGTCTTACAACTCCGTCTCCGCATGCCTTTCGATGGGGTCCCCCATGAGAGAAATCTCATCACGAAGCTCACGAGATACTCCCGTGTCCTCGATGCCGAAAATTCCCTCACCTACCTGCCGGATTTCCTCAATGCCGCGAAGATACTCATTGGCAAGAGGAGAACCGGTACCTACAACGTTGTGAATCCAGGCACCCTCTCCCCCTTTCGCGTCATGGAGCTCTATCGGGAGATCGTGGATCCGCTGCATACATTTACCAAACTAACGCTTGCAGAGCTCCCGACTGCCGTGCGAGCGGGGCGGAGCAACTGTATCCTTTCGACGGAGAAACTGGAGAAGGAAGGCATCAGGATGCGACCTCTTGAGGAAGCGATGCAGCAGGCGCTCCAAGGTTATGCCTTGAAACATCGAGAACGGGGAGTCCCACGTCTTGGTGCATTGCAGTGAGTTGCTCTTCAAGAGCTTCTAAGCTTTCAGCATTCACCAGGAAAATCAATTGAATGCGTCCATGTGTTATCCCCTGAACATTGTGGACATCCGGATATCTTTGTTTCCACGCATTCTTACTTGCGGAACGCAGACCGGTATCTTCCGGTCTGTCGGAGACTTGCGGTGCTTCATAGGAGACGTAGGCGTAAGGATTCTCATTTCTTGTCATAGGTTTTTGGGAAATTGAATGAAGTTGGTTATTTGATACCTCCGCACCTCCGTCGTCAACCGGATGCGCATTATTGAACAAATTTTGTATTCAATAATGGTGTACCACAGGCGAGGGCCCTTCGATTCACTTCAAAAGATTTTGAGTGGTTTACCATGAGCGAGCCCAGCACTTTCCGCGGAAAGTGCGGGGCGAGTCGAATGGTGGGCCGGGAGGGATTTGCACCCCCGAAGGCGTAAGCCACCTGATT
>CAZQCB010000023.1:0-13030 GCA_964592265.1 uncultured Candidatus Peribacteria bacterium | reverse complement strand
TCACCGGCCGCAAAGACAGAAAAACAAAGACGATCCTTATGGAATGTCTCGTACCGCCTCTGAAAGGTTGGGAGGACGCCGGCTGTAACATTGATACGGGGTTTCCGGCCTCCATCATTGCCCAGATGATTAAACATGGAATTATTCAGAAACGCGGAAGTTTTGTTCCTGAAGCGATCGTGCCCGAGGCCCCGTTCTTCGAGGCTCTCGCAAAGAAGAAGTTGAAAGTCTACGAAAATGGAAAAAGGATTACCATACAGTAACCTCCATGCTCCTCGTAAAGACAAAGGTTGGCCCCAGCAACGTTCATGGTATGGGACTTTTTGCCGACGAATTCATTTCAAAAGGAACTCCAGTCTGGGAATTTACTGAGGGTTTTGATTTAAAAGCTCAGGAACAAGACCTGGCTCGGTTGTCCGAAGCGGCACGGGAACAATTCTTGAACTATTGCTATCACAGTTCGGTGGATGGGAGCTACGTACTGTGCTTCGATAACGCCCGTTTTTTCAATCACTCGCATACCCCGAATGTGAAAAGTGCAGATTCGCCGAAACACGAAGAGGGAATGGATGTTGCACTTCGGGACATACAGCCAGGAGAGGAACTTACCTGTGATTGCAGGGAGTTCGATATCGACTGCGCAAATGGAACGGAGTGGTATTGTGAACGGAAAGTGCCCCCGATCAGGCAGCCGCAACAAGTTGCCTCTTTGGGGCCTCTCCTCGAGAGAAGAGCGCATTGAGTGCCCGCGCCTTCCGCTTCCTCCATGTGCCTTTGTGGTGGAGATAGCTCACCATGAGCGGGAAGGTAAGAGAAAACTCCCCAAAGACCATTTGTTCAGCTTTGTCGTCCACTTTCCCCCAGGAGTGAGCTTCTTTGAGAGTAGATCCAGAGAGAGCTCCGTCACGCTCGTCTGCAACGGTCAGTTGGACGGCGTACTTATGCATAGCTACGTCGTGCCCGAGAACTTCTGCACAGACGACGGTATCTGCCGTGAAGTTTTTTGGTACCCCCCCTCCGAGCATGAGGACTCCCGTCTCTCCCTGCGCAATTTTGATCTCCGTGAGTTCGCGAAAGTCCGCTACGGAGTCGTGGGAGCAGTGTTTTGCGGACTGCTCCACTTGATGCTTGACGAATCCAAAGCCCGCGGAGCAATCCGAGAAGGACGGAGTGAAGATTGGTACACCGAGCTCGTAGGCTGTCCGGAGAACGCTCTCTTTTCCCATGCCGTGGTCTGCGAGGTATTTCCCCATGGCAATCATGATCTCCCGGGAGCTGTGGGGGCGTGGCTTGAGGGAAGAAGCAACGTGATAGGTCGCCTCATCGCAGATACGCAATTCATCTTCATCAATGTAGGTGTCGTAAATCCGATCGATGTGGAGAGAGCGGAGTTCTTTGTCATCGGCATTCGGAGAGCCTCTGTAATGCTTGAATCCGAGTCCCTCGAAGAAATCCATGTCCACCATGGTGGCGCCCGTCGAGACGATGACATCCACCACGTTGCAGTGAAGGAGAGTGAGCAGGCACTTCTTCATGCCTGCCGAGATTGTGCAGCCGGCGAGAGTAAGAATAATCGTGAGATCTTCGGCAATCATCCTATCGACAATCTGACATGCCCGCGCAAGATTGCGAGCTTGGAACGCCATCTTCCCAAACTGATCAATGACGGGAACCGCATTGAACGAAGTCGGATCGATGTGTTCGATGGTGTCCTTGAGGTAGTCCTTCTTGGTAGGCATGGAGAACAGGGAATGTGCTTGGAAGGCCATCATAGACGCTGTGGGAAGATTTTCAACCTTCTTTAGGCATAAATGTATTCCTCCTTCTTTCGCTCATATACGAGGAACGTATAGGGGCATGAATTTTCCGCATCTGCCTTATGATATTCGGAGCTCACTTCCACCCAATCAGAGAGATTGTCTCTAGGGAAGAAGAAGAATGCGTCCCCCTCAAATTCTCCGTGCACCCGTGTGAGGTACACGCGGTCAGCGAGAGGGAGTGCCTCTCCATAGATCTGTCCTCCACCGATAACGAAGACCTCACGGGGATCTTGGTAGAGAGACGTGGTGCGGATGAGATCGAGAGCCTTGTCGAAAGATTGTACCACTTCGCATCCCTCTGCTTTGAAAGCTGTTTGCCGCGTGATCACAATGTTCCGACGGCGCTTAAGGGGGTGACCAATGGATTCGTAGGTCTTTCGTCCCATGATCACAGGGACTTGTCCTGCGCCTGTCGAAGGGTGCCCCTCCGTGAGCTCCCGAAAATGCTTAAGGTCTGCAGGAAGATGCCAGGGAATTTTCCCCTTATTGCCGATGACATTGTTTTCAGAGGCCGCTGCTATGAGGGAAATGTGGGGAGACATGAGACGTGAGATAAGAGACATGAGAGTAAGTTATTCTAAGAGTTTGGTGTGGAAGGCGTGAAGCATTCGACTGATTTCTTCGATTTCTTTGAGAATTTTCTGCGCTAGTTCTGAAGATCCAAATTTTCTTTTTTTTGCGAAAAGGACTTGAGTTTCCAGTTCAGCAAGTGACCCTTTTGCAATAAGAATAAAATTTGCAAACTCCTTTGATGATGTTCGCTGGCTGCCTTCGGCAATGTTTGAAGGTACTGAAACCCCTGCCCTTTTCGCTTGAGAGGTAAGTCCGTACACCTCATCTTTGGGAAAGTCTTTGGTAAGGTCATAAACCATATCCAGTAAGCCCATACCTCGTTGCCAGATCTTCAAATCCTTAAAATCCATACCGATCATACTGACATGTTAGCACCCTATTTGTGCGCTCACGTCTCAAGTCTCGTGTCTCAAATCTAAACAGCAATCGGCGCCTTAATCGCCGGGTGTGGCTCGTAATTCACAATCTCAATATCCCCGAAGGTGAATGCAAAGATGTCCTTCACCGCGGGATTCAGTTTGAGGCTTGGAAGGGCACGCGGTTCTCGTGAAAGTTGCTCACGCGCTTGTTCAATGTGATTGAGATAGAGGTGCGTATCACCGAGCGTGTGCACGAAATCACCGACTTCAAGGTTACAGACCTGCGCGATCATATGCGTGAGGAGCGCATACGAGGCAATATTGAAGGGCACCCCCAGGAACACATCGGCACTTCGCTGGTAGAGTTGACAGGAGAGCGCGCGTCCACCCGGCTGTATTCCTGGACCCACCCAGAATTGAAAGAGGCAATGACAGGGCGGAAGCGCCATTTTCTCAATATCCGCAACATTCCAGGCACTGACAATGAGACGGCGGGAATGCGGATTGTCCCGAATCTCGCGAATGAGGTTGGTGATTTGATCGTGCGTCTCCCCGTCCGCCCCAAGCCAGCTCCTCCACTGACGGCCGTAGACCGGCCCGAGGTCGCCTTTCTCGTCCGCCCACTCATCCCAAATCGTGACGCCATGTTCATGGAGAGAAGCAACATTCGTCTCCCCGCGGAGGAACCAGAGGAGTTCATGGATGATCGAGCGCGTGTGCAGCTTCTTTGTGGTGAGAAGAGGAAACCCGTCCAGGAGATCAAAGCGCATTTGGTATCCAAACGTGCTCATGGTGCCCGTTCCCGTACGGTCATCCTTGCGGACGCCATGATCGAGAGTGTGCTGAAGGAGGTCAAGATACTGCTTCATGGAGGAAGAGATGATACCTCGTTTTTGGAAATTGGTGCTTGAAAATTGGAAATTGTTTGGGATTTGGTGCTTGGGATTTGGGATTTCCGCCGCTAGGCGGTGATGTCTTCAAAGTGCTCCACCACCTCACCCTCGCCAATCCCAATAACATCAATTTGCGCCCGCATCTCCGGCGCTCCTCTTTCATATTTTCTCTGTAACCACGCTTCCGCAGCCCGCGAGAGTCTTCGGATTTTTACGTGATCTACCCTCTGGGAGGGTAAGAACTCATCTCTTCGTGAGCGGGTTTTCACTTCGACAAAAACAACGACTCCTTTCTTTTGCATAACAAGGTCGACTTCTCCTCGCCCAGTCTGCACATTCTTTCCGAGGAGCCTATACCCTCTTTTTTGAAGGTACTCTGCTGCGATTTCTTCCCCGCGTTTTCCTGTGATCAGGTGACCTTTAAACATATAAAGAAGTATACGTGTACGATCGTTCACCTTACGTCATTCTCTGCGCTGCGCAAGGCGAACTACTTGCTCTCTCGTTTCCACCTTACTAGAGTAGGAACCACAGTGCCGAGGCACGTTGTCTCCTTCTATCCCATCACCCCATTTCTATGTTCTCTCTCAACCGCGTCCAGCTCATCGGCTACCTCACGCAGCCAGTCGAGCTTCGTCAAACTCCGGGCGGCCAGAGCGTCGCCGATTTGAATATTGCTGTTCCGTATAATTTCAAAGCAGAAAGTGGCCAGGAGCTCTCCGGGCAGAGTTTTCACTCTGTCACGGCCTGGGGAGGGATGGCGGAGGTTGCTGCACAGTACGCAAAACCAGGGAGCCAGCTTTTTCTCTCTGGAAGACTGCAAACAGATTCGTGGGAAGATGAGAAATCCGGAGAGAAGCGCTCAAAGACGCGCATGGTCGCGATGGACATGATTCTCCTAGACCCCAAGGCCGGCCAACTGGAGCTTCCTTCTGGGGCAGCCAAAATTGTGAGCTGTCTCAACCGTGCCGATATCGTCGGGAATATCACCCGTGACCCGGAGATCCGGACAACGACAGGAGGCCAGAACGTGCTCACGATCGGTGTTGCAACGAATGAGCGGTGGAAGGACAAGGCGTCGGGGGAAGACAAGGAACGCACCGAGTTTCACAATGTCGTTCTCTGGGGAGAACTTGCAACTCTCACCTCACAGCATGCGAAGAAGGGCATGCGAGCGCACGTTTCGGGACGTGTGCAGACGCGGAGTTGGGAGACGAAGCAGGGGACGAAGCGAACAACAACGGAAATCGTTGCAGATTCCTTCTCGCTTCTTGGGGTCAAGAATACGAATGTGACGTACTCGCTGGAGCCACGCGCTGCGCGTACCGCCGCCCCTCGTTCTGGGAAGACAGAGAACACGCCTTCCGAGTCTTCCCCACCGCCAACGGACGATCTCGGGGTGCCGGAAATTAAATATGAGTCGGAGGTGAAGGTGGAAGACCTGCCATTCTAACTTCATGGGAGGGAAACCTATAGGTTTCCCTCCCATGAACCCACCCTTCCAAGAAGATGTGCTCCAGCGCGGCAGAGCCGCGCTTCGCACATTTATTAGTAAACCCCGTAATTGTCCATTTAATAGCAAAGAGGCATACTGCCCGCACTGTGTATTCCGTTGCAGATCTAAGGCCGGGCCAAGCAATTGAAATCGAGGGAACGCCGTTTTTGGTGCTTTCTGCGCAGTTCAGTCGGAAGAGTCAAGGAAAGGGAAATTGTGTAACGAAGATCAAGAATTTGAAGACGGGGGCAATTGTTCAGAAGACATTTATTGGTAGTGAGAAAGTTGCCCCAGCGGATGTGGGGTTTCGCCACGTGCAATTCCTCTATAAGTCAGATGACGTCTTCACCTTTATGGACCTTCAGTCGTACGATCAATTTGAGCTGAGGAAAGACATCGTTCTGGATGCAGAGAATTACCTCACAGATGGATTGGAACTCGACGCTCTCCTCTTTGACGAGAAGCCAATTGGGCTGAAGATGCCAGTGACAGTTGATCTCAAGGTTATGGAAACGATGCCTGGCGTAAAGGGAGATACGGCATCAGGGGGAACCAAACCTGCAACGCTGGAGACCGGGTTAACCGCGCATGTTCCCCTTTTTGTGAGTGAAGGCAATACGGTTCGTATGAACACGGAGCGAGGGGAGTATGTTGAAAGAATTTCATGAAAGGGAAACCTATGGTTTCCCTTATAAGTAACGTTTCAGAACTTCTTGCACAGCACCTGGATCTATCCGTCCCCCCGCTTTCTTCATAACGAAGCCAACGATTGCTCCTCCTGCTTTTGCTTTGCCCGCACGAAGGTCTCCTACCGCCTTCGGGTTCTCACGAATTGCTTCCTCTACAAGAGCTTGCAGGTCTGCTGTGTCTCCGCTTTTCCCAAGACCCTTCTCCTGCACGATTGCCTTCGCGTTTTTTCCATTCCGCACCATTTCTTCGAGAACTTGCTTTCCCGCATTAGCATTGATTGCCTCCTCGTCAATAAGCGCAAGAAGTGCAATGACAGAAGCGGGTGAGGGACCTTCTTGCAAAGTCTTCTCCTCCGCACGCAGGAATCCTGTCAGTTGGTTAAGTACGATGGAACGAGTACGCCTGTGATCTTTTGTATAGGCGAAAATTTCCTGGTAGAAATCTTCCAGGTCTGCATTTTCCGTGAGCAGAAGTGCCTCTGCTTCGCTAAATCCAGCTTGGCTGTATTGCTCCCGCCTTTCACTTGGGAGAGCGCTCGCTTCTTTTTTAAGAGCTTCCAGGTGCTTCGTGTCCGTCAAAAATGGGGGAACGTCTGGTTCCGGGAAATAGCGGTAATCGGCCGCTGACTCTTTCTCCCGGAGAATCACACCGACTTCATGTTCATCATCCCAGTGGACCGTCACTTCTTTTGTCGGAGGTTCCTTTTTCTCCCAGAGTTCCTTGAGCCTTTTCTCTTCAAATTCCAAAGCCTTCTCGAGTGCTTTAAAAGAGTTCAGATTCTTGATTTCGCTTCGCGGGTAGAGCTTGGGGTCTCCTTTTGGTCGGAGAGAAATTGATGCATCGAAGCGCATCATGCCTTTGTACATATCCGCTTCGGATGCTCTGACCGAAATAAGGATCCGCTGGAGTTCCTTTGCAAAGGCAACGGCATCGGGAGCGGAGCGGAGATCGGGCTCCGTGACGATTTCCATGAGAGGAGTCCCTGCACGGTTAAAGTCGCAATAGGAGCGACCACGCACATGCACGAGCTTTCCTGCATCATTCTCGATGTGCAGCCTCCGAATTCTGCACGTTTTCTCTTTCCCAAACTTCACCTCTCCATTCTTCGCAAGGGGAAAATCGTACTGTGAGATCTGAAATCCCGAAGGGAGATCAGGGTAGAAATAATTCTTTCGATCCATGTGATGATCTCGCGACATTTCTGCCTTCAATGCGAGCGCCGTTCGCATGGCTTTCTCCAGTACTTGCGCATTCGGGGCTGGGAGCGCGCCGGGGTGCCCCATGCAAACCGGGCACACAGTCGTATTCGGCGGCTTTCCGAATGCATCGTTGTCACATGCACAGAACATTTTTGTCTTCGTGCTTGCCTGCGCATGAACCTCCAGACCAATAACTGTCTCTAGTGCAGTCATGACAGAGAGGGTACTCGGAAAGAGAGGAAGTTGACAACAGTAGTTACCATTGTAGATTATTATCATAGCAACAGTCGATTCCTTCGAGGCTTGCTCGGACAACCTCAGAACATGGACCGACGAAGACCTGCTCCTGGAGTACCGGTTACTCCGTAATGAGCAGTATTTCTCTGAGCTACACCGGCGTTATGAACGTGCTCTCTTCGCATACCTTCAACGGTATATTGGAAAGAATAGGAACCTGATTGGAAAAAGAGAACTTGCTGAAGATGCTTTCCAGATGACATGGTCACAACTCAGTATTGTGTGTGATCTTTTCCAGGAAGGAAGACGTTTTCGCCCGTGGCTTTACGGCATAGCAACGCACAAGGCAATTGATCTCATGAGAAAGGAGGGGCGCCGCTGTTTAATAACAAGTTTTAACGAACCAAGAGGTGAATCTTCGGAGCAAGAAGGGGAGTTAAGGAGTATTAGCGATCTCCTTATAAGTAGGGAACCAGCTGCTTTGGAAGTGTACGAGAGGAAAGAGGTTCAACCATCTCTTCGTGCATCTGTAGCGCAGCTTCCTAGTAACTACCGTGAAGCGGTTGATCTCGTCTATTTCCAGGGACTGAAGTATAGAGAGGCAGCCGAGCTGCTGGGCCTGCCAGTTGGCACATTGAAATCCCGACTACACAGTGCAATTTTGATGCTTCAGGAAAAATTTCGTTATATCTTTTAGACTACAGAGCCTCCCCCGGAGTCACCGCCCCTTTTCCATGATAATCCACAATGAGGATACCCCGGAGGTGATCCACCTCATGTTGCACCACACGTGCGTCGAATCCCTGGAGCTTCCGCTCTTGCTCTTTGCCCTTCATATCATGGTACCGAACGATGCTCTCAGCCGCTCGAGGGACAAAGAGCCACACCCCGGGAAGACTAAGGCAGCCCTCCTCCCCAAGGACTTCTTGCTCTGACCGCCAGGAGATCACAGGGTTCACGAGTGGGGTGAATTCCCCCCCGATCTTCGCTATGCAAACTGCGAGTGATTCACCGACTTGCGGAGCTGCAAGCCCCGCCCCCTTCACACTCTCCACTGTCTCAGAGAGATCTCTTACGAGCTTTTGCAATCCCTTTCCAAACGAACGCACCTTCGTTGTCTCTTTCCGGAGAACAGGATTCTCTGCCCCGGTGATGATCACGCGGACCGCCATGAGACGAGTTTGGATTTTGCACGGTTCCCAGAAACAGGTGTTGCTCGTTTGCGGAGGTCCTCCAGAGAGGAGATGTTCCCTTTGTGGAGAAGTTTGAGGAAGACTTCAGCAGTGACGAGGACATCAGGAAGGGCACGGTGTCGGCCCGCAGCGGGAAGAGGAACACCGAGACGCTCGGCGACAGCATCAAGGTTGTGCCGGTACTCGTGAGGAGAGAGAGACCGACTTAGGCAAAGAGTGCAGAGACTCTCCGGAATATCGATATACCCCCAACACATTTCCTTCTCTGCGCAGAGGAAACTTAAATCGAATTCCGCATTGTGTGCAACAAGAATGGTCCCTCTGGCAAACTCCAAGAACTGCGGAAGCACCGCATCAATGGTCGGCGCACGCAGAAGATCCTCTTCCGTAATTCGATTCACACTCTGTGCCTCCCACGGCACCTTCCTCTGCGGATTTACGAGCGAGAGAAATTGGGACGATGGTTGAATTTCCCCTCTCTCGATCCGCACTCCTGCAATCTCCACAATGCGGTCTCCGGCGGATGGGGCAAGCCCTGTGGTCTCAATATCGAACACTGTGAAAGGGGTTTCCTGAATAGGCATGAGGAAAGCATAGAGGAGGCTGAACATCTTGAGTAGCACTTCGCGGAGACCTTTGTGGAAAGGACCGGGAAGAGTTCCTCACAGAGACTCCGTGTCTTTCCACAGGGAAATCTCTCCTTGGCTCCCACGGCGTCCATACGAACCCAGCAGAGTCGAGCGGTTCCTTCGCCCCCTTCTCTTCATTCTCCTAACAGCTTTCCCACATTCTTCGCACAGGATATTTGCGAGCACGAGCAGTGAATCTTGGCCTGTAGAAGCCTTACCTCCTAAATTCGACCCCCCCTCCTCCACAAATTTTCCACAGATTGCACCATGTTCTTTCTTTCCCTTCAATCTGCTACTACCTACGACGAGTCTAGTACATATGCTATACTTCCCTATAATACGCCCATGAAGTTCTCCTGTAAGACACGAGAAGTTCTCCAAGCTATTGGGGTGGTCAGTCGTGCGATTAGTGGTCAACAGGCGCTTCCCATTCTTGGAAATATTCTTTTTCAAGTGGAAGGGAAACGTTGCACGTTCAGCGCGACCAATCTTGAGTTTTCCATTATTACACATATCGATGCAGAGGTGGAGAATGAGGGAGCTATTACTATCCCTGCGAAAGCTATTCAAAACTTCGCGCAGTACTCGAGTAGTGAGGATGTCCTCTTCGAGAGTAGTGAGGACTCACAACTGAAGTGCTTCTCAAAAAAGTCAAAGACGATGATTGCCGGGGAACCGGCAACGGAATATCCCACCATTTCTCCCATTCAGAAGGAGGTCCTCCTCAAAGTGGGGGACAGCGATCTCCTCGAGGCCATCCATCATGTTGCCTTTGCCTCCGCGAGAACGACAACGAGGCCTGTTCTCTCCGGTGTGTACTTCAAGGTTCTGAAAGGGGAACTTACCCTTGTTGCAACAGACAGCTACCGACTCTCGGAGTACAGAATTCCCATTCTCGAGAAGCAGGGGGAGGTCCACTGCATTGTCCCCACAAGGGTGCTCGTAGAGATGATGAACGTGCTGGGTTCTGCGGTGAAGGGTGGTGGTGAGGAGAAGAAAGCGGCTGAGAAGACTCCTATAGATATCACGCTCAGTTCTCAGCAGATCGAGGTGGTTATTGGGCGAACGAAAATCCTCTCTCGTCTCATCGATGGGACATTCCCGAATTATGAGCAAATCCTCCCTGCGAGCGCTGCGACAACCGTTCTGCTCCCCCTGAGCGAGTTTCTCACGGACATTAGACGCATGCACTACTTTGCGAAGGAGAGCAACAATAACCTTACCTTCGCCGTCTCGCCCAAGGAACTTGTCGTGCAGACGCAGCTCACCCAGGTGGGACGAGACGAATCCCGCATCGGGGTGGACGTGCGTGGGGAGAAGAATAAGATAGCGCTCAGCTCCTCCTACCTCCTTGACTTCCTCTCGCACGTGTCCGGTGATGAAGTGCAAATGGAACTAACGGACAAGATGCACCCCGCAGTCTTCCGCATCCCCCATCTTCCTAATTTTCTCCACCTGATCATGCCTCTCCGCATGACGGAGGAAGTGTGATACCCAGGATGAACGACACATGAGGCCTTCCCTTCTCCTCGGTGCGGAAACGCACCAGGACATTCTCCAGCTCCTGAAAGCCCGGAGGACACTCGTCCTCTCGGGAGCTTCCAACGAGACTGCGAAAGCGATGCTCGTTGCGCAATTCTTTGAGCTGTCGCCAAGGAAGATGCTCTTTGTTGTTCAGGATAGGGAACGATGCAGATCCTTTGCCCAGTGGCTTTCTTTCTTTGAGGTTCCCGTGCAGGTTCTCTCTGGCAGAGAGGGAGACCTCTCCCGCCAGGAAGTGAGGACGTTTACATCCTTCTTCTTCAGCCCCCATGGAGGGGTTCTCCTTCTCACAGAGGAGGAATGGAGGCGGGCCCTTCCCTCTCTCCATGAAATGGGGGAGAAAAAATTGGAGCTCTCTCTTGGGGAAGAGTGCGATGTGACACATCTCTTCGAACAACTGATGGAACGAGGGTATCGCCACGGACAAGATCTCTTCCTCGAACCTGGTGAATACCGCAAAATCGGCGACACGCTGGATATTTTCCCCGTGCAGTCTGCACACCCTTTCAAAGTCCTTTTCTCCTTCGGGAAAATTGAAGCTCTGAAACGGGTTGATGAAAAAGATCCCCTAAAGCTCGAGAGTGAGGAGCAGCCACTGATCCTCTACCCGGTTGACATAGAGGAGCGGAGACCTCTGCGAGATCAATGGAAGGGGGGAGAGTGCACACTCATCCTCGATGAGCAGGAGGAGGAAGGAGACTTCGCTGTTCCCACACTCTCCTTCACTGCATTCCCACAAGCAGAGCAGAACCACGTGCATCTCCGATACCTCTCCGTGCTCAAGTTCTACACACTTCCAGATTTCCTTAATGATGTCCGAGACAAATTGGATCAGGGGTGGTGCATTCTCGTTGTGACGAAACGGTCTCATGAACTTCAAGGGGTTCTCACGGAGGAGCGTGTCCGCTTCACAGTGGGAGGGGAGTGCAAGCCAGGAGTGCTCACGATCTTCGATGCTGAGGGAGAGGAGGTTCTCCCACACTCCCTGCAAAACCCCGATCTTCACCGCGCAATGCTCACAGACCGGGAGATCTTCTCCCTCCGGAAGGAAGGGAAGCAGCGATCCATTCAGAAGTTGGCACTGGACTTCATTACCTCTCTTCAGCCGGGAGATTTCGTGGTGCACATGGACCACGGCATTGGCCGTTTCGATGGCATTGTCCAGAAGGCGGTGGATGGCATCACGCGCGAGTACTTGGAACTTCAGTATGCAGGAACGGACCGACTCTTCACACCCATTGACCAGGCGGACAAACTCAGCAAGTTCGTCCATGAAGAGGGGCAGGAACCCGAACTCAATCGCCTAGGAGGCATTGACTGGAAGCGCACTACTGCCAAAATCCGCGAGGAGGCGAAGAAAATTGCAAGGGAACTTCTCGATCTCTATGCGCGGCGGGCAAAAGCAAAAGGCTTCGCCTACCCCCCAGACACTGAGGAGCAGAAGAGGTTCGAAAGCGCTTTCCCGTACGCCGAAACCCCGGGGCAACTGAAGGCAATTCAGGATATCAAGCACGATATGGAGGACCCTCACCCCATGGATCGCCTCCTCTGCGGTGATGTGGGTTTCGGAAAGACAGAAGTAGCGCTTCGTGCGGCTTTTAAAGCCGTACAGGCAGGGAAGCAGGTGGCCTTCGTGAGCCCCATCACCATCCTCGCTGACCAACACTTTCATACACTACAGAAGCGCTCCCAAGGGTTCCCCCTTCGCATGGAGATGCTCAGTCGCTTCCGCACGAACCGAGAGCAGAGAGAGATTCTCGAAAGATTGCGGAAAGGCGATCTCGACATTGTTGTGGGCACCCATCGCCTCCTCCAAGACGATGTCCAGTTCTTCCACCTTGGACTGGTTATCCTTGATGAGGAGCAGCGGTTTGGGGTACAGCAGAAGGAGAAACTGAAAGCGATGCGTGCCTCCGTCGATATCCTCACACTCACGGCAACTCCCATTCCACGCACGCTGAACTTGAGTCTCCACAAATTCCGGGATATCACTACAATCACCACCCCCCCGCCTGGACGCCTTCCCATTATCACGGAGGTGCGGCGGTACTCCGATGCACTCGTGCGGCAGGCAATCCTTGCGGAAACCGTGCGCAAGGGGCAGGTCTACGTACTCCACAACCGTGTGGAAACCATTGATGCGTTCGCGGAGAAACTCCGAAAGCTCGTCCCGGAGGCGACATTTGTCGTCTCTCATGGACAACTGAGGACCGAGGATCTCGAACAGCGGATCTTGGAATTTAAGGAGGGAAAGCACGATGTCCTTGTCAGTTCCACGATCATTGAGAATGGCATTGACCTTCCACGCGCGAATACGCTCGTTGTCAATGAAGCTGAGCACTTCGGACTCGCTCAGTTGTACCAACTCCGGGGAAGGGTGGGGCGGGGGAAGACGCAGGC
>CAZQCB010000022.1:0-13141 GCA_964592265.1 uncultured Candidatus Peribacteria bacterium | reverse complement strand
TCGCCGATGATGCCGACTTTCTCCTTGCTCTGTATGGCGTGATGAGTTCGCTCTACTGCCTCTTTCATATCGCCGAGAGCAAAAGGATCCCCCAAAGTTTCCCAAGAAACATCCGTCCCAAGATCAATGCCGCGCAGTGCGGCGAGATGATTCACGAGAGAGACCCCCTCAGCCCTTTTCGGTGCAAAAATCCACCGCTTCGAAGTGAGGGAGAGGGGGGACACGGGAGAAGCAGTGTAGCATTTTATGGGTTTCCTCTCGCGAGTGACAGTATCTGTGCGGAGATCGTGGAAAGACCTGTTTTTGGCAGAAGGCGGAGAAACAGTCATACTATGCTCCGTGGGATCGTAGCTCAGCTGGCTAGAGCGCTCCCCTGTCACGGGAGAGGTCGCGGGTTCAAGTCCCGTCGATCCCGCCACAAACCGCCCTATACTTGTTGCAATGGTAGTGGGACGTACCCGGCGCACTCTGGAAATCCTCTCGCTTGTCGCGGTAGTCCTCTGCTACGTCCTCCTCAAACAAAGCAATCTCTCCTTCTTCACGGGTGACGAGAGCGTGTACTTCTACTCTGGATACCTCTGGTCACAGGGAATTCTGCCGTACCGCGACTTCTTCATTTCCCATCCCCCCATCCAACTCCTCGTCCCTCTGCTGACTATTCTCCTTACGGGAGTGCACCTTCCTGTTCTTCAACTTCTTCCCGCCTTCTTCGGAGCACTCTCCGGAATCCTTCTTCTCTGCATCACCTGGAGACCTTTGGGAAGCGCCAAAGCAATCATGAGCTTCGCACTCTTTCTCCTTTCGTATGCGACACTCCTTTCGACGCTTCATTACACAGGGCAGAATCTCGCACTCCTTCTCCTCCTCCTGAGTATTCTTCTTTTCTTCAAGCGCCGGAAATTCTCCTCAGGGCTCATCCTGGGGATCGCGCAGGGGGTCGGGATTCATATTCTCTTCCCTTTTGCGACACTCGCCCTTCTCCAGTGGCGCTGGGGGAAACAGCATTTCCTTGCATTCGTCGGAGGATTCCTGCTTTCCATCGGCACGCTCCATGCGCTCTTCTCCCTGATTGCAGGTGGCAATTTCTGGAAGATGGTCTATCTCTATCACCTCCAAAAACCAGATGCAACGATCCACCTCTCTTCCAAGGTGGCTGTCACAGGGCAGATGCTCAAAGGACACTTCTTCCTCGTCCTCCTCGCACTCTTCGGCATAGTACTTCTCTGGAACTCTTTGCAGAATGGAAGCATAGAGGAAAAGCCTGAGCGGCAACGCCTCCTTCTCCTCTCGGCGGCAATCGGCGCAACGTACCTCCTGTACCTTTCCCTCATCTCCCCGATTTTCCCCCACTACTTCGCCCCGCTCATGCCCTTTGCGGCGATCCTCGCGTCAGAGGGGCTCTACCAGCTCTGCATCTTCTGCACTGATCTCTGGAGGCATGGGCAGAAAGCGGGTGCGTTGGGTGCCATGATCGTCCTTGCACTCCTCTGCATAGGGGCTCTCTCCCGCACGCTCACTTTCTATGGGTACGAGCAGCGCGCCCTGGCGTTCGATAGCGCACCGCAGGTTGCTGAGCGCATTCGGAAGGAACTTGGGTCCGAAGAAACCCTCTTCGGAGATTTCGGTGTCGTCCCGACCATTGCACTCCT
Organism: uncultured Candidatus Peribacteria bacterium; assembly: GCA_964592265.1. Lineage (GTDB taxonomy): Bacteria > Patescibacteriota > Gracilibacteria > Peribacterales > Peribacteraceae > CAZQCB01. Next base: position 11,492 of record CAZQCB010000022.1, on the reverse strand, counting down.
CTCCGGCAGGCGCATTGCAGGCAATCAGGTGGATTCGAGCGTCATGCGCTTTGTCTCCGGTCTCTACAAAATTCCTGACATCATTGCGGCAATTGAGGCGGATCACGTGAGAGCAGTCCTCACGCGCAAAGGGAAGGATATCGCCTACTATCCTCCATTTCAGGAGTATCTGAGGACACACTACAGACTCATCGAGACCTTCGCGACCCCGGGGAGGGGAGTCCCCATCGAGCTCTGGATTCGATGGTAATATTGTTTCATGCCACGCGTAACGTACACCCTCCAGGATGGCCAAACCAAAGTGATCGAAGCACCTGACGGCAAAACCATTCTCCAGATTGCACTCGATAACGGGATTCCGATGGAACATGCCTGTGGGGGAAATGGATTCTGTACGACCTGCTCTTGTGAGGTGCAAGATGGGGAGAAGATGATTGCAGGAGGAGTCGTGAGCCCCGTGAATGACAAAGAGGTGAATATGGGAGTGGAGGGACCCGTAGTGAGGCTCGGGTGTCAGACGGAGGTGCACGGGGATATCACAGTCAAAATCGTGGAACTGTAAGGGGTATGGGATATGGAGGCGACTTCTAGCATGACGCAGTAGCACGGGCTTTAGCCCGTGCATTTCACACGTGCGTTCTTCGGAGCATGGGCTGAAGCCCATGCCACTAGAGATCTCTTTGAAGTTGCTTCAGAGCCTCTTGCAAGGCGCCTGTAACGGGTCGCTGCGCTTCGTCTCCTACTGAGGTGGGGAGCAGCACCTCACTCGCAATTTTCCCCACAAAGAACTTCCGCGCATTTGCCTCTGCTGCGAGCTGGTTCCCGTGCTCCTCTTCCTTCGCCTTTCCCTCCATATCAAACTCCTGGATCGTCTTGCCATCCATGTTAAAGGTGACTGAAATGGTTTGTGCTTGCCCCTGTAAGTCAGTGTAGGAAGCAGTGTAGGTGCGTTCCCCATTTCCCAAGATCGAAGCTCGTAGGTTGCTACAACCTACAAGAAGAATTACAACCGCGACTGAGAACAGTCCTTTATTCATATAACTTAAGAATACACCCTCTACATCTCATCGCGAAGTGCTGGGTCTCGCGCCTGCACGCCGAAGTGCCGTTATCAGTAGACGGGACAAGGCGTTACGGCACGCAGGCGTGGGCCCCAGCACTGAGCGCACCTAGAGGGGAAGGGGGTTCATGGGGGAAACGGAACAGGTTTCCCCCATGAATCATGTTCCTTGCCTCCAACTCTTGAGGTAGCTCTCCTGTTCAGGCGTGAGCGTATCAATCGTGATTCCCATTTCCTCGAGCTGCAGGGTGGCAATGATGAGATCGAGCTCCGAAGGGAGGTTGATGACTGTGCGGGGGAGATTTCCGCGATTCTTCACGAGGTACTCACAGGCGAGCGCCTGCCCGCAGAAACTCATGCTCATGACTTCACTCGGATGTCCTTCGGCGGCGGCGAGATTCACCAGGCGGCCCTCCCCGGCGATGTAGAGCACTTTGCTCCCTCCTTTGGGGGAGGAGACGAGGTACTCATCGAGGAAGGGGCGGACCCGGCGCTTGCGTCGGGCTGCACTTTCCAGGGAACGAATATCGATCTCACTATCGAAGTGCCCTGCATTTGCAAGAATGGCTCCATCCTTCATCTCATGCATATGCTCCTGTCGGATCACGCGCAGGTTTCCCGTCACAGTGATGAAAATATCCCCCACCTTTGCTGCTTCACTCATAGGGAGAACACGGAAGCCATCCATTGCGGCTTGCAGTGCTGTGAGTGGGTGCGTTTCTGTCACAACGACGTTTGCTCCCAGGCCCTTCGCACGGAGAGCTACTCCCTTTCCACAGCTCCCGTAACCCGCAACGACCACCGTCTTTCCCGCGAGGAGGATGTTCGTTGCGCGCAGGATGCCGTCGAGAGTGGATTGGCCCGTTCCATAGTAGTTATCGAAGAGGTGCTTCGTCCGCAGATTATTCACCGCGATCATCGGACACTGCAGGGCCCCATCCTTTACCATTGCCTCCAGACGAAGAACCCCTGTCGTCGTCTCCTCGCATCCCCCAATCACTTTGGGGAGCGCATCTTTCCTCTTCGTATGGAGTTCCGTCACGAGGTCACACCCATCGTCAATCGTGATATCGGGGCCCATATCGATGACCGCATTCAGGAATTTGTAGTAATCCTCGCGCGTTTCGCCTTTGTATGCCCAGATGAAGACATCCTTTTCCAATGCGAGGGCGGCGGCAATGTCATCCTGCGTACTTAAGGGATTACACCCTGTGATCGCGACGCGTGCACCGCCGGCGACGAGCGTCCGGACAAGGACTCCCGTTTCCTTCGTGACATGGAGCGCCATACCAACTGTAAGGTTGGAGAAAGGCTTCTCCTTCTTGAAGCGCTCACGGATCCTCTGGAGTGCTCCCATACGCTTTTCAGCGATTTCGAGGTTCAGTTGGCCCTGAGGGGCAAGGGAGGGGTTTGCAACATGGGACATAGGCGCGCGATTGTTATATTGCCATATTGCTCTATTGCCGACAATGCGGTATGCTCTTCCCTGATGCACTCAATAAGCACAGTGCCAGGTTTTATCCTGGTGGCTGGGCTTCCCCATTTCCTTAAGTAAAGCTATGCGTCCCTCATTTATAGCGGCAATCAATCAAATCTGTGCGGAGAAAAATATTGCGCCTGATCAGGTTCTGGAGGCCGTGAAGCAGGCGATTGCCACGGCCTATCGCAAGGACTTCGGGAACAAGGAGCAGGAGATCCGTGTGATCCTCCGTGAAGATCAGGATATGCCGACCATTCTCCTCGTGAAGGAAATAGTGGAGACTGTGGAGAATGAGAACATAGAGGTAAGTCTTGCCGATGCCCGCAAACTCAAGCCGGATAGTGAAATTGGGAGCGAACTCGAGATTGACGTGACTCCGGTGGAGTATGGTCGCATTGCAGCGCAGTCGGCGAAGCAGGTCATCCTCCAGAAGATTCAGGAGGCAGAGAAGAAGGCGGTCTATGAAATGTTCAAAGATCGCGAAGATGAACTTCTCACTGCAACTGTCACGAAGGTTGAGCCAAATTGGGTTACACTCGAGATTGAGCGGAACACCGTCTCTCTCCCCTGGCGCGAGCAGATCCCGGGGGAACACTACTACACCGGGAAGCGCATCCGCGTGTACCTCGATCGTGTGGAACTCACTCCGAAAGGGCCACAACTACGGATCTCCCGGACACATCCCTACCTCGTGAGGCGTCTCCTGGAGCTCGAGATTCCGGAGGTCCGAAACGGCGATGTCCAGATTATGGCAATCGCGAGAGATCCAGGTTTCCGGAGCAAGGTTGCGGTGAAAAGCTCCGATCCGCGGATCGACCCCATCGGTGCCTGCGTCGGGCAGAAAGGGGTGCGCATCCGTGCGGTCATGGAGGAACTGAATGGCGAACGTGTGGACATGATTGAGTGGTCAGAAGATCCCATTCGTCTTATTTCTACAGCCCTCCAACCTGCATCGATTTCTGCGGTCGTGATTGTCAATAATGAGCAGTACACGGATGACCAGGGACGACTCGTGAAGAAGCGCGCAGCGGTCTTCGTCGAGGAGGCACAGAGACCACTTGCCATCGGGAAGAAGGGGCAGAATATCCACCTTGCAACAGAGCTTACGGGCTACGAGCTTGATATGTATAACTACGAAGAGCTCCCCCAGTTCCAGGCAAAAATTGCGGAACTCCGGGGAGAGCCGGCACTCGCGACGCTCACTATCGAGGTGGCTCCGGAAGAGGGAGGGAACGCAGGTATTGAAGGTAAAGAAAGTAATGAAGGTAAAGGGGCTGGTGCGTGGGTTGCATCAAAAATGGGGAAGAAGTACTACCCCGCAGGATCGTCTGATGCAGAGAAAATCAAGGAAGAGAATCGCATTACATTTGCAACTGCCGAGGAAGCAACGGCTGCGGGATATAGTGCGTAAGCACTAATGACGAAGCACGAAGCACTAAACAATTTCCAAGCACCAATGTTCAAATCTCAAAAGTAAACGAGTACTGATTTTGATATTCAATATTTGGAATTTGAGATTGTTTCGTGCTTAGAATTTAGTGCTTAGTGCTTCGTCTCAGGGTTCTCTCCCGTACCACGGCAGAATTGGTTCTTTTTTATAGGTCAAACTCTGAAGAAGTTTCGGGAGTGCTTCCTCTAATGGCGCAATGTGTTCCCCTGGAAGTGGGAGGCAATTTTTGAGGAGTGCTCGATGTTCCTCCAGAAGTTCTCCGACATATTGTCCCTGCAAATTCTGCACATCTTCCAGTGAGAGCAATGTGGGCTCGGGGAAGCTTTCCTCGAATGTGCCAAATCCTCTCACGAAGAGCTGAGTTTTCTTCGTTGAATGAAGCCAGAGAAAAGAAACTGCCTGCTGGTCGCTGCCTGCTGGTCGCTTCACTCGCGCTTCCCACAGGTCACTCCCATGCACCCCCGCAAGAGGAATCTTCAAGGCATAGGCGAGCGTATTTGCCGCTGTGATCCCCGTACGGATACTTGCGAAGCCCCCGGGTCCTGTGACGCAGGCGGTGTGCGTGAGATCTTCATACTTCCAACCTGCCTGTTTCAATGCTTTCTCCAGAACAGAGATCAGCGCAGTATCTCCCAGGAGTGGCAGCGGATGCAGATGTGCCTTTTCCTCGTCTACGAGCGCGAGAACATGCTTCTTGCTTGCAGTATCGAGGAAGATGATGTGCACAGAGTCAGGGTACACTGTCCCTACTTTTTCCTCATGCACTTTTCCCTCTCCATCATCATCCCAACCCATAAGCGCACGGATATTCTCAGGCAGTGCCTGGAGTGTATTAGGAAGCAAACCCTTCTTCGCTCCACGCCATTTGAAGTCATCGTCGTGAGTGATGGACCGGATGAGAAGACCGCAGAGATGATTCAAAGTCTTCCTTGGCCCTTTGAGCTCCAGTATTTTGCGATCCCCAAATCTCAGCAGGGTGTTGCGCGGAATCGCGCAGTCGAGAAGGCGCGCGGGGAAATTTCCCTCCTCATCGGAGATGATATCTTCCTCGCGGCAGATGCGTGTGAAAAACATCTGCGTGTACACGCAGAAATTCGAAGCACGAAGCACGAAATGCGAAACAAGCATGAAGCACGAAATTCACAATACGAAATAGATTCGGATTTCGGATTTCGGATTTCGGATTTCGCTGTTTTAGGTTTTACCACCTGGGATCCCACCCTCAAAATCACCCCCCTCATGCGCTGGATGGAACTGAGTGGAGTGCAGTTCGGGTACCCGAAGATTGCGAAGTTTTCTCACGCTTTCCTTCCTCCAAGTGAACAACACTTCTTCACCTATACGAGCAACCTCAGCCTCCCAACAAAGCTCCTCTGGCAACACCCCTTTCGCGAAGATCTTCTGCTCTATGGTTGGGAGGATATCGAGTGGGGCCACCGTCTTGCACAAGAAGAAGTAGGGCTTTTCTACGAGCCTGATGCGAAAGGGTACCATCATCACGCATTCACCGATGCAGAAGTGTGGGAGCGGTCGAGGAAGCTCGGGTTGTCTGCCGTGGAGATGGAACGTGCTTCGACTCCGCTCAGCATGACACAAGTACCACTACAATTTTCTCCACGAGGTTTCAGACGCCTCGCGTACAGCGCAATGGCTCTCCTCCCGACAAATCGAGGGAGGCACTGCCGCGCGTTCCTCAGAGGGATGCAGCAAGGGAAGTGATTTTCTCCTTCACTTCCTGATTGCCAGGTTCGAGACGATTGATCCTCCGGTACACTTCCTCTGCCTTCTCCGTATCCTGCAGTTGCAGGTAGCACTGTGCGAGCAGGTGGAGGAGTTCGGTATCCTTCGTAAGGGAGGCTGCAGCTTTCTCGAGGAGCCTCGCGGCATCGGCAAACCTGTGCGCTGCGATGCAGGCACGACCGAGATCGTAACTTCGGGAGGGATCTTTTGGGTCGAGATTCAGTGCTTCTTGGTAGGCATGGCACGCCTCAACAAATTTCTCCTGCTTGTAGCAGGCGAGACCCAGGTTGGCATAGAGGGCGGGGTCCTGAACGGACTGGAGGAGTTCTCTGTAGAGTGCTTCTGCCTTTGGCTCACGTACGGAGTCGAGGTAGAGCCGAGCAAGCTGCGCTTTCACCTCTTTGGCATCGGGTTGGATGGTGAGAGCTTGAATGAGGGAGCGTTCTGCCGATTGCAGATCCTGCTTTGCAAGCGACTTCTCCGCTTTCCGCAGGAGTGTGCGCACCTGTTGTAATTCCACCGCACACGTGCGAGGGGACTTCCTAGGACGTTCGAGTACTGTTTCCGGAAGGAGCTTGGCATTCCGTTCCCTTGCAGAGTGAAAACCTCTTCGGACCGATCGCACAATGCGACGGACGTTCCTACTTCGAAGGATGCCTCGGATGAGGAAGAGGCAAATGATGCCGCAGGCCGAAAGAATCATGACGGTGAGGTAGACCATGGTGAGCTATGTGAGGGAACTCTGGAGAACGAAATGTGCAGCCAGGAGAGGGCGTTGGGGGTTCAAGTGGAGCGAGGAGAGGAGGGAGAGCAGTTGACGGGAGAGGTGGAGCGCGCGCTCTACGGTGGGGAGGTCAGTGGACCGGAGGGATTCCCCGAGATGGAGGAGGAGGTGACAAATGAGAGCTTTCTCTTGCCCTTCCTCGAGCGCGCTTGCGAGCTTCCGAAAACGCTCGATTCCTGAATCTCCCTCCAGGAAACGGTGCGCATTGATGTGGAGCTGTCGCAATCCACGGAGGGCATCCGGGTCTTCCAGAGAGCGGAAGATAATACCTGGGGATCCCTGAGCAATGGTAAGGAGCAGAGAACAATCTTCCTCACTGAAGGAAGAAAGGAGGGGCTCAAGTTCCTGGAGAGACAGGGGAGAGAATTCTAGCACGCGCATGCGTGAGACGATAGTGGCAGGGAGAGAGGACAGGGAGGCGGTTGTGCAGCAGAAGAGGACATGGGGAGGGGGTTCTTCCAGAATTTTGAGGAGGGCATTTGCCGCCTCTGCATTCAGTCGCTCGAGAGAGCGGATGAGGCAGCAGAGCCTTCCCGTTTGTGCGGTCTCATGGAGGCGACGTTGGAGCTCTCGGACGTCGTCGATCCCAATGGTGTTCGTTCGCACTTTCTTCTTCGCGCGCTCCTCCTGTGCAATATTCGAGGAACGAGCGATGATGCTCCAGTCTGTGCACACGTCTGCGATCCACAGTTGATCAAGAATGAGGAGGTCCGGATGAATGTTCTTCTTCATGATCTTCATGGCATGCCTCTTCTCTTCTTCAGTCTGTCCGTCTGTCAGCACTTCCCCCGCGAACCACTTCGCGATGGTGAACTTCCCCAAGTGTTCTTTGCCACAGAAGAGGTAGGCGTGGGCAAGCTTCTTCAGGGCAATGTCCTGCAGGAGCTGCATCTTCTGTCGCTCATGCCCGACAATAACTCGCTCGAATTCCATGAGGATTACTTACGGTAGGCAATGATGCCCATGAAGCGCGCTCGCTCAACGGCGACTTTCAGCATCTTCTGGTGACGCAGACAGACCCCGGTGTAGTACCGTTTTTTGATGGAGCTGAAGTAATTGGTGAACTTCTTCAAAGTGGGGTAATCCTTGTAGTCAATCCAGCGTACACCTCGTTTGCAGAAGGGGCAGGGGCGTTTGCCGGGAGGGGGGAGGGAGGACTCGGTAGAGTGGGAGTGAGTCATTGGACGTCGTTTGAAAATTGAGAATTGGACACTGAGAATTGTTCAAAGGTGGAGATCTTCGTCAGAAATGAGCTCGGTGAGTTTCTCCTCAAGCGAACCTCCCTCCACCTGAGGAAGTGTGAGTGGAGGGACCTCCTTCACTGGCAGCGCTTTCGTAGCACGATGGACAATTTTTTGCTTGAGCACTTCCTCCCGTTCCTGCTCGCGCTTCTGCGTCTCTTGTTCCTTCTCCTTCTCCCAGGCAGCTTGACGGTCCGCGAAGGAAGTGAATTCGTACTGCTTGGGAATTTTCACAAGGAGGTGACGGAGCACCGGTTTCTCCAGAAGGAGAGTGGCATCAATGCCTTGTGCTGCACCTTGTGGGAGTTCATAGAGGTACACCATGTACTGGCCCTCTCTCTGTCCCTTAATGGGGAAAGCAAGACCGTGGCGCCCCCAGGAGTCTTGCTGCAATTTCTTTCCTCCCTTCTCCTCAAAAATCTGCTCGAGAGAGTGCAGTGCGTTCGTGTGTTCTTTTTCAGAGAGGTTCATCGTGAGGAGCACCATACACTCGTAGATACGTGCACCCTCTGCCTGCGGAGTGAGGATTGTCGTGGGCATTCTTGGGTTGCCCTCCTTAGAAAGAGAGGGGGCGGACGCATCTCCTAAAGCCGGGGATGCGGAACGCCGGCACTCTAGAGGATTTTTCCTCTTCGAGCTAGTATGAGCCTCCCCAGCATGCCGCATTCCCCATTCTCTCGGAAGGACCTCTATGGCTTTAGGGAGCCATCTTCTAAGCCCCCCCTCCGGGGGGTGCTGGGCTCTCTGCAGCGACTCCTGCGACTGTGGGTGGCGAGAGGATCCCCCCTGACAGAGCGATGGCGGTGGCTTGCACTCCTCCTTTTCGGGACGCTCCTCCTCTATGCCAGTTTCATTCTGTTCACACTCCCAGACATCGACGATATTGGGGCGCTCTTCGCTGCGGAGAGTACGGTGATCACCGATCGGAATGGCATTGAGCTCTACCGTATTCACGGGGATGAGGATCGGACCTTCATTCCTCTCGGGGAGATCTCCTCCTCTGTGAAGCAGGCGACGGTTGCCATAGAAGATGAACGTTTCTACGAGCGTGGGTGCTTTGACCCGCGTGCGTTCCTCCGCGCGGTTCTCCGGAATGTCCTCGGGGGATTTGGGTCCCAAGGAGGGTCAACCATCACGCAGCAATTCGCGAAGAATGCACTCATTGGCTCTCGGAAGAAACGCATCACTCGAAAACTCAAGGAGTATGTCCTCTCGTGCAAGCTTGAGCACCGGTACTCCAAAGATCAGATCCTCGAGCTCTACTTGAACCGCATTCCCTATGGGCAGAACGTGCACGGCATCGAGCAGGCTGCACGCACGTACTTCGCGAAATCTTCGACGGGTCTCACTCTTGCGGAAGCGTCAGTGCTCGCTGTCCTCCCCCAACTCCCCTCCTACCTCAATCCCTATGGGGCACACGTGCGTTCGATACTCTCTAAAGAGGGAGAGCGGAGAATGCAACAGGGGAAGCTCGAGAGTTCTGATGACCTCCATGATGAAGATTTCTGGATAGGGCTCATCGGTGGGACGGTGGGCACCGGATCAGGGTTCACGATCGGCGGGCGCACGGATCAGGTCCTCCGAAACATGGAGGAGCAGGGCTTCATTTCAGAAGAGGAACGTGCACAAGCTCTGCAGGAACTTCAGACGATCACCTTCCGACGCGAACGGGAGAATATCCGTGCTCCGCACTTCGTTTTTGCGGTGCGTGAAGAGGTACAGAGGATGTTCCAAGATCAATTCCAGGAAGGCTTTCTTGAGAGCGGGGGACTCCGCATTACGACGACCCTCGATTGGCGCCTCCAGGAGGCTGCAGAGAAGATTACTGAGGAGATGGGTGAGTCGAATGAGGATCTCTACGGTGCCTACAATGCCGCCCTCCTCGCTGCGGACAGAGACAATGGACAGGTCATCACCTACGTCGGGAATCGTGATTACTGGGATGAGGAAAATGATGGCAATGTAGATATTATTCAGTCACCGCGCCAGCCGGGGTCAAGCTTCAAACCCTTTGCGTACGCGGCAGCATTCCTCCAGGGGGCAAACCCTGCGACGGTGCTCTACGATATCCCCTTAAAAATTGGGGAGGATGAACCCGATAACTTCGATCGCACGTTCTGGGGCCCCCTCACGATTCGCCGTGCGCTTGGTGCATCGCGGAATATTCCTGCGGCGCAATCCTTCTTCCTCGCGGGTGGTGAGGAGGCCATCATTTCGTTAGCGGAGGACATGGGCCTTTCTACCCTCCGCAAGCGACGAGACGAACTCTCCCTCTCCCTCGGCCGACTGTATGAGTACGGGTGGCCTCTCGCACTCGGGGCTGCCGAAGTGCCTCTCAAGGAAATGGTGCAGGGCTACCTCACCTTTGCACGTGAAGGCCGGAAGGTTTCCCTCACGAGCATTCTCAGAATCGAAGATCGTCTGGGGAATATTCTCTATGAAGCTCCGGAGACGATTGTCGAAGAAGATGTCCTCGATCCGCGCATCGCATACATGATCACTTCCATCTTGAGCGATGTGTCCATGCGACCATCGGACTACTGGAGGACGCAACTCTCGGTTCCTGGTTTCGACACTGCTGCGAAAACAGGAACGAGCAACAAGTGCCTGAAGAGGGCGCCCGATCCTGCCGTCGGGAAATGCATCGACCTCCGACCCGATAACAACTGGACACTCGGCTACACGCCGGAGCTTGTTGCGGGGGCGTGGGTGGGGAATGCCTCGGGGGGAGCGATGTATGTGAAAGCCTCCGGACTCGATACCGCAAGTCACATCTGGCGGCCCTATATGATCGCCGCGCACAAAACCCTCCCCGCGGCTCGTACCGTATTCTCCGTTCCGACGGGACTCGTGAGCACGGAGATCTCCGAGCTCTCCGGGAAACTCGCCGCCCCTTGTACCCCCGTCGAACGTCGGCGCGCGGAGATCTTCCTCGAGGGGCAGGCACCAAAAGAATTCGATGATGCGTGCAAAGAAGCGGAGATAGACAAACTCACGGGGCTCCTGGCATCCGAGGAATGTCCAGCAGAAGCTAGAGAGAAGGGAAGTTTCTTTGAGCCACGAAGTGTCTTCGTAGAATTGCGTCCGGAGATCGAAGCTGCAGTGCAGCAGTGGGCCTCGGAGCTCTCTTCTGGCACCGGAAGCATCTTCCGTACACCGACGGGTGCACTACGCGGCACGGGAGCCTTCCTTCCGTTGCCACTCCCTCTCATTCCCAAAGAAGAATGCCGCCTGGAACTTACTCCAGGACGCCTGGAGAAACCCACGGTGCAGATTCTTTCTCCCTCTGAAACCGAAGCGGGGAGCTACCCTATCTTCCAGCCAAATATCCGCTACACCGTGGGTCTCGCAGTGCAGGAAGTGACCTATGCACTAGATGGGCGCGTTGTGGCCCGTGTCCTTGGACCCGACTTCACGCCGCGTATCCGACTCCCCCGCAGAATTGATCCGTCGGTGGAGCATATTCTCACTGTCACTCTCACCGATTCCTACTTCAATCAGGTGGAGGATGAGGTGCGGTTCCGCTTTAGAGAAGAGGGAAGTGGGGAGGGAAACCCCAGGAATCGCTCCGGCGCCACTCTTCGCGTAGACTAAGCCCGTCTATGCTTCGAACCCACACCTGCGGCGAACTTCGGAAAGACCATGGAAAACAAGAGGTAACGCTCTGCGGATGGGTCCACCGTCGCCGCGATCATGGCGGGCTCATCTTCATCGATCTCCGGGATCGATATGGTTTT
>CAZQCB010000021.1:0-13882 GCA_964592265.1 uncultured Candidatus Peribacteria bacterium | reverse complement strand
GCTCAGAGTCGGGGCCCACGAGACCCGCCTCTTCGCGCAATTCCTTTATAGCTCTACAATATGGGGGTGAATATTTTGGTGCTCGTCGCTGGCACGAATGACCCGAGTAACTCCGACACGCTTGCGGATGCTTTCATCGAAGGTATGCGGACACAGGGGAATACAGAAGTTGAAAAGATTCGTCTGAAGGATCTTGAAATCGCGCACTTCACGTTGAAACACTACGACTCCGATTATCCACAGGAAGAAGTATTCCGCAGTCTCCAGAGGAAGATCGAGGAGGCGGATGGTATCCTCATTGCAACTCCTGTGTGGAACTTCGGCGTGCCCGCACACCTCAAGAATCTCATCGATCGCATGGGCGTATTCGGGCTTGATGCTGCGACGAGAACGAGGGGGATGCTCAGAGGGAAACCGTTCTACCTCCTCTTCACGGGTGGCTCCCCCAAAGCCGCATGGACAGGACTGCAGCGCAGAACAACGAGCTTTTTACCGATAGGACTCAAGTACTTTGGCGGCTCGATTGCGGGAACGTACTATGAACCGCGATGCATGAAGGGGAGTGGAATCTTTGGGCTGGTCGTCGACAAGCGACCGGAGAGTCTCGCCTGCGTCCGGGAAGAGGGATGCAAGTTTGCGCAGATTGTGCAGAAGTTCAAGGAGACGGGGAAGCTCCCCATGAAGCAGGCATTGCTCTACAGGGTGTATCGCCTGGGACAGGCACTCGTGAAGAAGTTGTAGCACGTGCGAGACGCCCGTGCTACACGGAGACGGTAACTTTTCCCTCGCTTAACTCTATCTTCGCATGAAGAATTTTTTCTTGTTTCTTTCCAAATGCCCCATTCGTCTCACGCTCGATCAATGGCTGATGGCTTTTCAGCACTTTTGCCAACTCCTTTCCCGCTTCAAGCGTAACTCTGTCTGCGATCTTGAGCCCTTTCTCCTTCCGGAATGCCTGGATACTGCGGATGATGTCGCGCGCGAGGCCCTCTGCTTTTAGTTCCTCTGAGAGAGCTGTTTCGAGACACACGACAATGCCATGTTCTGAGGCTACGGTGTGTCCTTCCTTTCCACTGTACGTGATGAGCGCTTCTTCGGGAGATAATTTTTCACCGAGAATAACGATTGCGCCGTTCTTTTCCGTGAACTTCCCTTCCTTGGCTGCGCGAATAATCTCCTGAACTTTTGCTCCGACGCGGGGTCCGAGTTTCCGCGCATTCACCTGAATGAACCGTTCCGCGATGAGGGATGCGTCATCGAGAATGGTGACCTCGCGGATATTCAATTCTTCCGCAACGATGTTCTTTTCCTCCGATGTGAGATCGGTTCCCTTCGGGAGGACGAGCTCGAGTTTCTCCAGAGGTTGACGCACTTTGATTGCGGCTTCATTACGGAGTTTCATGCCGAGAGAGACAATCGTTCGGAGAAGGCGGGTCTTTTCGATGAGTGAGAGTTCCTCCGATGTGAGCTTTCGCACTTCCGGCCAGTCCGTGAGGTGCACCGAGTCGTGCTCCTCTCCGAAGAGGTTGAGGTAAATGCTCTCTGTGAGAAAGGGGCAGAACGGGGCGAGGAGTTTTGTAAGGGTGAGGAGGACGGAATGCAGAGTGTGGAAGGCATTCTCTCGATCAACATCAAGTATTTGGTATTTGGTATTTGGTATTTTCTTGGGATTTGGTGCTTGGTGCTTGGTGCTTCCGGCGCTCTCTTTTCCCGCAAAGCGCCGCCTGGAGCGCCGGACGTACCAGTCGGTGAGATTGTCGATCGTCTCATGCAGCTCTCCGCAGGTTGCGGAAAGATCGTAACGATCAAGCTGCTCCGTCATCCGGTTCACGAGGTCTTGGACTTCGGCGAGGATCCACGCATCCAAAGGATGCGGAGTTTTGGGTTTTTGGTTTTTGGTTTTTGGAGCTTCTTTGGAATTTGGTTCTTGGGATTTGGTGCTTACGAGGCTGGGTGTCCATCCAGCCTCGTTGGCGTATGTTACAAAGAAGCTGTACGCATTCCAGAGCGGGAGAATGACGCGCCGCAGTACTTCCTCTACGTACTTCTCGCTGAAGCGCAGATCTTCTCCCTGCACGGCCGGGGAGGCCATGAGAGCAAATCGCATCGCATCTGCGCCGTACTTCTCCATAATCGCCGTCGGCTCCGGATAGTTCTTGAGCCTTTTACTCATCTTCCTTCCATCTTCTGCAAGCACGATGCCATTCACGACACAGTGCTGAAATGCCGGTTTCCCGAAGAGGGCAGTCGAGAGGACCATGAGGGTGTAGAACCAGCCGCGGGTCTGATCGAGCCCTTCGGCGATGAAGTCGGCGGGGAACCCAGGTGGAAGACTTGAGACTTGAGACGTGAGACTTGAGTTTTGTGGATCGTGTCTCGTGTCTCGTGTCTCGTGTCTTTCGAATGGGAAATGCTGCTGGGCGTAGGGCATTGCTCCGCTCTCGAACCAGCAGTCGAGGACTTCGGGGATTCTCCGATATTCGCTCTCTCCTTCTTTCCATGTGATCGCATCCACGGTTTCCTTGTGGAGGTCGAGGGACGCACCCGTCTCGTGATCGAAATAGAACGTGTAGGGATGCGCAAAGGTGGGATACGGCTGATGGGAGAGCTTGAAGGGATCTTCGCTCGTGAAGAAGTGGCGGATGTTCTGGAGAGGATCCGCGTGGGTCACAATGACGATGTGCTCGCCGCGGTGCTTCGCGAGGATTTCCCGGAGGAAGGTTTCCACTCTCCCCTGCACTTCCTCCCATGTCTCCATCCCGGCGAGATGATAAATGCTCTCCGGGCGTCCCGTCTGGAACTTATGCTCCCGCCGCGTCTTCATGTAGGCAAGGTCGGAGAAGTCAATGTGCCGCCCCTCGTACTCGCCGAAACTGACTTCGCGGAGTCTCTCATCTGTCACAACTTTCGCTCCAATCTTCGCTGCGACAATATCTGCAGTCTGCTTTGTGCGGGCGAGGGGAGAGCAGTAGATGATAGAAGGCTCAGCATGACAGAGCGGACCGGAGACGAAGCACGTAGCCGCCCGCTCCGCCTGCCTCTTCCCTTCTGCCGTGAGATCTGTCCCCGGAAGCCCCCCTTGATATATCTGGTCGATATTCCCCTGACTCTGTGCATGACGCAGCACCGTCACTTTTGTGAAGCGTCCCGGGACTCGTGCCATGAGTTCATCCCGACTCCCGATCACGACAATCTCCTCATCTTGACCTACCTTACCTACCTTACTTTCCTTACCTCCTACCCTTACTTTTCTCCAAATCGGTAAAGGAGTTCCCCAATATCTATTCCGACTGATCGCCCAATCCCGCGCCCCCTCAAGCCATTTCCCAAATCTGCCATCCCGAATGTGCCCGGGAACCCACCGGGTCTCTGCATTCGCTTTCAAGAGTTTTTCCTTCATCTTCTCTACAGTCACAAACCAGGAGTTGGTCGCATAGTTAATGAGAGGACTATCGCATCGCCAGCAGTGTGGGTAACTATGCGTGAATGGTGCTTCCGCAAAGAGTCGCCCCATGTCTCGGATTTTCTTTGCGACCTTCTGATCTGTTTCTGTGGGGCGCTCTTTCGGCTTCACAGACAATCCTGCGAAATCCTTCACAGCATCGATGAAGTGCCCGTCCATCGTCACGTGACTCAAGACATTCACCCCCTCGCGCTTCCCCACTTCGTAGTCATCCTGGCCGAAACCCGTCGCAATGTGGACGATTCCCGTCCCGTCTTCCGTTGTGACAAAGTCTCCCAGAATGACGCGGAATGCTTTCTCTTTGTACTCAGAGGTGAAGTAGGAAAAGAGCGGTTGGTACTTCTTTCCCACGAGTTCCTTCGCGCTCACCTTTCCCAGTACTTCATATGTTCTTCCTTGAAAAACATTCTCCACGAGTTTCTCTGCGACGACAAAGGTCATGTCTCTCTCGCGAACTTTCACATAGGAAATATCCGCTCCTACTGCGAGGAAGAGATTTCCGGGGAGCGTCCACGAGGTTGTCGTCCAGGCAAGGAGTGCCGTTTTTTGGTCTTCCAGAAGCGGAAAAGTGGAGGTCGTCGTGTGGTCCGTCACGTCCTTATACCCTTGCGTCACTTCAAAGTTACTGAGTGGGGTCACGCACCGGGGACAGACGTGCATCGATTTGTATCCTTCCTCGATGTATCCCTTCTCGAAAAGTTTTTGAAACACCCACCAGATACTCTCCATGTAATCGGGATCCATCGTTCGGTAATCGAAGTCCATATCCACCCACCTGCCCGTGCGCTCGACGATCGTGCGCCACTCCTTTGTATAGCGTTGCACGGAGTTTCGACAGAGCTCATTGAACCAGGCGACACCGCGTTCCTCGATCTCCTGCTTGCTCTTGATCCCGTGTTCTTTTTCTACCAGGTTCTCGATCGGGAGTCCGTGGCAATCCCATCCAAATCTCCGCTCGACTCGATTCCCCCGCATCGTCTGGTAACGGGGGATGACATCTTTAATTGTCCCGGCGAGCAGATGCCCGTAGTGGGGGAGTCCCGTGGCAAACGGAGGGCCATCGTAGAAGCTGAAGGTGGGGGCATTACTTCTATGCTTCAACGAACGCTTGAATGTATCTTCAAAACGCCAATACTCGAGGATTCCCTTTTCGAGATCGGGAAACGATTGTTTGGGGTCGACGGGGTCGAACATCACGAGAAGAAGTGTACAAGAATCTCGACAGAAGTGATTACAAGTGGTACCATTACCCCCTTCACTCGAGTTCAGCATGCCACTTCACGAAAGACAACGGCAGATCCTGAGTGATCTTGTTTCTGAGCCTTCCTTCTACTCACGGGTGGAACCGGTGGGGAATGAATGTGCAATACAGGAACGCATCGAGGAATTGTTGAAAAAGACGGGTTGTCTGCTCGAGCGACAACAGGTTGATGACGATCGTTGGAACCTCATTGCACAAAAAGGAAGTCCCATTGACGAAGCAGAACTGGTGATCCTCCTCTACTGTCATACGGATACTATCATGGGGGAAAATGACTGGCACAATACTTATGACCTCCAATGCTCGGATGGAAAGATGGGAGGAGTCGGCGTGTATGACATGAAGGCGGGAGTCATGGCAATCATTGATCTCCTGCGCGAAACGGAATTCCCAAAGGGCATGACTGTCGTGGGAGCATTCTGCGTTGGAGAAGAGCAGGAATCAGACGGAGCAATTACACTCCTCCAATGGCCAAAACTCTCCAGAGTGGACCTCGTTCTCTCACCGGAGATCGCAACGATTGCTGATCGTCAGGAAAACGATCATCCGAAGGATGTGGTCATCGGGCGGCGGGGGACTGTAAAGACGTGGTGCAACGTGGGTGTCGAAAGTGCGCATGCTTACAAAACGCAGCTCCCTGATGCCAATGATGCCTTTATTGAGTTGCGCAACAACCTATGGAGTAGATTTCGACCCCGCAGGCACGAATTCCTCGGTGATGAATGTCTGAAATTACGATGGATGAGCACACTCGGTGGTGGTGAACATGCGCAAACAGCCGCTCGTGTCAGAGCCAAATTCGCACATTACATTGTGTTGCCTACCACAATAAAGGAAATGTGTGACTGGCAGGCCGCGTGTCTGAATGATATTATGACCGAACGGCGTTGGGTGGAGCAGAAGATTTCCGCGCAGATTACTCGCGGCAGGCTGACGTCTTACCCACCATATCTCATCGATAGAGACGTGCCGCTGGCACGCGGAGTCTTGGAAGGTGTTGGGGATTTCTATGGTGGTTACAATCCCGTTGCAGGAGGTTCGTCGGCGGATGGCTGCATCATCTATCCGGAGTTCCATATGCCGTGGTTTGACATCGGACCAAAAGGAGGGCTAGAACACTCCGGGAATGAGTATGTTTCGGAGGAAAGCCTCGTAAGGCTCATTGATTGCTACAGACAGCTCCTCATAGAGAAACTCCCTGATTTTCAGGAGAGACAACCGTCGCACCAGCAGACGCTCTTTCCCTCTCACTGAGTAACTTTCGTATGCACGGAAAGGGGCAGGGATCCCTTGACAGTCTTGCTGACGAGCACGAGAATCAGGGACCCTGCCCCCCTCTATGTCTATTGTGGAACGCAGAAGCTCTCCAGATCGAGAAGACCCTGTGGACGCTGTGAGTGGTGAGCTCACGAGTCGTGAGCACGTCGCTGAGCTGCAGAGGTACTTCGACGGTGTAGTAGGGATGGCAATTGCGAGTGTCCTGCGTGCGGTTGAAGAAGAGAAGGGACCAACAGGTATGACACCTGAGTGGTTACAGGATAAGATAGGGGGACCGGTGACGGATTTTTTCTTGGAGCGAGCACTCGAGGAGCAGAAGAGAACTCAGCACTTGCACATGGATTTTGCGGCGCTTGTAGTGACTCTGGAGACCATTATTGATCATTTGATGCGTACCCACAACGACGTAAAGCAAGCGTTGGGGGCGGTAGGGATTCAAGCAGCATAGGGTCAAAATTCCTTGACATGTGCTTGCAAATACACAGAAAGTGTTGATAATGCGCCGCCCCTTCCTTGCTTGCTATGCCTGAGTTCTCTGGAGAATCGGAACAAGAGGCGACTGGTCCGCAGTCGGAAAATCTGCAGGAGTTCTTGAGAGAACTCCGTGAGGAGAGGCGTGCTCAGGATAGAGAACGGGAGAATGCCAGGATATTTGTCGAGCATCTTCGAGGATTCCAGCACGGTCAACTCGTGCGTTTTCTCCCGCTGGAAGCACGGCAACTACTGAAGATCCGTGCAGACATCGTGAGAGACCCTGCTTATGCTGCAGAGATGTGCGCTCGGCATAACCGTGCACTCGTCGCGCATGCGATTGCTGCTGCAATCAAACAATCGCGTGAGGGGGATGAGACTTCTCTCAGTAACGTACGAGAGACTGTGAAACACACTGGAGGCTTCCTCAACCGGTACACTGCAAAAACACTGGCTCAGCACATTGCTTCAGCTCACTGGATTATTGCACAGGCGCGAGGCAAGCATTTCATTGATCCCGTGCAGCAGACGGTGGGTGAAACTGCCACGAGGGCGGACATTCACATTCGAGTGCCGAAAGTGCATGCACGACAACCGGTCCTCACACCTTTCACGAGAACAAAGGGTGCATGGTTCTATGGGCATGGGGAGAATTTTGCGAAGGAGGTGAAGAGGCACCCAGAAGCCTGCGGGGTGGTGGAGGATATTGTCTCTGATTCGGAGGTAATGCACCACGGCTATGCTTCCGCTGCCCGCGTGAGGGCATTTGCCCACCTTCTGGAACATCATTGCCACGTACGGTACGTGATTGCAGAGGTGTTCAGTGTGACCCACTTAGATGAGAAGCCAGTGGATCCCGAAGTCAGCAATATCATCAGCTTACTTGTGCATGCGGACAGCAAGATCTGCCCTGCGCCACTTGTGTGGAGGAGGGTGGGGAGACCTCTGCACACCCCTTCTGGGAAGTTGGGAGTGGCATGGGATGTTACCGTGCATGACATACAGAGGCACCGGGACGCTATCCTTGATACTGCCTCACAACTTGCCACGGATCGTGACTGCGTGTTGCCACCAGAGGAGAGCGAAGAGGACAGGGAGGGCAAAGAGAGCTGAGGGCGACTGCGTGAGGACGATTTCTCCCAGCATCGTCGCCAGGCATACGAAGGGCAGCTGGCGATCAAGCGTCGCTATTTCCATGCGACGCATGAGCACGTAGTACAAGCTGTAAGGCAGGAAGACGAACACAAAGGCAAAACCCGCCATAGCGAGGAGGGAGATGGGAGGGAGGGTGCCTAGGCGAGTCCAGGGGAGAACAGAGAGAGAAGCGCCCAATGCAATGGCAGACAACCATAGCAAGTACTCCGCATAGCGTGCCTTGATCATGGCAATCTCTTCCTGGTACCTCCGACTCACTTCTGAGTAGAAGGCAAAGCTGAGGCTACTGAGGAAGCCGAAGAGCAGACCTATGAGGGCAGATCCCTGCACACGGATGAGAAGAGAGAGAGAAACAATGCAGATAATGAATGTCGTGACAGACGGGAACCACGCTTGCCTGCTCCATGCAGCACGCAAGAAAGCAGTGAGAGCGACACCGCCAGCGATGATGAGGATGTACTGGAGTGGAGGGATGATACTGAGGGAAACATACGTGGAGAGACCGGTGAGAAAGAGGGCAATACCAGAGAGGAGGAGAGTAGGCTGAAACAGCGCGATGGGCTTCAGTTGCTGCCGGGCGAGCCAGCGCTGAGAGAGAAGAAGCAGGGCTGCTGCAAGAAAGAACACCGTGAAACGCATGAACGTGAGATCAAACACCGAAACAGGCCCGCGAAGGAGGGTATGTGCAACAACGGGATCAAGCCCCCACAGCATGACAAGCAGCGCAATGAGCAAAACCGTCCGCTTTCTATGGGCCACGAGAGCAATCTCCCTCGCCCCTACTGCGAGCAATTCTCGCTGCAAGGCATTCTGTTCCGTTGGAGTGATGGTGAGCTTCAGGACGACGTTCTGTGCGGGCCGACGTTGGTAGTGCACTTCCTGGAGATCCGCCCCGTACTTCCGGTGCACGAGGTTCACGCGATCCATTGCTTCAATGTCCTCGAGATCAATCATGTACCGGACACGGCAGAGCTGTTTCCCTTCTCTCGCACGCCGAGTTCCGAAAATTGCCTCGTATGCGTCTGCGGGGTCGATGCGCCCGTCGGCAACGGCGATGTACGCGCTCCGGAGCGAGGGAAACCCGAGGGACTGTAACCCCGGGAGCAGCCCCTCCTCTCTGAACTCCTCGATGAATCCCTTTCTCTTCTCCAGCATGATAGTCTGGAGCAGGGATTTTCCGGTGAGGACTTTCTCCTTTTCCGACTGCGTGGAGGCGAGGATGGTGCGAATTCTCGCCATGGCGAAGCCCGTCTGTACCCACTGCAACCACTCCCGCTGCACGGTGAGATGCATATCGAGAGTGGCAGAGACAGCATCCGCATGTTTGAGGCGTGTTCCGAGGGGGACCTCCACCCCGTTCACTTGGATGCTTTTCAGGCGTGCTGCATTCTCTGCGAAGAGATAGAACGCTGCATCCAACGCAGTGGCCCCATCAGGGAGGTAGAGCGTCTCATCCGCCGGTCCATGAATGACGATCGATTCTCCGAGGATATCGCTCTGGAGGCTCTGCCAGAACTCGCTGCTCCTCTCCTTTGTATCCTCTGCAAGGGGGGAAATGCGCTCTGTCCATGCGAGTGTACTCATCACCCCCCGCGTCTTGCGATTGAAGCAGTGCACTGCAATGCCCTTCCGCGCATAGGCATGCATCTCCTCTGTACGGATCTTGCAGCGTACGCGCATGCCATCCTCCAGAATCACCGTCGTATGCAATCCTTGGTACCCGTTGATCTGCGGGGCGTTGATGTAGTCCTGGAAGGACAACGCTTCGCGCTTCCACAGCTGGTGCAGGGTTCCCATCGTGCGGTAACACGCATCAACATCCGGACAGAGGAACACGCAGGTGAGTGCGGGGAGGCCGGTCACGGCACCGCTGAGTCTCTCCGCCTGGGTCTGGAGCCTCGTCCACGTCTGGTATTCGTAGAGTGCATGCGTGTGAAGAGATGGGAAGGCTCGATGGAGCGCTCGCTGCATCTTCTCCACAACCGCTTGCCCCTTCTGCTCGTTCTTCACGCGGAGCGCCGCGAGAGAAACGAAAGCGGATGGTTCGAGCACGCTGAGGGAGAGCGCCTTCAGTTCATCGCGGAGATCCTGCATGCAGAGCCTGTCCGCGATCTTCACGTAGACATCCATCGTCTCGGATGCCAGGGCATGTTGCTGCTCCGGCGGAAGGAACTCCACCGTTTGCATGTTATGGAGGCGATCAATCAGCTTCATCACCATGATCCGGACGTCCTGCTCCATGAGCGTGAACATCTTCCGGAGCGTTTCAATCTGCCCATCGAGCGTCGGTTTCTCTCCAAGGTCCTGCTTCGAGAGCTTCGTCACGCCATCGATGAGAACCCTGACATCACCGTTGAATGCCCGGTCAATCTCCGCAAGGGTGATAGGTGTGTCCTCCACGGTGTCATGGAGGAGCGCGGCAATGAGCGTATCCGCATCGGCACCCATGTCGGCGAGCATGTGTGCAACGGCGATGGGGTGACTGAAGTAGGGCTCTCCAGACTTGCGCAGTTGTCCTTTGTGCAGCCGCTCACCGAGCTCAAACGCATCCTTCATCCTCGCAAGGTCTTTCGCTGAAAGGTGCCGAATGTGAGAGTGGAACTCCTTCCAGTGCATGGGGAGTATATTCTACACCCCCATGCGTCGCGCCATCACTCTCATGGGCATCCTCAATGTCACCCCTGACTCCTTCTACGATGGGGGGGAGTTTGTTGCGGTGGAGAAGGCTGTCGCTCGTGCTCTCGCGATGCGTGATGAGGGAGCGGACATCATTGATATTGGCGGGGAGTCGACGGGGCCGGGGTCGGAGGGGGTGTCGCTGGAGGAGGAGTTGCGGAGGGTGCTTCCGGTGATTGAGCAAATCCGAAATTCGAAGCACGAAGCACGAAACAAATTCGAAGCACGAAGCACGAAACAAAGTGATGCCAACTTTGGGGTTTCGGATTTCGCATTTCGTACTTCGGATTTTCTCCTGAGTGTAGATACCTACAAAGCGGATGTTGCTCGAGCAACTCTTCAGGCTGGAGCGAGCATGGTGAATGATGTGACAGCGGGAAGAGGGGATGTGGGGATGTTCCGTCTTATTGCAGAGGCGGGATGTACGTACGTCATGATGCGGAGTAAGGATGACTCTCCGCGCACGACGAAGGCTGACGTGCAGTACGAAGATGTGATGAGAACCATTCACGAGTTCTTCGAGCAGCGCCTTACTGCTGCCTTCAAGGCAGGCATCAAGAAAGATCAGATCATCATTGATCCCGGCCTCGGGCACTTCGTCTCCTCGGATGCCAGGTACTCCTTTGAAATTCTCGAACGACTCGAAGAGCTTTCAGACTTCGGCTGCCCCATTCTTGTGAGTCCCTCACGAAAGTCCTTCACAGCGGGTCCGGAGAACCTTCCCCCGGAGAAGCGCCTGGAAAATACTCTCGCCGCAACGAAGCTTGCGATCGAGCATGGGGCGAGCATTATCAGGACCCACGACGTTGCTGCAACAAGAGAGCTACTGAGGTTCTAGGTTTCAGATGTCAGATGTCAGGCCTGACACCTAACTGATGCCCAAAATGACTGTACTCACAAGGACGAAGGAGACGGCAATGAGCACGAGCCCGATCGTCGCATTGAGGAGGATGCCCTTCCCGCGGGTGATCCACTCCTCATTCCCGTAGTGGAGGAGCATGAGGGCACCCGCATAGACGATGACGCCGATCGTGATTGCGGCGACGAAGGTGAGGAGGAGGCGGAGGAGACCAAAGGCTTCTACAATGATGGGGGAAGCCGATGGTCCAAATGACAACGTCCCAATCGTGGTATAACCGAAGACTGCTGCAATCGTGCGATCGAAGACGATGATGAGGATGCCGATGATCGTGTAGAGGACGGCGCGATACATCTTGCGGATCGCCTCCTCGTTCCCAAATCCCCCAAGGACGTAGATCGCCTGTACGACGAGAAGACCAATGGCGACGATCGCAACATACATTTCGACATAACGCACGATTCCGAGAAGCTCGTCTGTGAGAATAGCTGGCCCTGCTGTTGGGGGTCCTCCGGCAGGTGCAGAGAATCCGCCGTAGAGAGCCTCCACGAAGCTCTCCGAGAGGAAGACGACGAAGAGGCCGATGATAGCGGAGAGGATCGTTCGCCGTGCCGTTGTCAATGCTTCTTCAGCCTGACTGATCACGAGCCGAAACCCTGCAACGACGATGATGACGAGCGCGAGACCTCCAATGAGGAATCGTCCCTGCTGCACTGCAGTAAGGAAAAGCCCTGCAAGCTGGCAGGCACCGGGTGTGCCGCCCGTACAGGCAACTGAGGCAGTGGGGGTCGGTGCACTCCCAAAGATTCCATCAATGATTCCTTGCAGAGATCCCACCTGTGCGTGCGCAACGAGCGGCAACAGAATGCCGAGGAATGTTGTGGTGAGAAGAAAGGGAAGGTGCAGCATGGTGTGCTAGCGAATGAACGTTGCGACAATCGCATGAGACGCGATGACGATGACGAGTACGGTGATGGTGGAGGTGATCATCCGTTTCGCCCGCTGCTTCCGCTCATCATTTGCAATGGAAATGATGAAGAAGAATCCTGCGGCGATGAGTGAAAGGACGGCAAGGCCCGCAACGATCTCGAGGAGAAATCTCACGATGCCAGCGATCTCTGCAATATGGACACTTGCTGCGCTGAGAATGGGAAGTGGTGATGCGGAGATGAAAGAGGAGACAAAAACACGCGCAAGGAGAAGGATGCTGATGCCAATGAGGCCACTGAAGAAGTTCTTCTTCTGCTTCTCAATTTCCCCTTCGTTTCCCTGGAGGGCAATCATGCGGAATCCCGCCATGCTGATCGCGAAGATGAGAAAACCACCCGTTGCCATGGTGATGTAGTCTGCGACCAGGTTTGCTGCGACGTTGAATGGTGTGGGATTGATGAGATTCCCTCCGGTTGCACTCGGAGCGAATGTTTGCGCGAGGAGCGAGGAAACGCCGACGATTCCGAGTCCCATTGCAGAGTATCCAAAAGCCTTCTTCTGCTCTGCAAGCGTATTCTCCTCATACCCTTTCGCGATCATCATCAGAGCAAACCATGCGAAGTAGGCAGTACAGATCCCCACGAAGACAATGCGTATGGTGTTCACCAGATTCACGAGGAAAGCATCAAGGAGTTGCACCCCAACGGGTGCGCTGAGTCCACAGAGACCGGTCGTGCTGCAGAGCGCTGCAAAGGACCCTGCAGGGATACCGAGCGCTGGCACCTGCGCCAGGGCGAAGGCGGGGGCGAGGAAGAGGATTCCTGCAAGGAGCCCGGAGAGTGATATTCTTGTTGAACGCATAATCTTCTTATTATACCATACTTCTATGCAGTACTCCATCCCGCGAGCGGCTCCGCTCACGCTCTCAGCTTCCTCGGAAATGAAGGTCTATGGTCTCTTCGCGCTCGCAATGGGACTCACGGCTCTCGGTGTTTTCGCAGGCTCGCTCTTCGCCTCCCTCCTCTTCACGAGTGGCATCCACCTCGTGCTCCTCATCGTGGAACTTGGGATCGTCTTAGGCGCGCGTCTCTGGATGGAGAAGAGTCCGCTCAATGTCCTCCTCTTCGGACTCTTCCCCCTCCTCTCCGGTATCACCGTCGCTCCCTACCTTTGGTATGTCGCATCGCTTGTCCCTAACGGGAATGCCATCCTTCTCAATGCCCTTGTCGCGACAACCTTCATGGCTGCCGCTGCCGCGGTCTTTGCTCGGACGACCTCATTCCAACTCGCGTCCTTCGGTCGCTTCCTCCTCTTCGCGGTGCTCGGCCTCATTGGCTTCGGGCTTCTCCAAATTTTTGTCCCTGCGCTGCGGCAGAGTATCGGATTCGAAATGGGGCTCTCCGGTGCAGGTGTCGTCATCTTCGCTGCCTTCACAGCATTTGATGTGCAGCGCGTACAGCAGATGAGTCGAGCAGGAGCCAATCCTTTCATGCTCGCACTCAGTCTCTACCTCGATATTTTCAATCTGTTCTTGTATGTCCTTCGGTTCATGGTGGCGCTGAGCGGGAACAGGCGATAGAGCTGGGGAAATTTCCAATTTCCAAATGCCAATTTCCAATGAAGGAAGAAACTGTTTTGTACCGAGTTTGAATATTGGTCATTGGAAATTCAATGGAAATTGGACATTGATCATTGGGAATTCCCTTCCTGAAGGGTTGATCCTCCGCCAAGACCCCTGTACGCTCCAACTCCACCAGTATGGCCAAACGTCCCACCCCAAAGAAGCGCT
>CAZQCB010000020.1:0-13985 GCA_964592265.1 uncultured Candidatus Peribacteria bacterium | reverse complement strand
GTTCCTCAGCCTGCGGCCGCGTGAGAGGTTTCGCGCCCCCTTCGCAGGGGAGACATTTTTTGTGGAGGAGTTCTGAAGGGTACATAGCTATACATGCCTCGCCTTCCACCCTGACGAGTGAGTGGATTTCACGCGGAGGAATTTCCGCTTCCCCACTTTCACGATAACTCCGGCTTCGAGCGCTTCCGGGGTGATGCCGTCCTCGAGCAGAGCATCGAGTGCTTTCACGGTCTTCTCATGCACCTTCACTCCCCCTTGCGTCATGAGGCGCTTCGCTTCCGCCTTCGACGAGGCGAGCTTCCCTTCGATGAGCACATCGAGGAGCAGACTCCCCTTCTCTGCCTTCATCGTCCGGATATCCTCCGGCAGACCTTTCTTCGAGAAGACACGCTCGAATTCTTCCTCAGCTTGAATTGCCTTCTCTCTGCCATGGTAGAGCGTCACGATTTCCCGCGCGAGGTGCATCTTGAGGTCCTTCGGATTCCCGCGCCTTGCTTTCAAATCCTTCTCCGCCTGCTTCACGTCCTCCATCGGGATATCCGTGCAGCATTCCATGTAGATGGGGATCAGGTTGTCCTTGAGTGCGAGAATCTTCCCATACATGTCCTTCGGAGAATCCGTGAGGTAGACGCAGTTTCCGTAACTCTTGCTCATCTTCCGCCCATCCGTCCCTTCGACGATCTTCGTGGTGATGATGAATTTCTCGCGTTTGCCGTATGCTTTCTGCAGGGTGCGTCCTGCGAGCATGTTGAATTCCTGGTCAGATCCCCCAAGCTCGCAGTCGACATCGAGCACGACCGAGTCGTACCCCACCATGAGGGGGTAGAGAAACTCGTGCATGCCGACGGGTTTCCCCTCTGTGAGGCGCTTCGCGAACATGTCCCGCTCGCTCATCTGCTGGACGGTGAAATGGCTTGCGAGTTTTGCGATATCCTCGAAGGTGAGTTTCTCGAGCCATTCGTGGTTATAGCGGACCTCGACTTTCGTGAAGTCGAGGATCTTCTTCACCTGGTCCTTGTAGGATTCGAAGTTCGCTTCCACCTGTGCGCGCGTGAGGGGAACGCGCATGGCATCCTGGCCTGTGGGGTCGCCGATCGTTGCCGTGAAGCTCCCAATGACGATCACGACATCATGCCCGCTATCGGCAAAAGACCGGAGCTTCCGGAGTGCGACGGAATGCCCAAGATGGAGCGTACGGCCCGTCGGGTCGATCCCCCAGTAGATGCGAATCGCTTGACCGGATTCGAGCTTCTGCTTCGCAAGTGTTCGAGGAATGACGTTTGCGATGCCGCGGGTGAGGAGGTCGCTTGGGCCCACGGAAGGGAAGTGTAGCAGGGGAAGAAGGAAGGGTGTAAGGGGTATTGGGTATGGGGTTTTTTAGGAGAGGATCGTTCTTGCGTCTGCAATGTCTTTGGCAATCTGCGCTTGGAGCGCTTCCGGCGTTTCAAAACGTCTCACATCGCGCAACTTCTTCACGACTTCTACCGTTATCTCTCCTGAAACCTGAAACCTAACACCTAATACCTCCAGCAGGTGCACTTCGCAGCTCCTGCTCCCATCAAACGTCGGCCGTGGCCCATAGTGCATCACTGCATGCGAGGGGACACCCCCCTCTCCAGCCTGCGCGCGCACGGCATAGACGCCCTCGGAGAGTGTCTCTGGAATCTCCTCGAGGGCGAGGTTGAAGGTAGGTGTACCCAGTGCTTTTCCTCTTCCCGCACCTGAGATGATCTTCGCTGTGAATGCGATGTGCTTCGACTCTGCGCTTCCACTCGCGCCTCGTGGCGCTCGCTCAGCGCTCCGCTCAGCATGACATGGTGGATTACTCAAGGTGACCTTGAACATAGGAGAAAGGATTGTATTCTACTCTCTAAGCGTCGTATGCAGATTACGGTTCCCCTCACGGGCAAGGGAAAGCTCCTCCTCGTGAGCGGCGTAGCAGTGTTTGTCCTCCTCACGACGCTCACGGTCCTCTTTTTTGGGCGAGAGCCTTCGCTCGATGAGCAAAGGGTGGCCCATCTCGAGGCACTCGTGAAAGTGCTTGATGCCTACCATGCGCAGCACGGATTCTATCCGCAACCTGCGGCCCGAGAGGAAACCATTGATGGCATCCGTCACGTGTGGGGGTACCGTCCGGAGACTCCCTCCCTTGCCTCCTGCACGCAATCCTCCTGCGGCGGCAATGTATACGACGCGCGCGGGAAGGTGATCGGCTGGAAAGGGACGCTTGCACCCACGAGCGCCCTCAATAGCGTGGAAATTTCTGTGAAGGGCGGGGGGCGGCTCGCTTCTCCTCTCTCTCTGCTCATGCAGGAGGTCCCTCTTGATCCTGCATTCGCTCTCCATCCTTCGCTCGTCGCAGAGGGATTGGGAGAGTACATCTATGCGGTGAGAGCTCCGGAAGATGGGGCGGAGGGGAAAGGTGGAGTGCAGTACCAACTTGCGGCAACGCTGTCCGATCCTGCGACGGGGAGACTACGCACCTTCATTCGCGGGAATTACTTCGTTCGCTCGGATGAGCAGGACGAGCTCCCCCCCTCCCTCATCGGCCCCGGCATTCTCCTCGATGCATACGGAAACCCCATCGAAAGTGCACCGCTCCACGTTCTCCTCGATGGGCAGCAGCAAGGATTCCCCAATCCCCTTCTCGGCGAGGGGGAGAGCATCCTCCGGCTCCTCACGCTCCAGAGCCGAGGCGAGAAATTGCGTGAGGAAGTGGAAAAGCGGGAGGCTGTTCTCCGGGAGTTTCCGCAGGGCGCACCCTCCGCTCTGCACTTCAGTGAGACGCTTGCAGAGCTTCGCGGACGCATAGATGCCGTGCTCGCGGAACTTCCTGAGGACATCACCGCACTCGAGGGAAAGGTGTCTCAGGTGGCTCTGGACCTTGAGAGCGCTTTCGGGATCTTCCTCACGGAGAAGGCGGAAGAGGTGAAGAGTACTCTCCATGCAGAGCTCCAGGATGGGGAGAGCATGCGTACGATCTTGAGTGGAGCGCTCCTCCGCATCGGGACAACGGAGGAACTCGTGCTCCTTGCACGTGATGAGATCATTGAATACCTTGATGGGGAGGGCATTGAGGAGCAGTCGCGTGACCGAGCGGGGAGGAGGATCGAGACCGCACTCGATAACCTGCCGGATCTCGCCGCGCTCTTCCAAGGGCAGGGTCTCACTCTGCCGCAACTCTTCCTCTCTGAAGAACTTCAGGCGGATCTCCATGCTCTGGGGATGAAGGTTCCCGCTCCCACGGGTTCCGGTGCGGCGGTGATGGAGGAACCGACGCCCATGATCACCCTGGTCGTCGCCGAACTCTCTACCCTCCTCTTCGAACTCCGGGGCATTCTCGAAGGGATCCAGGAGGATCTCTCGAGCCCTGCTGCTTCTGTAGAAGAGGTGGACGAGAAACTTCGTCGCCTCGCGCGGGCACTCGGGAGCGAGCGCTCGCGCATCGAGGAGCTCTTCTCGCGCCTCGCAGATGCAGAGGTGTCTCAGAACATCCTCGAACAGTACGAAGCGCTCCGCACTGTACCTGGGCAGGAAGCGGAGGCGATCCGGCTCGCAGCGAAGCGTTCAGGTGAGCATGGGGATTTTTCCCCGCTCCTCTTCTCCCCGAGCATGCTCGAGAAACTCACATTGGAGAAGCAAGTAGGGGTTCCGGATCTCTTAGGCTCCACCGATCCGCTGGAAGCGGAGTACAAAGGGATTCCCTATCCTCTCCCCTAAAGGGAACGAGTGGCACGCCCCACCTTCTCTCTTCTTGGCATCGATCTCGGTGGAACGAGGGTGCGTGTCACGCGCTACGATGCTGCAACGTGGGAGATCCAGGCGGAGGAACGCCGACCGACGCACGCCGACCGAACGTTCGCTCACGTCCTTGAGGACATGGTGCAGATGGTGGAGAAACTCCGCACTGCGGATAGCAGGGGTATCGGTGTCGGTGTGCCAGGACTCGTCTTGCAACCTGAAGGGAGGATTGTCCGCCTCCCGAATATTCCGGGAGCAGAGAACAGCGATTTGAAGAATATCCTCGCCTCCCGCTTCGGTCTTCCGGTATGCATCGATAACGATGCCAACTGCTTCGCCCTCGCAGAGGCACTGCATGGTGCGGGTCGGGGACATCGGGTTGTCGTTGGCATCACGATGGGAACCGGCGTTGGCGGAGGGATCGTGATGGAGGGTAGGCTCTACCGCGGACACCACGGCTTCGCGGGGGAGGTGGGACATATGCTCCTCCGGCCCGGGGAGCCCCCCTTTGAAACAGAAGACAAGCGCGGGGACACCGAGCAGTTCCTCTCAGGAACGGCGATGGGGAAGCGTTGCAGGGAAGCAGAGCGACCAGAAGAATACTTACAGGGGGAAGTCTGCGCGTTGCTGCAGCCGAGTGTCTTTCGAGAAGTCGCTTGGACGTGCGTGAATCTCACGCATCTCCTTGATCCCTCGATCATCATCTTCGGTGGGAGCGCAGGGAGAGCCCTTGGGTCCCATCTCCCTGCGATCGAAGAGGAATTGCGGAAGTGGCTCCTGCCGGGTACTCCCCTTCCCTCTCTTGCCATTGCCACCTTGCAGGATGCAGGAACAAGAGGGGCAGCATTGCTTCATGGGGGAAAACCGTAGCGGTTTTCCCCCATGAGCCCCCTTTCCCTTTAAAGTTGCGCTTCAGCGTTGGGACCCGCCTTCGGCACCCAACGCTTCGCGCCTGTTTGAAAATAGAGAATGCCGTGTTTGGCAAGGCATACAGGATTTCCGCGCTCAGAACTCCAAATCTCTTCCATTTGAAGCCAAGAAATGCTATAATAATGAGATACCCAAAACTCTATCTATGTTTCGCGCTTTCCTTGCTTTGGGATTGTCCGCTCTCTTCACACTCCTTTCAGGAGTCGAGAGTGCACATGCTCTGGAGAGCACATCCTTTCGCCTGGAAGGCGCGCTCTCGACGGAGGTGGATACACTCACGAGTACCAGTTTCACGCTGAGAGCAGGTCTCGCTCAGGGGTCGGCGCGCCTCGCAGGAGCATCAAGCGGAGGAGAAGTGGAATCTTCGCCATCGTCGAGCGAAGAAACGGGAGGGGGTTCTTCGGGCGGCGGCGGTGGGCGCAGAGCGCGTCCCGTGGGTGTTTCTCCTCAGCCGGAGGTGCCGCGTTCTACTGTCAAGCGTCCTCTGCCGAGTGGAACACAGACTGTAGAAAGCGGAAACATCGCTCCAAAAGTGTCGTTTCCTGCAACTTCTCCTCGAGGGGAATCTCCGAGGAAGATTGCCTCTGAGGGATTGCTTGCACGCCGAGTCATTCAGCAGCCCTCTCTCCGCCCGATTGTGAGGGGAACCGAGACCATCGCGGAGTTTTCACTCCCCTCCATTGATCTCTCTCCGCTCGTCGCACTCACCGTGCATCGGCGGATGATTGCGAGTGCTCCGCTCCGTTTCCAGGATTCTTGGCATCGCCCTCGCGGGGTGACCTTCTTCGGAGCAGAGCTTGCTGAGGCGTACGAGACATATAGGGAGAATCGGTCAGTGCGTGTCGCTCGCCTTGTCGATCTCATCAACCAGAACCTTCTGCTCTCCGCGACGCTCGTCTTTGCTGCGGTCATGCTCTCTGTGCTTGGAACGAGTCCCGCTATGCGCCGGAAGTGCACGACCATTGTCTGTGTCCTCGAGAGGCAAATCGCCGCTGTCCAGCCCCGGATGGGGTACGCCCGCCTCCTCCTTCGGGTCTTCCTCCTTGTCTTCAGTCTTGGCATTTTCTTCTGGCTCACGACCGCGTACGCATTCGCGGCAACGACGACTCCTCTCCGCCACGCCTACAATGGGCGCCTCCTGAATAGTGCTGGCACTGCTCTGAGCACTGCTCATACGATTCGTTTCAGTTATTGGACCAGCGCGGATCACGTTGCGGGAGATACCACTGGGACAGGGGCCATCCATACCGGTGCGTCGACGTATGCAGGGTGGAATGAGGTGCATACCGTCACCCCCAATAGCGATGGCTACTTCAATGTGGAGCTTGGCAGCGTCACTGCCCTCCCGACGATGGATTCCCTCTCTCTGAGTAGCCTCCTCAGTCTTTTTCTCCAGGTGGAGGTGAAAGCGTCGAGTAGTGGAGATACAGCCTATGAACTTCTCGATCGTGATGCAGGAAGCAGCACCGTTGACCGCTCTCCGGTGCTCTCTACTCCCTTTGCACTCAATGCGGACATGCTCGATCAGCGCGATGTTGGCACGGGCAGCGGCTCCATTCCCCTCTTCGAGAGTGGAGGGGTACTTGCGAAGAGTGCACTCCCGAGCGGGCTCACGCGCGACATCTTCACGATTGATTCCGATGACTCCGCTCTCGAGCCGACACTCCGCTTTGGAGACACGCTCGCAAAGACCCTTTCCCATACGAGCGGGAGTTTCCGCTTCAGTGATGACCTCGTGATCGCGGGGAGTCTCACCGTGGACCAGGATCTCGCAACGGGCACGGGCTTTCTGGTCGATAGTGAAGCGCTGAATGCGCCGGCGGTCGCGATCGATATCCAGGGAAGCAGCACCTCGCCACACATCCTCTTTGGGTCCGGCGGTACCTTCGATACCGCACTCTTCCGCGATGCGGCAAATACTCTCCGCTTGAGCGGGTCTTTCTACGCTGCGGAGGCACTCTCCGGTGCGACGCTCAAAGCCGATCGTGCGCTTGCATCGAGTGGAACGCTCAATATTGCCGGTGCGACGACGCTCGGTTCCACCCTCTCCGGCGCTTCCACAGTGACGCTCTCCGTGCTCAAGAATTGTGCTGGCCTTGGAACGAATGTGAGTGGCACCGTTTCCTGTGCAACAACCCCTGTGCTTGTGCGAAAATCCACCGATGAAACAGTGAACAACTCCGCGACACTCCAGGACGATGATGCCCTGCGGTTCGCGATCGGTGCCAACGAGACATGGGCGTTCACCATGCATGTCGTCGGTCAGTCTAGGGCAACACCCGATTTCAAGTTCGCTCTCACGGCGCCTCTCGGCAGCATGTGCACGTATAGCATGAACGCTGAGGAGAATGCCAAAGCCTCCTCCCACGTTGTGTGTGGGGATCCCTCGCCCGGAATGCCCGGAAACGGTGTCAACGAAGCGTACTTTGTGAACGGGACGGTCATTACAGCAGGGGTAGCCGGTACGGTGACACTCCAGTGGTCGCAGTTCACTGCTGACCCTTCCAGCTCGATTGTCCGTGCGGGCAGCTGGCTCATCGCGCACAAGATCAGCTGAGGCTCTTCTCTCGCAGTTTCTCGTTGCTCGGGAGTTTTCCCGGAGGACAAGTTCTCTTTCTCCAACCTTCCCGCAAACTTTCAAGATATCCTTTCTCCTTCCGTATTTTCTCCATGAATGGGGCAACAGTGTTTCCGAAGCGGCTGAAGCGGGATCGCTTCTCGAGTGTATGAATGACAGTCACGAGGACATCCTCGCCTCCGCATACTTCTGACACAATTTCATCTTGCACTGCGTCTGCGATGCTCTCTGCATCCAGGCCCGCGAGAATCTTCAAATCCTTGTCCGTCCCCGAGGGGAAATAGTGATTGACCCCCAACCGTCGAAGAGAACAAGGCAATTGGAAATCGGCGATGACATCGGCGACTTGGGTTGCGAGTCCCCCTTCACTCGAGTGATCCTCGATGACGATAAGGTGCACTGTGTCGAGCGCAGCCTGGATGATCGCCGCGGCATCGAGGGGGCGGATTGAGCTCACATTGAGGACACGGACGGAAATAGTCTGATCCTTCGAGAGCATGTCTGCTGCGTGCACTGCATCGTGCACCGTGATGCCTGTGGCAATAATCGTTGCTCGATCATTCAAACTTCCCTCTCCTCGAATCATGTCGACCTTCCCTTCGAAGAGATACTGCGCATCGTAGAAAGGCTTTCCGTCTCCGTTTGTAAGCTGTTCATGACTACTTCTTGGGAAGAAGACGAAGACACTCTCCTTCCCCTCTGCAACGAGTCCGAGCCCCGCTTCTGCCATTGCTGCTGCTTGATTGCTATCTGCCGGCATCCACACTTGTGTGTGATCGAAGGGGATATTGAGGTAATGGCGTTCCTGATGCGTCTCTCCATCCTCTCCGACACTTAGTCCCGCATGCGTGCAATCGTGGAGCACTGCGCAGCGTGTGTGGCCGCAGTTGATGTCAATGAGCCTCGCATTCGCGCGTGCTTCGTTCGTCCCGAAGGCGGCGAAGGTATAGGTCACCGGCAGAAGCCCCACCTGCCGCATCCCCGCTGCCATCATGTACATGTTCGCTTCGGCGACGCCGACATTCGTTACTCTTCCAGGAAACTCCTTCGCAACTTTCTCAAATCCACCAGAGCCTGCGAGATCTGCATGAAGCACAACAATGCGTGGATCTGCTTTCATCAGAGCTTTGAGATGCACCGCGCCGAAATCTGAACGGGCACTCCCCTTCTCCATTGTGGTCGTCCGCGTATATCTCCCTTTCAAAGATTCGATGTCGAAGGGGAGGGGCATTGGAGGCTCAAATTTTGGCCGTTTTGCGCATTCTTTCCGGTACGGCTCGTAGTTCTCTGCAAGCTCAGGGAGTGGTGGCAACTCCTTGAGCGCTGCCTCTGCGACTTCTTCCTTGAGAGGGGTCCCGTGGTAATTCGCCGTCGCCGCGTTCGACCCTTCCTCCATCACTCTCACACCATGTCCCATCGTCGTGTAGTAGCAGAGGAAGATCGGTACTCCCTTGTTTCTCAGAGAATCCGCGAGGTCAAGCGCGGCAGTAACCTGTCCAGGGTCATTCCCGTTCTGGACCTCAATGACTTTCCATCCCGCCGCTTCCGCGAGCCGCGCGAAGTCTGCGGTGACGGTCTTCGAGGGGAGATTCGAAAGCTGCACATCGTTCCAATCCCCATGCACGGCGAGGTTCCCGAGAGAGAGCCTTGGTGCGAGGCGGAAGGCCTCCATGATTTGTCCTTCCTGGGAGTCTCCATCTGCCATGAGCACATCGACCATTCCTGATTTTTTGAGGTACTTGAGGCCAAATGCTGCTCCGAGCGCATTGGAGACGCCCTTCCCTAAGGGGCCTGCCCCAAAGGGGATATCGCCAATGCCGGCCTCGGCGTGCCCCGGGAGACCGTTTGGAATGCGGAAGGAATCAATGATTGCTTGCGGAGACTGCAGCCTCGCATCACTCCCCTCTCTCCCAAAGAGCCACTGCATTCCGTAGGCAAGAAGGGAGAGGTGCCCTGCGCTCATCCGCAGAGGTTGATCTACGCCCTGCTTTCGTCGCTTATTCAGGAAATACGTGAAGGTGAAGGAGGAGAGAGGCCCGCCCGGATGACCCGACTTGTGCTTCGTCGGCGCCTGCACGCAGAGGTGCGCCATGATGTTGTGGGCAAGGTGGTATGCCTCCAGTTCCTTTTTCGGAAGCTTCTTCGCATCCTTCGGACCAATCCAGAAGCGTTCGCCCTCGTGAGCCGCCTCGAGAATCCGTTGGAGGGACATCGGAACATCTTTCGGATTTTTTCCGAGAAGCGTGTTCGGCGGTGGGCGAGAATTTCCCATAGTCAGCAGCATACATGACAGTTTTGAGAAACTTCAAAGTCGCGTATTCGACAAGTGCATCTTTTTGTCTTGGGAGAAGGGACATGGTATTTCTTGCCCATGCGGAAGGAGATCAACTCGGTGTCGTTCGTGGTTCCCGATAGAGCTGGCTCTCGAAAGGCAGCACACGCCATTACCGCTGTTCAACTCCATAGCTTGGCGGGAAGAATTCAAGAGGATTTCGATAGAATGGCAAGGGAACGTGCAATGCGTTTTCATGGAGATACCCAAAATTTTCAGCCACGGATCGTTAGGGGGTTTCTCCCTCTCGATCTCACATTGTATTTTCTGAGAGATATCCGCACCCAGACTGGTCAGATTTTTCCAGAGATTCATGAAGCTTTTCGTGAAGGGGCATTGCACAGAGTGGGCGTCGTCTCACTGGAGAAGCTTCCTCCAAATGTGCAAGATTTTGAACTTCCGCGAAAATTCCAACTCGTTGGAGAAGAGCATGAGATTGCGATCCCCTGTGCACCTTCGGGAGAGGGTGAAGGACAAAGTTCATTGATCGTTTTCGAGAGCGTGCAGTCGTATAGGGGAGATTTCGCTGAGCGCCTTCTCGATGAAATAGCCGACGAAAAGAGGCGTAGTGGAGAATGGGGAAATTAAGGCTGCAGCACTTCCTCCGTCTCCCCCTCCACTGACCGGAAGATGATGGGAATTCTCACCATGTGCAGTTCCGATCCATCCTCCGCTGAATATTCGAAGACTTCGACGACTCCACTTGTCCCTTCGGGTTCAGGATAGAAAACCTCTTTGTGGAACGCGCCAAACATACCAATATCAGCGCTCTCCGCAGTCAGAAAATCTTCGAGGAGGATGGAATTATCCTCATCACGAACGCGGTAGTTCACCGTGTTCTCGAACGTGCGTGCTTTTCCTGCAAGCACGAGGGGGAGACCAATTGCTTCATCGGCTCGTGGTCTCTCGACGACGATGTTGACGACGGTCTTGTTTCCTGCGAAGAGATACAAGGATCCTGCTCCCGCGAGGGGCAAGATGAGGACGAGGAGAATGAGGGCAGGCTTCTTCATGGGTATCGAATGCGGTATAATAGTACAGAATGAAATTATTCATGGACACGGCAAATGTTGCGCACGTAGCGGAGGTTGCTTCGTGGGGCGTGCTTGATGGGGTGACGACGAATCCGACTCTCGTTGCCAAAGAAGGCGCAGACTTTAAGACAACCGTGCTGAAGATGTGCGAGCTTGTCCCAAACGTGAGTGCGCAGGTCACTGCAACGGACTTTGCGGGCATGAAGAAACAGGGGGAGGAGTATGCCTCCTGGCATAAGCATGTGGTGGTGAAAGTCCCCATGACGACGGAGGGGCTTAAAAGCCTTCACTATTTCCGTAGCAAAGGCATCCGCACGAATACCACGCTCGTCTTCTCGGCTGCCCAAGCACTGCTTGCTGCAAAGGCAGGAGCGAACATCATCAGCCCCTTCATCGGGCGCCTGGATGATGCAGGGGAAGATGGGATGGCACTCATTGCAGAGATCATGGAGATCTGGAGTCACTATGATTTTGATTGTGAGGTGCTCGTGGCTTCTACGCGTCATCCGCGGCACATTGTGGAGGCTGCGCGGTTGGGAGCCCATATCTGCACGATTCCCTACGATGTGTTCGTGAAGCTGCCGAAGCATCCCCTGACGGATACGGGTCTGAAGAAGTTTCTGGAGGATTGGGAGAAAATGACTCTTGCTTGAGTGGGGGAAGAGGGCGTAGGCTACCTCCCGTTATGCGCAAAACAGTTCTTGGTCTTATCGCTTTTAGTGCTCTTCTTGTGGGATGCGCAGCAGGCAATTCCCCTGATGCAGAGGGCGAGAACAGTGCTGATGGGGCTGTAGGGGTGCAGGAGGGGGCCATGCTGCAGGAAGAGGAAGAGGAAGAGATAGAAGAGGGATACTTCTGTGAAGCTCCAGAGCATATCCATCAGCGTGGAATGCTCACGGCGGAGTATGAGGATGGGGAACTCGTCGGGTGGACGTGCACCTTGAGTTCACATCACATTTGTACTGCTCCCGCTGATGGAATCTGGACGGAGTGCACGTTCGAGCCACCGGGATGGCCGGAGCCAGTAACTGAGGAATTTTTGAGAAACCCTCCACTGGAGGAGAGTGACGAAGACGAAGAGTACGAGGAATACGATGAATACGACGAAGAAGCTGTGATGGAGTAAGGGGTATTGGGTATCGGAGAGAGACTGTGGTAGCGTTCTGCTATGTCACAGAATCAGCTTGGTGTTGTTGGCCTGGGAACGATGGGTGCGAACCTTGCGCGGAATGCGGCGAGAAACGGAGCGACGGTGGCTGTCTTCAACCGCACAGCGGAGAAGGTGGAGGAGTTTGCGCGGGCGCATGGAAAGGAGGGCATGTTCGTCCCCTGCAATACCTTGGCGAAGCTCTGCAGCGCGCTCAAAACGCCGAGGACGATTCTCCTCATGGTGCAAGCGGGGGAAGCTGTGCAAAACGTCATTGCCGAGCTCACTCCCCTGCTCTCAAAAGGTGACATCCTCATTGATGGCGGGAATAGTCACTATCGTGACACGGAGCGACGGCAAGCAGAACTCAAGAAGCGCGGTATCCACTTCATCGGGATGGGGGTAAGCGGAGGAGAAGAGGGGGCATTGCACGGCCCCAGCATGATGCCAGGGGGCAATGAGGAGGCTTACGAGATGCTTGAACCACTTCTCCGAAAGATGGCTGCTGATGATGGAGCAGGAGGGAGGTGCGTCACTTTCATTGGTCCCGGTGGAACCGGTCACTTCGTGAAGGTGGTCCACAATGGCATTGAGTATGCGCTCATGCAGCTCATTGCGGAGGCGTATCACCTTTTGAAGATCGAGGGTGGGATGGGTAATGACCGCCTTGCCAAGACGTTTGCGGAGTGGAACACGGGAGATGATCTTCAATCTTTCTTGGTGGAGGCAACGGTGAGAGTTCTTCAGAAGAAAGAAGGGAAGCATTTTCTTCTTGACCTCATCAAAGATACTGCAGAGCAGAAGGGCACGGGCAAGTGGACGACCGATGCTGCGATGCACTACGGCGTTTCCATCCCCACGATCACTGCTGCAGTTGATGCCCGCATTGTTTCCAGCGCGAAGGACTTTCGGCTTGAGAGGAGCAAGCAGGTTTCTCAAGTTGTTGAGCAGAAAAAAACTTCTTCTAAGCTCCCATCATGGGTACGGTCCGCGCTCGGGCTCTCCTTCATCACTGCGTACGCGCAGGGATTTCAGCTCCTCTCCGCTGCGAGCGAACAGGAGAAATGGAACCTGAGCCTCAGTGAGATCGCACGCGTTTGGCGTGGCGGCTGCATCATCCGCTCGGCGCTTCTCCCAAAGTTTCAGGAGATGTTCAGTGGAAAGGAGAAGATCGCAATAGGAGTGCGTGAACGCTTCGCGGGCGAGCGACAGCTTGAGTGGCGTCGGGCGATTGCCTTAGGGATAGGGCGCGGAATCCCCCTGCCCGCGATGTCCGCTTCACTCGCCTACTTCGATTCCTACCGCTCCGCCTGGCTCCCGCAGAATCTCATCCAGGCCCAGCGGGACCTCTTCGGGGCGCATGGCTATGAGCGTCTGGATAAGCCGGGGGAATTCCATACGGAGTGGTAGGTTGATGTGAAGGGGAGGGTGATGTAGAGTTTCATTGTCATGTCGTCTGAGGAACGCCCAGATCTCATGGTTTTCGAGAGTCAGGGGAACATTCCACGGCTCT
Organism: uncultured Candidatus Peribacteria bacterium; assembly: GCA_964592265.1. Lineage (GTDB taxonomy): Bacteria > Patescibacteriota > Gracilibacteria > Peribacterales > Peribacteraceae > CAZQCB01. The sequence goes on along the minus strand of CAZQCB010000020.1, from coordinate 710 downwards.
TCACTACTGGAGAGGTGTCGCGGGTATGCGGGATGTGCCCTGGCAAGATCTCCAAGGATTTTGATGCAGGCATGCTGGGAGGGTTTCGTCTTCCCGGATCGCCGGATCGTCGTATTCCGTATGATGCTCTCCGTAAGTATATGGAGGGGTATGGAGTTCCTCCCCCGCCGGGGCAGAGATCTTTCCTCGTGCTTGCACACTATTCCGAGCGCCTCGTGAGGGAGATTCAGGAACTCCTTGAAGACGTAGAGGAGAAAGTGGCCGTCTACCTTACAGGCAGTGCATTCACCGCAGGAACGATCGTGCGGGAACCCTGCCTCGAAGCATACATCGTTGAAGAGGATTCGGGAGGAGAGCAAACAAAGAGAGAGCGTTCCGGGGGAATACGTGTAGATCACCATCGACTCGTGCCCACCTTTCGTGTGAAGGGGCCACAGGGTGTCACGAATAGGCTCCGTCAGGAATTCAGGAAGCACATCCTTCGGAAATCAGATCTTGAGGAGGAGATGTAGGCAGTGAAGCGAGGCAGGGCCGAATGGCGGTGGGAGTGAGATTCGAACTCACGATCCCCGTGAAGGGATAACGGTTTTCAAGACCGTCGCCATAGACCACTCGGCCATCCCACCGACCCGTATGATACACTTCGTGCGCCTCGGGAGAGGTGGCTGAGCGGCCGAAAGCACCACACTGCTAATGTGGTAAACGGGTCA
>CAZQCB010000019.1:0-14266 GCA_964592265.1 uncultured Candidatus Peribacteria bacterium | reverse complement strand
CTCTCTATGAAAGTTCTCATCGTCGAAGACGACCCCATCCTGGTACGGATCTACACTCTCCGCTTCAAGAAGGAGGGGTTTACGACGGAAGTAGTGACCGACGGCAATCAGGCAGTCGAAAGCGTACGCAAGAATCCCCCTGACGTGATTCTTCTCGATCTTGTTATGCCGAAAATGGACGGTTTCTCCTTCATCGCAGCACTCAAGAAGGACAATATTCCTTCCCCCCCCGTCATCGTCATCAGCAACCTTGACCAGTCTACAGACATTCACAAGGCAAAAGAGATGGGAGTTGCTGAGTACATCGTGAAAGGGAAATCCGACCTTGAAGAGATCACAAAGAAGATCAAGCAGTACGGGGCGAAGGGGTGAGAGGGAAGAAGAGATGGAATGTCGTCCCCTTCCCCTCCTCCGATTCGCAACGTATCTCGCCTTTGAAGAGATCCATGATCGATTTCACCGCAAAGAGCCCGAGGCCCATACCATAGGCATCGAGTTTCTGGGCATTGTCTCCTCGATGGAACTTCTCGAAGAGATGCGCGAGATCTTCCCTCGTGATACCAATGCCTGTGTCGTGCAGCGTCCAGTGCACGCGGTTCTTCTCCAGAGAGAGAATGCTATCGATTTCCCCGCCTGCCGGAGTGTACTTCACTGCATTGTCGATGAGATTCTGCACCACCTGGCGCAGAAGAATGAGATCGTAGGATGCTTCCGGAAGAGAATGGAGCACGGATTGTTTCACCGTGAGCTTCTTCTCCCGAATCATGGGAGAGAAATCCTCAATAGTCTTGGCAATGAACGCATCCAGTTGCACTGATTCGGGCTTCAGTTCGATTCTGCCCTGCTCAATCTTTGACGTATCGAGGAGTCCCTGGATCACATCAAACATGCGCACGGTCGCCTGGTGAAGGGTCTCGAAGAGCATTGCACGATCCTCTTCGGCCATCGCAGATCTCTCGCTCCTCCGATACTCATCCAGAGCCCACTTGATCCCGGTGAGCGGTGTCCGGAGCTGGTGACTCACAACGGAAATCGAGTCCGTCATCTTGTGTTCGAGTTCCTTCTGATGTGTGACATCATCGAAGGAGAGGAGAATGTGACGGAGCTCAGCCTTCGCATCGAAGAGCGGTGTTGCATGGAGCTTCCAGATCATCGCGTGGGAGGTCGCTCCTGCAGGCCATATCTCCATGTCATCCCTTTCTGCCATTTCCGATGTTCGCAATGTCTCTGCAAGTGGCAGTTTCTCCTCCGGGCAAGGCTTCCCTCCGGAGAGACGCATCACAGAGCAGAGGTCACGGAACTCACCCACCTGCTTCAAGCCCATCCGCTGGAAGAGTTCTTCCGCATAGTGGTTGCTGAGCAAGACCTTGGTCGATGGGATCTCCAGGAGACAGATACCCAGAGGCATGTTATCGAGGATTTGTTGGAGGAGCAGCGTGCGATCTTTCACCTCAGAGAGATCCTGCTCCCCGACGACGAACCACGTGACTTCCCCCAACTCGTTCACGATCGGCGAAATGTGCACTGTGGCTTCAAATATCGTGCCATCCTTGCGCTTCTGCTGTAGCGTCACGAAGACCGGCTCCTTACGCACACGCGCTTGGGAGAAGAGCGGAACAAAGGTGCCCCGGGACGCATGCGACCAGTACTCAGGCGTCTCCCCGATGACATCACGCGGGAGGTACCCCGTCATCGTGGTGAAGCCACGATTGACGAAGACAACACGGCCCTGGGCATCGGTGATGTAGAGGGGATCATGCGATTGCTCGACAGCCTGACGGAAGAGCGCTGTCGTGAGCTCCTTACGACGTGCTCCAAATCGGCGGGCCACATGCGCCTGCTCCGAGCGGTACTCCTCTGAGGCCTTATAGAGGCGGAACATTTCCGCTTGGACAGTGAGGAGAGGAAGAGCAAGCCCGATGACATGGATGAGGAACCCCGTAATTTCGATAGTGCTCCCCGCGGCACGCGAAAAGAGGAAGTAGACGCTCGCGATGATTTGTGTGAGGAGCATCCAGAGCATTCCATAGACGAAGCGATCCTCGAGCCATGCCCCACGATGCAGCACCCGCACGAATGCGGCGAGGAAGAGCAGAAGAGGCAGGAGCTCCTGTACACGACCCATAGCGCCATAGGAGAATGTCTCAGGGATGGGGAGGAGAAATTCCAAGGAGAGGAAGGATGCAACGAGTAGAACGCTTCCCACCCATACCCATCGGCCACTCCCTTCCCCTTCCTGCTCTCCCCGATCAGCGAAGGCGGAGAGGAGGAGAATTCCCGCAAGGAGGAAACGCGGAACGAAGAGCAACCACGACTGCATTGCGGCTGCACTCAACTCCGCAGTGTCCGCGAGGAAGAACATTCCCAGTTTCAAGAGAATGATTGCGAGGACATAGACCCAGAGTGCCGTGCTCATGAAGAAACGGGACATGAGAGGCACAATCATGGAACGGTAGAGGAGCATGACTGCCGAGGCACTAGCGAACACCAGCGCAACGAGGAACCCCGCATCAGGATTCCATCTCCACGTCCACGTGCTCCCTGCAAGGGGAAAGATGCCAAGGAGCGCAAAGAACATGGCTCCGAACAGCACGATGACGTGGGCCTGGAGGATTGCCGGACGCTCTTCTCCTTGAGGGGGCATAGATATCTCCTCAGTATAGCAGAAAAAGGGCCTTCTGGACAGAAAAGGCCCACCCCTGAAAAGGGTTCAACTCATGTCAATCCTATTCTATCAGCAATTTCCTGATCGACGAACGTCTTCTTCCGCCCATACTTCATCCGACTAAACTCCTTCACGAGTGCCGCCATCTTCGGGTTCTTCCCCGTTTCATCCCAGAGCGTTTCCATGGAGAAGGGACGCGACGTCGTATTATGGATATTCAATTTGATGTAGCACTTGTAGTTTGCGACCCCAATCACATCCTGCTCACTGAGCACAGGCGCATACTCCTTCGCCATGTATTCCGCATCTTCTGCACCAATCTTGAAGCTGAGAATTGTTCCGACGTTTCCGAAAACTGCATCACGAAGCTTTGTATTCTGCTGTTCGTACGCAGAGGTTTTCGTCACGAGTTGTCCGATATACTGGTGCGCCATGATGAGCGAGAGCTTGTACTTCCGCGCTTCGGAGAGGATGGTCGCAAAGGCATCCGTCGTGAAGTTCTGGAATTCGTCGACGTAGAGATAGAAATCCTTCCGATCCGCTTCCGGGATATTCGCCCGGGAGAGCGCTGCCATATTCACCTTATTCACGAAGATGAGACCCAGAAGTTGGGCATTTGTATCGCCAATCTTCCCTTTGCTCAAGTTCACGAGGAAAATTTTCCCCTCGTCCATGATCTGCCGGACATCGAAGGCACTCTTCGGTTGTCCGATGATGTTGCGGATGGTCGTATTCGTGATGAAGGGACCGAACTTCGCAGAGAAGTACGGGATCATTTCCTCCTTCTCGCGTGCACCTGTCTTCGCAATCTCGTGTTCCCAGAAGCTCCGGACAACCGGATTCTTGCACTTACTCACTTTGTACCGCTGGAACTCGTCATCGACGAAGAGGCGCGGGACATCGATGAGCGTCGCCCCTTCCTCCTCGTCATCCATGAGCGTGAGGCAGCCATTGCGGAAGTAGTGCTGGATGCGCGGGCCAAAGATCTCATTCCCAAAGAGCTTGATGAAGATCTCCATGGCATCGATCGCTGCGCGGTCCTTCTCCTCATCCGTGTGCGCTTCGAGAAGATTGAGTCCCATGGGGCGCTCCGTATCAGCCGGATTGAAGAGGACAACATCCTTCGCACGCTCCTTCGGTATGTAGCAGAGGACGTCCTCGATCAAGTCGCCATGGGGATCCACGAGGCAGAGGCCGGCACCCCGCTCTGCATCCTGCCTCGCCATGAAAGAGAGGAGAACAGATTTTCCTGTTCCCGACTTTCCGATGATGTACTGGTGACGTGTGCGATCGTTGTCCAAGATCCGAACGTCCGTGAGATGCGCACGGTAGCGATTGCGTCCAAGGAGGATACCCTCCTTCGGAAGATTGGGGGGGGGAGGCAGCACCTTGTACGCAATCCACTGGATCAGGGGAATCTTGTTATAGCGACTGTCGGGAAAATGGTAGATCGTTGCGAGTTCCCGTTCCGTGAGGAGGCAAGTCTTGTGGAGGAATCCGTTGATACGCTTTTTCCAGAGCCAGTGGATAACCGGGGCATTAAGGTAGTATGGGAGGATATCGATGAACATACGCCTATTCACAAACCAGTTGCCGTAGATATCCTTGAAGACGTTGTAGGCAACCTGCATGTTATTCGTGATATCGATCGCTCGCGCAAGAGACGGGGAGGCGGCGAGGATCCTGACGGAACAGTGGAAGCCGCTCATGCCCGCTTTCTCCCCCATGCGCTTATACAGTTCCTCCTCCGGCTGGATCATCCGGATGAAGGCATCGCCTCTCTCCGCACCCGGAGCGAATGTTGTCTTCTCTGCAGAGCCAGGAAGAAAAATAGAACTGAAGAGATCGCCAATGAGGCTTAAGCCTGGAATATTGGAGAAGAGGCGCTGCTTCTTTCCCTTGAAGGCGCTCGACGCATAGCGCTTCACCTTCTTCTGCCAGGAATCGGAGAAGGAGGGATTGATGATGATCTGGATTGTCGCGTGCTCATTCTCCTGCAACTTCCCAAGCACATTCGTGATGTCGTTCAGGGGATCATCCTGCATATGCTCGTAGTAGCGGAGAGGGAACTCGAAGGATTTGCGGAGTTTCATGTAGTACCCCACGAGTTTCGTACCTTTCTGCCAGACTTCCGGCGTTTTCTCCTCAAGCGTCACTTCCGCATCGGGATAGAAGGAAGTGATCTGCTTCTCGAGAATGCCGGCAAGCTGTGGCCGCGTGAGAACATAGAACGTGATTTCATTCTGCTCGACGAAGAGCTCGAAGCTCATCGTGTTGAAGCGCCAGATCCACGTGTGGAGCACTGTCCAGACATTGAGCGCCTTGACCTCCCAGAGTGCTCGGAAGAGCTGCTCCATCAATGCCATTTTTTCCTTCCAATCCTTCTCCGTCCGCTTCTCCTGATCGACCTTGCTATCGCTCCGGGGAAGGAGAACCCTCATGACCACAAGATGCTTCGCATGGATCAGGGCATAGAGGCAGCGGAGGAGCAAGACAAAAAACCTCCAGAGGACGTAGAGAGTGAGGAGGAGAAGCGTCTGATCCAGGGGATCCTCACGAAACCATGCCCAGAGAATCGCCCAGATATTGAGACGGAAGAACTCCCCGATGAGGGTTGCGAGGATCGCAAGGAGGGGCCAGAGGAGAATGCGGAGGAGCGAAAGCACGTTTCTTCCTATTGTAGCAGAAAAAGCCTTTCCCTTACACTCATGCATACCCATCATGCCTGCAGCGCTCCTCGTTTCCAACCTCACGAATATCCGCTACCTCTCCGGGGTGCACTTGACGGATGGATTGATGCTGGTGAGACGAGGAAATGCCGCTCCCCTCCTCTTTGTTGACGGCCGCTATACCGAGAAGGCAGCGGATGAAGCAAAGAGGGGCATTCGGATTCTCCACAGGAGTGAGCTTCGAGGGGTACTCAAACGCATGAAACGTATTCGCTTCGAAGCGGAGGACGTGACAGTCTCACGTCTGAAACGATGGAAGAAGCAATTCCGAGAGGTGACATTCCTTCCCAGTGAAGGCATTGTCGAGAAATGGAGACGAGCAAAGCGCCCGGATGAAATCCAAGCAATCAAGAAAGCATGCAGGGTCACGGACAAAGTCCTGCACATCCTCCCTCGGAAAATCCGTCCGAGCATGACGGAGAAGGAACTCGGGTGGGAAATCGAGAAACTCTCCCGAGAGTGCGGAGCGGACGGCATGGCGTTTGAGACGATTGTGGCCTTCGGACCTTCGACGAGCAGACCGCACCATCGACCGACTGATCGAAAGCTCCGGAAGGGTGAGATCGTACAGATTGATATGGGAGTGAAAGTACGGGGGTACTGCTCCGATTGCAGTCGAGTCTTCTTCACAGGAAAACCGTCGGAAGAACAGAAGAAAGTCTTTGCACTCCTCCTTGCGATTGTGCAGGAGACGACGAAGATGGCGAAAACTGGTGCCTCAAACCGCGCCCTGGATCGGTATGCGCGGAAGGTCTTGAAGAAATTTGGTTGGGACAAACATTTCCTCCATTCCCTCGGACACGGTGTCGGCCTGGAGATTCACGAGGGAGTGAATATTTCGGGCAAAGCAAAACATACGAAACTCCTCCGGAATGAAATCATCACGACCGAGCCTGGGGTCTACTTCGCAGACAAATGGGGAATGCGGATTGAGGACACCACCCTTGTGACGAGGAAGGGAGGGGAAAGCCTCACGAAGGCCAAATATTGATGTTGCGAGAGATCGGGAAAGGCGTAGGTTTCCTGGCATGGAAAGAGAACAAGATATCCAGGATTCGACTTGGAAGAAAATAGAGGAAAGATTGATAGGAGAATTCATAGATGCAGCAACTGCAAATCAGGAAATTGCAACAGATATTGGCACGAAGCTTCAGCAATGTAATTCTCAGGCTCTCACCCAGGCGCTCGTTACCTTCTTTCGGAAGAGGAGAATTCCCATGCCACTGGATGTCTGTACAGAAGAGGATATGTCTCACAAGGAGCAGTTCTCCAGATTCATCATTTTTGCCTGGCAGGAGGACGAAAGAGCACACGCGATAGCGGATGACCTGCAACAAGTGGACCGCGATACTTTCCGGAACAATGTCATACGATTCCTGAGCTCGTATGGGAAAGAGGATCAAGGGGGTGAACAACATACTCACAGCACTCCGGAGCAGAAGACCTCTGCAAGGAGAGCTGCCATAGAATATGTTCTTGAAAGAGCCTGTTGGGCGATCATTGTGAGTATCGCAGCCATCACCATGATGAACAACTTCAAGTCCGATTCAAAACGGAAAGAAGCGCACCAAGGCTCACCTCCTCCTGCTGCAGCGAATCCCGATCCCGCACTGTCACGTGATCAGGCCGGCACTGCTTCGGATCCTCGCCAATGGTCCCAAAATCCACCGTGATGCACTTCGGAGTTCCAATCTCGTCCTGACGACGGTAGCGTTTCCCGATACTTCCCGTGACATCGAATTCGACGTTCAGGTTCGTTTCATCGAGGAGCTTCTCGTAGATTTCCTCCGCTTTGGCAACGAGTGCCTCGCTCTTGCTTAAGGGGAGCACTGCACAATCGAATGGAGCAAGCTTGGGTGCGAACTTCATGACCGTGCGCTTCTCCTTCGCACCTTTCGCCGAAGGAACCTCATCCTCCGTATAGCTCTCAATGAGCAACGTGAGGAGTGTCCGATCCACTCCAAAGGAAGGCTCGATGACATGCGGCAGGACCTTCTTCGTTTGATCGTCGGGATCACTGAAATGGAGGTCTTGTTTCGAAAATTTCTCGTGTTGCGTGAGATCGTAGTTTCCTCGGTGTGCGAGCCCGAAGAGCTCGCCCCAGCCCCAGGGGAACTGGTATTCGATATCGATCGTCCGGGAGCTATAGTGACTGAGCTCATCTTTGCCATGCTCACGAATACGCAGGCGCTCCGCAGCAATACCAAGAGAGAGGAACCACTCCCAAACTGCTTTCTGCCATTCCTCAAAGGCTTTCTTCGCATCCTTCTCCTCCACGAAGTATTCAATCTCCATCTGCTCAAATTCCCGGGTGCGAAACGTGAAGTTCCCCGGTGTAATTTCATTCCGAAATGCCTTCCCGACCTGGGCGATGCCAAAGGGGAGTTGCATACGCATCGTCTGCGCGACGTTCTTGAAGTTCACGAAGATGCCCTGCGCAGTTTCTGGGCGAAGGTAGACAAGAGCTGCCTCGTCTTCGACAACACCCTGATGTGTCTTGAACAGGAGATTGAATTTCTTGGCTTCGGTCCAATCCACGCTGCCACATTTGGGACAGGCAATTTTCTCAGCAACGAGCATTCTCTGTATTTGGTCAATTTTCAGGACTGCAGCAGCTGCAACACCTAATTTCTCTTCGAGGAGTTTATCTCCACGAGGACGTTCATGACATTTCCTGCATTCGACGAGAGGATCCGCGAAAGCAGTCACATGCCCGCTCGCCTCCCAGACTCTCGGGTTCATGAGGATCGCCGCATCGAATCCCACCATGTCACGACGCTTCTGCACAAACGTTCTCCACCAATATTCTTTCAAGCGGTTCTTGAGCTCCACCCCCAGCGGCCCGTAATCCCACGTATTCGCGAGTCCACCGTAGATCTCCGATCCGGGGAAAATAAAGCCACGACGCTTGCACAAGGATACAATCTGATCGAGAGATTGGGCAGGCATGAAGGAATGGTAGCAGAGATGAAGGTGTGAAGGTGGAGAAGGTTGAGAAGGTGTGAAGGTACCTTCCGAACCTTCACACTTTCACACTTTCACACCTCCTCAACCTACCATTGCTCTCCACTCCCCTTTCCCGTATCATTCACCCTTACGTATGGCCGAACCCCAATTTCGCACTCCCAAGGGCACCCACGACCTCCTCCCTGAGGATCAGCAGTATCACACGTACATCAAGAAAGCCGTGCGGCACCGCGCGCGGCAGGCAGGTTTTCGGCGCATCGAGACGCCCATCTTCGAGGATCGTCGTATTTACGAGCGGACCATTGGCGCTCACACGGATATCGTGGAGAAGGAGCTCTTTTCTGTTGTCGGGAAAGACAAGGAGAAGGACCTTGTCCTCAGGCCGGAGTACACCGCAGGCATCTGCCGCGCCTACATCGAGCAGAGCATGCAGACACTCCCCCAACCCGTGCAGCTCTATGCCTTCGGTCCGTGCTTTCGCTATGACCGTCCGCAGAAAGGACGCTATCGCCAGTTTTTCCAGTTCGACTTCGAAATCATCGGCATTTCGGACCCCAGTCTTGATGCTCAGCTCATTCAGGTCCTCACGAAGATCTACGACGATCTCCAGATTCTGGACCGTCTCACACTCCAGATCAATAACATTGGGGAACCCGAAGCGAGGAAGGAATTTGTCCAGGCACTGCGGGATCACTTCATTGGGAAAGAGCGGAATCTCTGTGAAGATTGCCAGCGACGCCTCAAGACGAATCCTCTCCGCATCCTCGACTGCAAGAATGAAGATTGTCGCATCCTCGTGAAACTCGCACCCGCTCTCAAACAGTTTCTCAGTACAGAGAGCCAGGAATTCCACAGTAAGCTCCTGGAATATCTCGAAGAATATGGCATCTCCTATACGGAAAACCCCCTCCTCGTGCGCGGTTTCGATTACTACAACCAAACGGTGTTCGAGTTCTGGGATAAGTCGACAGGGGCACAGAACGCTGTAGGGGGAGGAGGACGCTACGATCCGCTGATCGAGATGCTGGGGGGAGCCAAAACCCCGGGTATGGGATTCGCCGGAGGAGTGGAACGTACGATTTGGCACATGAAGGAGGCAGGAGTCGAAGCTCCACAGAAAGACCAGGTGGATGTCTTCGTTGCGCAGCTTGGTCCCATCGCGAAGAAGCAGTGTTTACGTCTCATTGAGAAGTTGCGGGAGACCGGTGTTCACACAATCGGAGCGCTTGGGGAAGCCTCACTCAAGAGTCAGATGCGTCTCGCGGATAAATTCGCAGCGCGTTATACGCTCCTTCTTGGGCAGCTCGAAGTGAAGGAGAAGACGATTATCCTCCGCGACATGAAAGCAGGTCGTCAGCGCTCACTCCCCTTCGAGAAAGCCATTCCTGAAGTCATTAAGCTTCTCGGAGAGAAGAATCTGGATACGTATGCGATCAAGGACAAGTTGGGGAAATTTAAGCAGGAGGTAGAGTAGCATAGTACAGCTGCTCGTACTGAATGACCGTCTTCCGCAGATCATGACCTGCGATCAAGCGAAGACTGCCCTCTGATAGACGTTTGCGATGTCCAGGATCGGCAAAGATGCAAGAGAGAGCCTTTACGAGTGAAGAGTGATCCTCTGGATCAAAAAGATAGCCATTCTCCCCGTCACGGACGAGCTCGGGCAGTGCGGAAGCGCGTGCAGCAACAATTGGCAGGCCGCAGGCCATTGCCTCCATGGTGGCAACACTTTGCGTTTCTGCGGTGGCGGCAATGACAAAACATTCTGCAAGAGAAAGCAGGCCAGGCAGATCACTGTGTGAGACTACCCCCGTGAACGTGACTGCCTGCTCGATGTGCAGATCCGTAATCATTTTTCGCAGACGATCTTCATCCTCTCCTCCTCCGACAATGACGAGATGAAGATCGATCTCTTGGAGGAGAGCAGGCACCGCCTCCAGGATACGGTGGACTTCCTTATCCTTATCAAGCCTTCCGACGGAAAGGAGAAGTGGCTTCTCCGGTAAGGCGTAGCGCATCCTGACTTCCTGTGTATCTCTCCGAGGATGAAAATGCGAGAGATCGATGCCGCAGGAAATGGGCACAACGGGATGGGAAAATCCCTTCTTCCTAAGAGAAGAAGCGGCCGAAGCCGTCGGAGAGGTGACGACATCCATTTCCCCGAAAAACTGGCAGAAATACGCCCATCCCAGATATCGAGCATACTTCCGCATGAAGGGCGGAAGCACGATGTTTCTCTCGAAGATTTCCACTTCCGTGTGATGGGTACCGACCGTGGGAATGTGTTTGTCTTTGGCGACACGGAGAAGAAGCCAACAGAGTGGAAAGGGATCTTGAATGTGCACAATGTCCGGCCGAAATGCGTGTAGTTTTTCCTCCAGAATCGGGCGAAGGAAGAGCGGTGGAGAGACGCGTGCATCTTTGCGGAAGAACACAGGAAGAGAACGCACGCGAAAGACCGGAACCCCCCGGTAGGCCTCCTCTTCGTCTTTTGTGGTCGTGGATAGAGTGACGATCAGAACCTCATGCCCCCTCTCTGCAAGACCAACCGCGAGATTCTGGGAAAATACTGCAACACCATTTACATCGGGAGAGAACGTATCCGTTGCGATGAGAATGTGCATCGCGGGAAGCGGGCAAGGTCAAATATCTAAATTCTTTACCCCCTTCGCATGGGTCTGGATGAACTTTCGGCGTGGAGCCACTTCTGAGCCCATGAGCGTCGTGAAGATCAAATCTGCTTTCTCTGCATCCTCGATCGTGACTTTCAGCATGATGCGTCGCTCGGGGTCCATGGTGGTCTCCCAGAGCTGCTCCGGATTCATTTCCCCGAGACCCTTGTAACGCTGGATGTTTACTTTGGTTGGCTTTTTGACCTTCACACCTTCTACACCTTCCTCACCTTCTGCACTTTCAACACCTGAAACAGGTTCCTCGTTCCCTTCCATAACCTCCTCCACCTTCACCCCAAGCTCTTTCAGTACCTTTTCTTTTTCTGTGTCCGTGAAGGCGTAGTGTGCTTCCTTCCCCTTGGCAATCTTATAGAGGGGTGGCTGCGCGATGTAGAGGTGTCCGGTCTCGATGAGCTCCGGGTAGTAGCGGTAGAAGACGGTGAGGAGGAGCGTGCGGATGTGTGCGCCATCCACATCTGCGTCGGTCATGATGATGATGCGATCGTAGCGGAGCTTCGCGAGTTCCTTCTGTTCTCCGATGCCCATCCCCATTGCGATGATGAGTGCCTTAATCTCATTATTTGCGAGCATCTTATCGAGCCGCGCCTGCTCGACATTGAGTATCTTTCCCTTGAGTGGCAAGATCGCCTGGAACTCGCGGTTCCGCCCTTGCTTTGCAGAACCTCCGGCGGAATCTCCCTCAACGATGAAGAGCTCGGAAGATCCCGGGTCCTTGCTCGAGCAATCCGCAAGCTTCCCCGGGAGAGTCATCCCCTCGAGTGCACCTTTGCGGATCACGGAATCACGCGCAGCGCGCGCTGCAAGACGTGCACGCGTCGCAAGGAGACATTTCCCCACGATCTCCTTCGCCTCGGAAGGATGCTCCTCGAGATATTGCGCGAGTTTCTCATTGACCACTGTCTCGACCGCGGTCTTCATCTCCGCATTCCCCAACTTGCTCTTCGTCTGACCCTCGAACTGTGGCTCCTTCAAGCGCACGGAAATGACCGCGGTAAGCCCCTCCCGCACATCATCTGCCGTCATGTTCTCCTCCTTCTCTTTGAGGAACTGTTGCGCACGGGCATACGTATTGATCGTACGTGTGATCGCTGCTTTGAACCCGGTGAGGTGGGTCCCCCCCTCGGTCGTGTGGATGTTATTGGCAAACGTGATGACATTCTCCTGGAATGCCTGCGTGTACTGCATCGCGATTTCGACGAACCCCTCCGGCATCTCCTTCTCAAACCAGATCACCTCCCCGACCGCCCCCTTCTGCTCATTAAGGTGCGCGACGTAGGACGCAATTCCCCCCTCGAAGTGGAAGCGGTAGAGACGGGGGTATTTCTCATCCTGTTCTGGACGTTTCGTCCGTTCATCAATGACGCTGATCGTGATGCCACGGGTGAGGTAGGCCTGCTGACGGAAGTGACCGAGGATCGTCTCTACGCTCAATTCCAACGTGTCAAAGATCTCCGCATCGGGCCAAAACTGGATCTTCGTACCGCGCTTCGGCGTTTTCCCGATCTTCTTTAAGGGGGCAACGGTCTTCCCGCGCTTGTATTCTTGCATGTGGATGACCCCATCGCGATAGACCTCTGCATGCATGAGCGTACTTAAGGCATTGACGACGGATGCCCCCACACCATGCAGCCCTCCGGAAACCTTGTAGCCGCTCTGATCTCCTCCAAATTTCCCCCCTGCATGGAGCATCGTGAGCACAACCTCCAGTGCCGGCTTCTTCACTTGGGGATGAATATCGACAGGAATGCCGCGCCCGTTATCCTCCACGCTGACCGACCCATCCTTCTCCAGAGTGACAATCACATGATCACAGTATCCCGCCATCGCCTCATCAATGGCATTGTCCACCACTTCGTACACGCAATGGTGGAGTCCCCGCTCATCGGTCGAGCCGATGTACATGCTGGGGCGCTTCCGAACAGGCTCCAATCCCTCCAGAACCTGGATCTGCTCGGCGGTGTACTTCTGGGATGTTTTGGCGGCTGGCATAGTTCGATACCTCACTACAGGTATCAGGTGGATTGTAGAGAAAAGGGCTTAGGAAAGCAAGAATAAGAAGAAGTGGACAGAGGGAATTTTCATGGTTTTTTATCTAATTTTCCCCCCTTACGCAAGCTTCTCGTAATCATGGGCAAGCAGCTGAGCGTTGATCTGTCGGATGAGTTCGAGGACCACCCCGACAACGATGATGAGTCCGGAACCGGAGAGGAGGAGATCCTGGGAACTCAAGGAAGAGTAGCGCGTGAAGATGAGGGGAATGATGGCGATGATGCCGAGGAAGACGCCTCCCCAGAGGTTGAGGTGGACACTCACACTCTGGAGCACCTCCGCCGTCTGCTTGCCTGGGCGGATGCCGGGGATGAAGCCACCGCGCTTCTGGATATCCTCCGCAAGCTGATCGGGGCGAAACGTGACGGAGACGTAGAAGTACGTGAAGAGAAGGACCAACATGAAGTAAAGCGAGAGGTAGAGGACGCTCGGGCTATTGGCATTGAGGTACGTCCCAATGAAGGAGGTAACCCCCTGGAAACGGGGCGCAGTCTGGAGAAACTGTGCAATGATGCCAGGAAAGGTGATGAGAGAGATGGCGAAGATGATGGGAATCATCCCTGCCTGATTGAGACGGATAGGGATACCTCCCTGGACCCCCCGCCCCGCGCCCTGATTCGCGTACGTGATCGGAATGAGACGGTGCGCCTCCGTGAAGAGAACGACGGCAATGAGGAGAAGAACCGTGAGGATGCCGAAGAAGATGAAGGGCCCCTGCTTCCCCGCGCCCGCGACAAACATGTTGCTGAAGGTTGCGGGAATCCCCGAGACGATCCCAGCGAAGATGATGAGGGAAATGCCATTCCCCACGCCCTTCTCCGTAATCACCTCCCCCAGCCACATGAGGAAGAGTGCCCCCGCGGAGACAATGATCATGGGACTGAGAACGCCGGGGAAGGACGTATCGATCAGTGCTCCCCCGAGCTGTGAAGCGCCGGAGTTGAGGAGGAGGAGGAATCCGTAACTCTGGAGGATTGCCAGAGGAAATGTCAGCCAGCGCGTGTAGCGATTGATCTTCTGTTGCCCCTGTTGGCCTTCCTTACTGATCGCTTCGAGCTTCGGGAAGATCACCGTACAGAGCTGGAGGATGATCGAGGCATTGATGTAAGGGGAGAGCCCGAGCAGCACAATGGAGAAATTGTCGATGGCTCCACCCGTGAGTG
>CAZQCB010000018.1:2575-14280 GCA_964592265.1 uncultured Candidatus Peribacteria bacterium | reverse complement strand
GAATAGGAAACGTCTACAACATCGAGAACTTCTAGAACCTCTTCGTCATCTTTTCCTTTCTCCTTGTCCTTCTCCTTCTTCCCGGTATTCACATACAGCTCATTGAGCCCCTCCTTGCCGATGAGGAGATCTTCGTCCTTGTCCGAATCGACATCGAATAGTGCGAAGGTGCGCGTGGGAGAGAAGGAATCCCCGGCATTGAATTCCCCACTCACGTACTGGAACGACCCACCCCCGTCATTCAGGTACAGGTCGTTCGCTTCTAGGGTATTCCCCACGAGGAGGTCCTCTTCTCCGTCTCCGTTCGCATCGAAGGTGAGGAAAGCCTCCGTCATGCGGATGCTCGTACCGGAGAATCCGGCATTGAACCTTTCACCAACAAACTCGAACTGATTGCTCCCCACATTCAGGTAGAGCTCATTTGGCTCACTATTCCCGACAATGACATCTGGCTCTCCTCCGCCTGTTGTATCGAGGAGTGCGAACGCTTGTGTGGAAGCAAAGGACCCCGTGGCACTCCGATTCAGGATGGGGCCCGCGTCGATGAGCTTTCCCTCCTCATTCCGGAAGAGGCGATTTGCTTCCCAGTTACTATTCCCCATGAGAAGGTCGTCGTCTTTGTCAGAGTCGATATCGAAGAGAGCAAGTGCGGAGGTATGTGCAGGTTCTGAGAACTCTTCCGGTGTAAGAGTGAGATTGGAGAAGAGATACGATCCGCTCCCGTCCGTTTTCGCGGAGGCGATCTTCTCCCCATTGAGCGAGAGTTCCACGGTGATATTCGGGAGGCTCTGCTCATCCTCGTCCTGCATGCCGTTCCCATTTGCGTCTGAGAAGATTCCCCCGGAGAGCTTGTCGAGAGCCGTCGAGAGGGGGGCCGCATGTATGACTGTTCCCTCTCCGTTTCCTTCCTCGAGGATTTGTGCGAGTACGCCTGAGGGGAGGAGGACGTTCGTTGTGAGGACGATTGCGAGAATGAGCGCAGAGAAGCGTTGCTTGATATGCAGGAGATCCACTGTGAGCCAGAAGCGGTTCAGAATGTGGAGATTCCGCTTGTTCTCATTCTCGCCTCTGCAGACCGCGATGAGTGGTCGCCAGCCTGTCATGCTGCCTGCCCGCTGCTTCGACAGGCTCAGCACAGGCTGCGCAGGCGAAGGCGGGAGCGGCATTGTCTGGCGCGGTGCAATCGAATGGCTGATGTGCATGTGGGTATTTGTGTTTTGCTTCTCTCCATTACGCGCGCGCTCGCGCGCATAAATAGAAGAAAGCAATCTCATGATTATACCGCATTTTCCCTACTTCTCTCAAGGGTTTGCGGCCTCCAGACGACCTATTTTCATATCTTTCGTTTTGGGATTTTTGTCAATGGCTCTCCTCCTCACATGGTTTCTTTTGCGTTGCAGAAGCTATGGCTAGTTATCCAAGCCTACGAATCCCTCAATGCGTGTAGGGGCGCTGTCTTGTAGCACGGGCATCTTGCCCGTGTCACACGGCCTGGAAGGCCGTGCTACACGCTTTTCACGTGGCGGACCCCTACAACAAATTCACCTCCCTTTTAATAACTTTACTTAACATTACACTAATTTAACTTTACATTAAGTACAATAAACTATACTAAATCAGTACTCCAAAATTCGCTGCAAGCAGATGAGAGACGACAGAAGTATTCCGGAAAGCAATTTTTGTAGACCCTACTTCTTCCTCGGCGGCAGGAGACAGACGATCTCCCTCCCAACGTACTGGTCTGGTCGGAGGTAGAGGAGGGTATTTCTATCCGTGAAGCGAATCAGTTTGTTTCCAGGATACGTGAGCCTGTATCCCAGTTTCTGAATCTTCTCCAAAGCTTTGGGGAGGAAGTGCCGCTCTCCATCGCGCGTGAGGTAGACCGGAAAGGTGGCTACGACGGGAACCTCCGGAAGCACTTGGCTCAGATTCGTGAAGAATGCGATTTCCAGTTCCTCTGCTTCCCGGATCAAACTTGCGATCTCCTTCTTGGTCGGGGCTTGTTTCAAGGGAGGGCCGAGTGAGGTCTCGGTCACGATGAATGTCGGGATTTTCGGAAGCTCCGGGGCCTTCAACGCATTCTGCTTCCATACGGTATGCGTCACCGCTTTCGGCGTCTTCGCACGGTCTCTCAGCCAACGGAGGTTTTCACTGCACCCTTTCACTGCTCTCTCGCTCTTATCCGAGGCGAGTACATGAGCTCTTCGAAGCAATGCCTCCATTGTAATCACACCGCTCCCGCAGAAGGGATCATAGATCGTCATCTTCTCCCAACTCCCACGCCTGGCGAGCAAGCCAAAATTGAGGAGTACCTGTGCAAGTTTGGGCGGAAGCAGTCCTGTACGCGTATCGCGGAAGGGTTTGCCCATATCCCGCTCCGTGTATGCCTCAATATCCTGTACCGCGCAGGTCGCGCCGACCCAGCTCGTTCGCTTGCCTTCATCGTAGAGGATGACAAGCTCGCAGGTGCCGGGTCCCGGAATGCCCCGCAGGAGCAGTGTTCCGGGCTTTGCGGGATGACGCTCATTGCCGATGTAGCGTGAAGGGATGCCTTTTGCTTTCAGGTACTTCTTGCAGAGGCGGTAGAGCGATCTGACCTCGTGTCTGGGGATGGAGAAGGTGCGGAGACTGAACGTTGCCTTCCGCTTCACCTCTGTGAGCTGCTTCATCAAGAGCGGTTGGATGTGCTGCGCAAGCGTCTCGAGGCTACGTTTCCCTCCCGGGGGGAGATGCAGAAGCTCCTTTGCGATGAGGACAGTTCCCCCCACTGCAGAGAGCCACTCCGCATCGAGCTTCTCACTCGTTTCGAAGGTAATGATCTGCTGATTCCACTGCTTCTCCACTTTGAGATCGGGGAGGAGGACGCAGAGCTCGGCGAGACTGATATGGGGTTGATGTCCGAGGAAAGCGCAGTAGGTCGGCATGCTGAGCCGGAGTGTACAGGAAAGTAGGTTTTCTCATCACCTATCCCTCTCCCCGACGACGAAGCTGCGTATCCCATCAATGAGCCACCAGAGAGGAGGTTTCTGGCCCTGCACTCCTGTCACGACTTCGGTGAGCGCCGGAAAGAGCTCCGGACTCACATACGCCCGGATCATCGTCACAAGCTTCCCCAGGCTCATCGTCGTTCCATCCCCATTCACATCTCCCACAGGGAGAGAGGGAGTGAGGGGACAGATTCCCAGGAAGTTCGTGAGTCCCGGCATGACGACGCGGAAATGCCCTGGCACAACCTTCACGGAGACATCATGAGGAACGCTCGGATCGACTCCGATAGGAAGGGAGACCCGAGACTGTCCCGCTGCGTCACCTGCTACTTGTACTCCGTCGAGGAGAAAACTTGTCTGCCCGCTCACTTTCATCCACACCCGCACATCAGGGAGTGCCCACGTTGTTCCCGCTTTCTCCCACTGAGGCAGCGTAAGCTGCAGGCAGAGTTCTCCTCCGCCGCTTCCCGCTGCACTCACTGTCACAACTACATCATCATTCGCCGAGAGCGCACTATCACTCGCAGCGAGGCGGAGGACATAGGTGCCCGCCAGAGAGAAACTGGCTGTGGTATCGACTGCATTCGCATTCCCGAAGGTGACTGTTCCCGGCCCATTCACCTTGCTCCACGTTGTTGTGACACTCCCCGGAGGATTCGGCAACCCATCGTCACTCACAGTTCCATCGAGAGAAGCAGTGGCAGAAGCAGTGGCAGGGAGGGTGACGGTTTGATCGAGTCCGGCGCCGACGGATGGCGCCTGATTGGAAGAGGAGGATGAAGAGCTGGAAGAAGAAGAGGAAGAAGAAGAGGAGACCACAAACTTTGCCAGCACACCATCTTGTGTGCCTCCCCTGGAAGAATCGAGAGCGTTCTTGAGTGGAAAGTTCGCTGAGAGCGTGACCCCCCCTATAATCACGCTATCATCACTTGCTGTGGCAATTGTGCGCCCGAGATCTACTGCGTCCCCGCCGAGATACGTGCTAAAAAGGACCTGTTTCAGATCGCCCGAAAATTTGGTGAGGAACACACTCGCATTTCCGCCGCCCACGCCTCCGACAAGTTGTTGCTGAAACGCATCGGAGGTCACGGGGAAGTTATCCGAGTAGGTCGCACCGGTAAGGTAAATATTCCCCTTTGCATCTGCGTCTATCCCTTCATTGCCATCCCCATACCGACCGCCAAAGTACGTTCCCGCCAGTAACTGCGATCCATCTGCCGAGAGTTTTGCAATGACGAGATCATCTTTGTAGTTCGTCTGGTTCCCCGTCCCTGCTCCTCCCGAACCATTAAAGGTGGTGTCGTAGGCTCCCGAAGTGACCGGGAAGTCGAGTGAGTCTGAATTTGCAGCGATGATGGGGTTTCCTTGATGGACTGCGAGGTGGTGGGTTTCCAGATGTTCCCCGCTGCTTCCCCCAACGTAACTGCCCCAGAGGAGATTCCCGTTCGAATCCATTTTGACGAGGAGGAGATCTGTCGCGCCATTGTACGTCTCGTCGAAGGCACCGGGGGTTGCAACGCCGGTTACCGAGGAGGTGTGTGTGACGAGGAAGAGATTGTCCGCATCATCAGCGCGAATCGCGCCCTGCATCGTTTCTGTTCCAGGGCCGCCGACGAATCTCCCCCACAGGACTTCGCTTCCGTTCGAAGCAATTCTCGCCGCGATCGCATCCTGATTATTGGCTCCCGATCCTCCCCCCGCTGCATTGAGGAAAGCCTGCGCGATGTTACTTGGGAATGACCCGCCATTGAATCCGGTCAGGACGAAGACATCTCCGTTGGAAGCAACATCAATATCCCGGGCGATCCGGGGGTAGTCATTTGCTGCGCCAGTTGCTCCGAGGTAGCTTGCCCAGAGAAGTTGCGAGCAATCCGAACGCACTTTAGCGACGAACGCCATGGTGACGCTGTCGGTTCCCACATCGGGCGCTCCAATGAATGTCGTCTGAAAGGCACCCGAAGTTACCGGGAAATTGTCACCGGTTCTGCCGCCAATGACAATGTTTCCCTGAGGATCAATTTCCACGCCGTATGCACGGTTGAATGTGTCGCTCCCAATGAAAGTCGAGCAGAGCATCGTTTGCCCATCAGGACTCCACTTCGTCACATATATATCGGAATCCCCATTGTGCGTGCGATCGTATGCGCCGGGAGTTGTCGGATAGTCGGCAGAAAACGTACCACCGACGACATAGATATTGCCCTGACTATCCGTTACCACATCGCGAGTGAGTTCGGTGTTTGCGCCGCCGAAGTACGTGGAGAAATTGAGGCTCAGGCTCGAACTCCCCTGCGCGCTGGCTAAAGAGAGCGAAAGCAGGGGGAGCAATACGCAGAGCTGAGCAAGTCTGATATGGGGTTGGTGGCCTAAGAATGCAGCGTAAGTAGGCATAAGGGGGTTTGGGGGGAATATACGGGAAGTCCTTGAAATTGGCGATGCCTGGGGAGAGCAATTTTCAATGACCAATTTTCAATTTCCAATCAATTTTCAATGACACAATGCTCAAAACTGGGCATGGTCTGTTTGATCATTGAAACATTGGAACATTCAATGGAAATTGGTAATTGGAAATTGAGAATTCCCAAGAAGAGGAGTGCCAACTTCCTTCCCAAGGCGCCAAGAATCAGGTAGAATTGCCCCCTTTATGTTCTGGCAACGCCTCCACCTCGTTTCCTGGACGGCTCTCGTCCTGCTCCTCGGGTATCTCTTGGGCGTCTTTGTCCTGAAAGTGGAGGAGGCGGTATCTCCCGCCCCCATCACCTCGCTCCATCGCGATATCCATCGGAGGGCTCCGATTGTACACATCGAAGAGATTAATAATGGAAAGATTGTCGGCGTCGTCGGAACGGGAGCGCGTCTGGTTTTTGGTCAGCAAGTCATTGTGCCGCGCCCCGACCGCAGCTTCTCCATCGATGCACATCCCTTCCTTCTCAATATCATCGATGTGCCGGTACCAGAGGGTGTGCGCTACGTCGCAAGTTCACGGGGGAAAAATTACTATCCCGTGGAATCGAGCGCCGGTCAGAATCTCGCTCCGGCAAACCGGGTGTATTTCCGGACGGAAGAGGCGGCAGCATCGGCAGGGTATAAACGCGGTCGGTAGCCTTCCGGAAATCTTGTATTTCGAGTGAAGATGTGCTATAATGGTTAGAATGCATTTTCATACGTCACACAGCATTCGTTTCGCGGCTCTCACGGTAACCGCCCTTCTCCTCCTCCCGCTTTTGCCGGGGGGAAAGTCGACCGAGGCGGCCCCAAGCTCCGGTGAAGGGCTCACGGTGCTCCCCGATAAGGTGATCGCCCCCTTCGATACGGTTCCCCGTTTCTGTAACGTCGATACGACCCCGGGAGGACCGCACGTGTCCACTGCCCAGAATGGGAGTTGGTTTCATCCAGCGACATGGGTAGGGAATCAAGTGCCGCAGGAAAATGCAAAGGTGCATATTCAGGGTCATAGCGTAGTGTATGACCAGCAGAGCGAAGTGGCGGTTCGCTGCATCGAAGTTGGTGGTGGCGGGCGGCTCGATTTTTCCACGACGCAGAATACCAAGCTGCGCATCCACGGCGAGCTTTTCATCCTCCCCGACGGCGCACTCACGATGGGCACCGTGAGTAATCCCATCCCCGCATCGGTGAAAACGGAAATCGCCTTCACGAATACCCCCATCGATACGAGCTTCGACCCCAAACAGTATGGTCATGGACTGCTTGCCTTCGGGGATGTATCGATACACGGAGCCGTGAAGAATCCGACATTCGTGCGCATGACGCATGGACCGAAAATAGGGGAGACCGTCCTCAATCTCGAACAAGCCCCGACAGGATGGCAAATCGGGGATCGTCTCCTCGTTCCCAATACTCAGGAAGATGCGAAAAGTCTTCAGTTTGAGGTTGTAACGCTCCAAGCGGTCAATGGGACATCGGTCACGATTGCGCCGGCACTGCAATATAACCATCCCGGTGCGAGAGACAGCGATGGCACGCCGACGGTGCTGCCGGATGGGACGAAGCTCCTGCCGCACCTTGCGAATATCACCCGCAATGTCGTCATTCGCTCCGAAGAGTGGATGCCGGATCACCTCCGGACGATCCCAACAGACATGCGTGCCCATACGCAATTCTTCCACCGCGCTGCAGTCGATATCCGCTATGCAGAATTCGAAGGACTCGGGAGGACGATGGGAGGGGACTTCGAAAATACGACATTCAACCCTGATGGATCGGTCGCGAGTCTCGGTCGCAACCAAATCGGTCGCTACTCTGTGCATTTCCATCATCTTTTTGGCCCGCGCAATGCCTCGAATACCGGGTACCAGGCCACATTCCTCGGGAATGCAGTCAATGAAATCCTGAAGTGGGGACTCACCATCCATGACACCTCCTATATGTTGGCCAAGGGGAATACGTTCATCGGGACGACTCTCCATACGATGAATGGGAGGCTGCAAATCAAAGCTCTCAGCGCGGGAAATGAGGGATTCAACCCCTATGCGACAGTTGCTCATCTTGCGACAGAGGATGGCAATGAGGCTGAGAACGATATTGAGGATAATTTCATGGCCACAGGCGCCTCCATGGCAGACCCTCATTACGAAGATCTTCTCACTCAGAAAGGCGGTGCTGTTGCGGGAATCTGGCTTCAGGGCCCGAATCCTGGAGGACGTATTTCCGGGAATGTCATCACCTCTCCGGATGACGTCACCAGTGCGGGGATTGTTCTCATGTTCGTCGGGACCTTCGATAACATCCCTCTCTTCCGCGGGGCATCGACCATCACCCCCGGTGAATTCAATGATATTAAAAATGGCGGGACACCCGTGAAATCCATGCCGCTTGCCGATGGCTCCATCGGAAGAACGGAAGTCTACGGAATCGGAGAGTGCATCCACCTCTGGGATGTCGCACCAAAGGATAACCCCAAAACGAAGAAGCACACCATGGACAATACGGTCCGCAAACTTGAAAATATCATTGGCTGGCATCTCACGACAACGTGCATTGAAGGTATCTTTACGGCAAACGTACTCGTTGACGGCGTTACCGTGCGTGCTCTGCCTGTGAAAAAAACCGCGGCTGGCAGAGCCACGAGCGGGCTAACCTTCAGTACGGATGCCCTCACCATCAATGCCACCGTTCGTAACCTCGATATCCAGGACACGAGCATCGGCGTCGATTTGAATGTGATTTACACGCTCTACGGCCAGACGGCACCTGGAACGTTTACCATCGAGGACGCTTTCCTCAAGAATGCCACCAATATTTCTGTAAAAACCATGTTCACCGAGGCAGTTTCTGCGAGACTGCAGCCAATTGAACTTCCTCCCAAGGACACGTTCATCAAGAATGTGCGGTTCGCATCCTCTCCCTACAAACATTGGTTCGGAGATTATGATCTCTTCATGAATTACGATATTATTGACAATAGCAGACCAGCACAAAATGGTTTCAAAGCGGCGAATGTCATTCAATCTGATCGCGTGTTTGTCGATGACTGGAATGGGCAGCCGGGCAACGATTTCCAGGTGATGTATGAGCAGCAGCGTTCGGACTTCATCCTTCCCGTCACGGATCCCGTCACAACGAAGATCGTCGGTTGCCCCGAGGCAAATCTCACGAATCAGCAATGCTGGGACACGTACGGTGTTGCCCTTGCTGGCGAAATCGCACCGTGTATGGCCAAGGACAACGACCCCACATGCGCTGCCGCCAAGGCACGGGCAGCGACCTTAAGTATCAAAGGTCTCGTCTTCCCACTCGTAGGCGGTACGCTCCCGTCCCTTCCTCCGAAACTCACCATTTCCCAACCTTCGGCCGGGAGTTCCATTCAGGGAACCACCGTGAATGTCACCTACACGAAGAGTGGTGACCTCACGGGAGTGGATCACGTGCACCTGCAACTCGATACGAATGCCGAAGTGCGGGATCTCGATTTCGATGGGAGTTACACCTTCACGAATGTTCCCGTAGGCTCCCACACTCTGAAAGGGTACATGGCAAAGGCGGATCATTCGAAGGTTCTCGGAACCGATGTCTCGGTTTCGTTCACGACAACTACTGCATCCACCTCCAATACTGCTCCCACAGTCAATGCAGGTCTTGATCAGACAATCACACTCCCTGCCACTGCTTCTCTCGATGGAACTGTGAGTGACGATGGGTTGCCGAATCCTCCGGGGACGATCACCTCCACCTGGAGCAAGATCTCGGGGCCGGGAACAGTCACCTTCGGGAATGCGAATGCAGTCGATACAACGGCAAGTTTCTCTGTCGCAGGAACGTACGTCCTTCGCCTGCGAGGGGATGACAGTGCGCTCTCCGCGATTGATACGGTGAGCATCACGGTGAATGCGGCACCCGTAGGGGGAGGGGGAACAGCATGCTTCGCACTTGACCTGCCCCAGTGGACCCGGGCGAATCAGAAATGGACGGTGGATGTGAAAATCTCTCTCCGGCAGACAGGACAAACCAATCTCATACTCGATCAAGTGCTCACGACAACCGATGCGAACGGGGTTGCGTGCGTGACCGTTCCCGCCGGTGTCTTCGATACCGTTCCTCACGACGTCCTCGCGAAAGTGGTCCCGGGTCACCTCCGTGTCAAGGTCTCGGGTCTGACGGGATTCCTCCAATCGGGGGTAGTCACGACGATGCCCACTCAGGCGATTGGGGACACGAATGGAAACGGAACAATCTCTCTCGCTGATCTCATAGATCTCATACGGGCTTATGTTACTCCAGCACTAGAACCAGCGATCACCCAAGTCCTCTCCGGCACTTTAGGTCAGCGATTCCCCTTAGGCCTCATTGTCGATGCGATCGGGAACTTCCGGAATGCCTTGGTGGATCAGTAAGAAGTATTGAGGCGGAGAGAGCGGGATACAAACCTGGGAGGTAAATTCCAAGCACCAAGCACCAAGCACCAAAAAAATTCCAAATTCCAAACTTCAAAAAAATTCTACTCATGTTTCTGAAGAATAGAACTGAGGATCAACAATAGTTCACGTGCTTCCTGCAGGAGATACTGACGTTCACGCTCGAGTTCCGCATCACCACAAACATCAATGAACCGAAGCCAGTGGATGCTTTCTTTTGCTTCCTTGCGAGCAATTCTAAAACATTTCACACGATCCTTCGGGCTCAGAGCTTCATTTGCCTCAATGTAGTTTGCTCCAACAGAGCCTGATGAACGAATGAGTTGTTTTCCATCCTCGATATTGCCAATTGTACGAGGAAGCTTTTTTACAAACTCCCGCGTATTCCATCCAAAAAGATGAGTACGTTCCTCAAGATCGTATTTCCTCTCGGCTTTGGGCAAAGCAACTGCACTATCCATAGCATCAGCATAACACCTTTGGAATTTGGTGCTTGGTGCTTACTTGGAATTTGATGCTTGGAATTTGGTACTTTTCGCAAGAATTCTTCTATACTCCCCATACTTGTATGCCTGTGTTGCCCTCCCGTCCCCCCTCCGGCAAGCACCAGAACACGCTCTTCACGACGCTGCTTATTGGCATGCTTCTGCTCAGCTCTCTCTACTACATGACGCAGCCGGAGCGAGAGGAAGATCGTAAGTTCCGTGATGCAGAGCAGGTGCCAATCAGTGAAGTGACGCGCGGCTACAGCGCTGGGGAATATCAGGAGATCCTCATCAAGGATAACCAGGTGTACGTCACGAAGAAGGATGGCAGCACCATCACTTCCTACAAGGAAGCCCTGGAGACTGTCTCCTCCCTTGGTTGGAACGACTCGAAGAACCCGACGATTGTGAACGTCGAGAATACCGAAGCAGCCAATCTCTTCCTCTCGGTCCTCCCTGATCTCCTCTTCTTCGTTCTCATCGTCGGCGGCCTCTTCTGGCTTTTTCGCTCCGTTGCCCGTTCCCAGAATACGGCTCTCGGTTTCGGGAAGTCGCGCGCCCGCGTTGCGGATGCGCGGACCGTGAAGACCGCGTTCCGCGATGTTGCGGGATGTGATGAGGCGAAGGAAGAGCTCGTCGAGGTCGTTGATTTCCTCAAGCACCCGCGGAAGTACGTGGGGATCGGCGCCAAGATCCCCCGGGGTGTCCTCCTTGTCGGTGCTCCCGGAACAGGGAAAACGCTCCTTGCAAGGGCGGTCGCAGGGGAAGCCAAGGTGCCCTTCTTCTCGATCTCGGGATCGGAATTCGTCGAGATGTTCGTGGGAGTCGGTGCGAGCCGCGTTCGGGATCTCTTCAACCGCGCGAAGCGGAATGCTCCGTGTATCGTCTTCATCGATGAGATTGATGCCGTGGGACGGCAGCGTGGTGGTGCGGGCTTTGGCGGCGGCCATGATGAACGAGAGCAGACGCTCAATCAGATTTTGACGGAGATGGACGGATTCGATCAGAAGACCAATGTGATCGTCATAGCCGCAACGAATCGCCCGGATGTTCTGGATGCGGCGCTGCTGCGCCCCGGGCGCTTCGATCGGCGCATTTTTATCGATAAGCCGGATCTCGAGGCACGCAAGAAAATTCTGGAAGTGCATGCCCGTGGGAAGCAAATTGCGCGGGGCGTGGAGCTCGAGAGTATCGCGAAGCAGACCGTGGGCTTCACGGGTGCAGATCTCGAGAATGTGATGAACGAGGCGGCGATCTTCGCGGCGCGCCGGGAGCGCAAAACCATCAGCCAGCAGGATGTCGTGGATGCCGTGGAGAAGGTGACGCTGGGGCCCGAGAAGCGATCCCGCAAGCTCACGCAG
>CAZQCB010000018.1:0-2565 GCA_964592265.1 uncultured Candidatus Peribacteria bacterium | reverse complement strand
CTGGGGCATGCGATTGTGGGGCATCTCTGCAAGTTCTCCGATCCGCTGCATAAAGTTTCCATTGTCTCCCGTGGTGCAACACTCGGCGTCACGTGGTTCCTGCCGCAGGAGGATTCCTACACGACCACACAGAGTAAGTTCCTCGATGAGATGTGCGGTCTCCTTGGTGGACGTGCCGCCGAGGAGCTCGTCTTCGGCGAGATCACGACGGGTGCGAGTAACGATTTGGAGCGCGCATCCCAAATCGCACGCAATATGGCGATGCGGTACGGCATGGGGACGGATGAGCTCGGAACTGCGGCGTACGGGGAGAGACAGGGGACGATTTTCCTGGGTGTGGACCCCACATTGATGCGGAACTACTCCGAGGAAACGGCGAGGGAAATTGATGTGTTCGTGCGCAAGGTGCTTTCAGAGCAGCTCAAGCGGGCGATGGATTTTTTGAAGAAGTACCGCACGAAGCTCGATGAGCTCGTAGACCTCCTCCTCAAAACAGAGACAATGAGCGTGGAGGAGTTTGTGGAGGTGTTTGAAGGGAAGGAAAGGGCAAAATCTGAAGCACCCGCTGAAATCCGAAGCACGAAGCACGAAATCCGAAACAAGCACGAAGCACAAAATCCGAAATCCGAAATATGATGTTTCACACTATACTGTTTCGTGCTTTGAATTTCGGGTTTGTTTCGAATTTCGGGTTTCGAATTTCGAATTTCCCTTCGAGCTATGGAACTCACTCTTGATCTTGTCGCAGAGAAACTGAAATCCTGGAAAGGTTGTAGTCTTGCCGAGAAGGCCAATCCTGTGCTCGGGGAGGGAAATCCGCATGCGAAGATTGTCTTCATTGGGGAAGCTCCTGGTCAGAGGGAGGATGAACTGGGGAGACCCTTTGTCGGTCCTGCGGGGCAGTTTCTCGATGAGCTCTTGGCCTCCATCGGCTTCAAGCGCTCCGATGTCTACATCACGAACATCGTGAAGTATCGGCCTCCGCAGAACCGTGATCCGGAACCCGCGGAGAAAGCAGTGTGCTTGCCATGGGTGAAGCTCGAACTCGCTCTCATTCGTCCAAAAGTAATAGTGGCACTCGGAAAGCATGCCCTGCAGGAATTTCTCCCGAAGCTCTCGATCTCGAGAGTGCATGGCACGCCTCAGAAGATCACAAGTGATGTCACCGTGTTCCCGATCTACCACCCGGCGGCGGCACTGCATAATGGGGGATTGAGGGATGCACTTTTCGAAGACTTTCGGAAGCTGAAGGAGTTTCTAACACCTGAAACCTGAAACCTGATACCTTGTTTTCATGACCGGTGCCCTCGCCAGCATCGTCCTTGCCCTTCTCCTGGGAGCTTCTTCACTCCTCCTTGTGCTCTTTCGCGTGAGCCCGCTCACAGCGCCGGAATTTGCCATCCCGTTCTTCTTCTTAAGCGTCCTCACGCTCACCAGTGCAGCTGCAGCTCTCGTCCTCTCCCTTGCAAAGAGCTTCCTCACACACCAACCTCTCCGCTCCCGCGCATTCATCAGCTCCTCACTCCGGCAGGGAATCTTCTTTGGTATTGCGAGTTGCATGCTGCTCTTCCTCCACCTCCTCTCCGTTCTCAATTGGTGGATTGCAGGCCTTATCTATGCGGTTTTTATTCTTGTAGAAATGGCGGTGGGGCGGTAAGGCCCCTCACCCCCGTTCCCCCTCTCCCGCTCTTGCCCATGCAGAGGAATTTTTGAAGATTTCCGTTTGTAATAACTTGCGATGGGAGAGGGGGGCAGGGGGGGTGAGGGAGGAAGCGTACAATCTGCATATGCTTGAACGCCTTCAAAAAATCCTCTCGGCCCGCGGCATTTGTTCCCGTCGCAAAGCTGAGGAGTACATCAAAGCCGGTCTTGTGAGGGTGAATGGGAAGGTCGCGACTCTCGGACAAAAGGCGGATCCGGAGAAAGATAGCGTTGAGGTGGAGGGGAAAGTGATTCAGGAGAGAGCGGAATTGCTCTATTACCTCATGCAGAAACCTGTCAGCGTCGAAACAAGCAACGTTCTATCCAGAAAACCAGAAAACCATCAAACCAGTAAACCCATTCTCACTGTCCGCGATCTTCTTCCAACGGAACTTCGTGGAAAGGTATTTCCCGTAGGGCGCCTGGACAAGGATTCCTCCGGGCTTCTCCTCTTCACGAATGATGGCGCTCTTGCGTACCGTCTGACCCATCCTAAGTTCGATCACGAGAAGGAATACGAGGTAGCACTCGAGCGACCTATCCCCAATGGAGCTCTGAGGAAACTTGCGGAGGGACTCAAAATCTTCGGTGAAAAGACGAAGCCGGCTTCGATCAAACGTCTCTCTGGAACGAGATTCCGCATCGCGCTCACCGAAGGAAAAAATCGCCAAATCCGGCGCATGTGTCAGAAAGTGGGGTCTCCGGTACGGAAACTGCGACGCGTGCGGATTGTCACGCTTGAGGATGAGAATTTGAAAGATGGGGAAGTACGGATGCTGACTATGAAGGAGAAAGAGGAATTGCTGCGGGCGGTGGGACTTTGAGGTGATAGGTCGTAGCTTCTGTTACAATCCACCCCATCCA
>CAZQCB010000017.1:0-17287 GCA_964592265.1 uncultured Candidatus Peribacteria bacterium | reverse complement strand
GTGGGACTTCAGTTTAGGCATTGGCAGAGGCAGAGAGTAGAGGAAAGCGGGGGGGAAGAAAAGGGATTCCTTGGAAAAAGAAAACGAGGAATACGAGGAGTAAGAAGAGTACGAGGAGCTCACATCAGAGGTTCTTCGTACTCCGCTTCTTCTTCGTACTCCTCTATTTCCTAACTTTAACGATGACCATGTACGTATTCCCCTGACGGCGCATTTCCTGTTCAATCTCCGCTGCGTCCATGAGCCCATCGATGAATTTCTGGAGTTTGTCCCGCGCATACTGCTGATTGGCAAGCTCCCGGCCGCGCATGAGAATGGCTACTTTCACGAGATGACGCTCCTCCAGGAACTCCCGCACCCGCGCCGCCTGCCGCTCGAGATCGTGCGTGTCCGTGCGGAACCCGAAGCGGATCATTTTCACTTCCGTACGCTTTCCCTTCGACCGTTGCTTCTCCTTCTTCTTGAGTTGGTAGAGGTAACTGCCCGAATCCAGTATCTTGCAGACAGGGGGCGCAGCCTCTGGGGCCACCTCAATGAGGTCGAGCCCCGCCTCCTTCGCTCGCTTCAAGGCTTCCGCAATGGGAACAATCTCTTGGGACTCTCCTGCGACGAGACGCACTTCGGGTGCGCGGATTTGTTCGTTAATGCGTAGCCGAATCAGAGTGAAAGGGAGGGAAAGAGTGTACCCAAAGAGTACCCGCAGAGTGTTCCCGCCTCAAGCAACTTCCTTAAGGTAATGCGGGAATGTTGGGTTTCGGCCATGCCTTCCACCAGACCGCCATCTGATCGAATGCGGGGCGCACAAGGAGTGCGAAAATGGCAATGGCCAGGAGAACAAAGATCACAAACGCCACCCACATCGAGGGACCCTCCATGGACATCACCTTGTAGAAGATCCCCCGCACTCCGAAGTAGACGAACACCCACCCGCAGAGCGTGAAGGTAACCTCGATCCACGTCCACCAGGAACTCGCCCCAAAAGAACTCACGAGGGTGGCAACAACGGGAGCAAGAGGTGTCCACGTGAGCCAATTCTGGGGGAAGAGCAACTGGAGTTCGGGAGATATATGGAGATCCACCGAAATGAGTCGCCAGGCGAAGAGTGTCACGAGACCAAGAGCAATGCGGGATCCATATCGCTCGAGGAAGGGAGGCTTCATGGGAGCGATCCTACCCCTCCCCTAGAAACACGTCACCCATACCGTTCGGCCTGCCTCTAAAAGCGCATGCGCCGGATACTCGATGGGGTCGGTATTTTCGGACAGCGTCTCTGCGAAGATCTTCTTCTTCCCTTCTCCTTTGAGGAGGAAAAGCGGGGTCTCTGCACTGGTGAGAACAGGGAGTGTAAGGGTAATTCTGTCGCGCACTGCAAAGTGATCCGTTTGGGTGTGGAGGACATTTCTCTCCCGCTCGAGGAGTGCATCGACATCTCCAGGAAAGAGCGAAGCAATGTGCCCATCTTCGCCGAGCCCCAGGAGAACGACATCAGGGTATCCGACCCGGAAAAGGGCTGCCAAACGTTTCTCGTACCGTTGCACACAGGCATCGAGAGGCAACGTTACCTCGGGGAAAATTATTTGATTCTCCGGAATCTTTGCGCTGTGAAGCAGTGTCTCCCGGACGAGGCGCGCATTACTCTCCTTGTGATCCGGCGGGACATAGCGCTCATCGACGAGAAAGATTGCGACCGCGCTCCAGTCAATATTTTTGGAAGCTCCGAGTCGGGTATAGGTCGCACGAGGCGTTGAGCCACCGGAGAGCCCGAGCGTGCACACGCCATTCTTTCCAATAGCATCGAGAATGGCCTTCTCAAGCAGTTCTGTACTCTTTGAGACAAATTCTTCCTCGGTCGCTGCCTGAATATGTTTGTAGTCGAAAGACATTGAAAGCTTGCGGAAGCATAGCAGCAGCAGTACTGAGATCGCGAAGCACTGGGTCTTGTGGGCCCCAGTGCTGAGCGCTTCTTTGAGGGGAGGGGGGCTCATGGGGGGAACGGAATAGTTCCCCCCATGAAGTCTCAAATCCAGGAGTGCCCCTCGCGGGCGAGCCACTCCGTCGCTTCCATAGGTCCGAGCGTGCCAGAGGGGTAGAAAGCAAGAGGCGTATCCACCCGGTCGATGTGCGCCTGGAGAGGATCGATGAGCTTCCAAGCGGTCGTCACTTCGGAGAAATC
The DNA here is from genome assembly GCA_964592265.1 of uncultured Candidatus Peribacteria bacterium. Classification (GTDB taxonomy): domain Bacteria; phylum Patescibacteriota; class Gracilibacteria; order Peribacterales; family Peribacteraceae; genus CAZQCB01. The sequence goes on along the minus strand of CAZQCB010000017.1, from coordinate 15,114 downwards.
CAGGAACCAGTCCCGCTTCCCGTTCACGGCCTCGAGAAGGAGGAGCCCGTGCTCGTCCATGCAGTCTCCGACGCAGACCAAGGGATCTTCGAGGACCAAGGGGCGGAATTCCGGCTCGGATCCGCCCTTTTTTGTCTGCAGGTGCAGACGCATCCCCGCCTCCCCCTGGAGAATGATCTCCAGGCGGTTCGGCGGGACTTCTTTTTTGGTCTCCGCGTAGGCATTCTGAAACTCGATCGCAATCCGCGTCTCCTTCCCAAGAAGGCGCTTGCCGGAGCGGAGGTAGAAGGGCACCCCCTGCCAGTGTGCCATGCGACTCATGAGCTTCATCGCGATGTAGGTCGGAGTGCGGGAATCCGATGCCACTCCCTCCTCCTCGCGGTATCCGCAGTGTCCCGCTCCCGCCGTGTACTGCCCCTGGAGCACGACCTCGGAGAGATTTGTTGCAGGCGGAACATAGATGTTTTTCAGGGCATTGGCTCGCGCAGCGGGCAGAGCCGACCGTTCCGTGAGGTGCATCGTGAGGAGCGCCATGAGGGCTATCATATGCGATTGGAACATGTCACGGAGCGTTCCCACAGCTTCGAAGTACCCCGCTCTCCCTTCCAGACTCGCGGATTCGAGCGCCGTAATCTGCACGTGATTCACGAGCGTATTCTTGAGGATCTGCTCGACGACGGGATTCACCGTGCGAAGGTAGTAGATGTTCCGCGCCGCCTCCTTTCCGAGGTAGTGATCGAGGAGGTACAACTCGTCCTGCGTGAAGCACTGGGTGAGGCACCGCTGGATCGAATCACAGCTCCGCGCATCGTTTCCGACGGGTTTCTCCACGATACAGCGGAAGTGCCCCTTGTGTGTCCCTGTGAGATCATGGATTCCCCCCTCACAGAGATGCTTCGCGACGACGCTGAAGACGCTCGGGGGGATGGAGAGGTATGCAATGCGCACCGCCTTCGGAGCGTACCCGCGCTCAAGCGAAGTGAGTTTCATGGCAAGCTTCTTGAAGCCTCCAACATCATCGTACTGCCCCCGCTGGGAGTGGACGTGCGTGAGGAGTTCCGTGAGCACCTTCTCATTCACCCCTTCGACATTGTTTCGTACCGCATCGGCAAATTGTGCCCGGAAGCTCCCATCATCCATTTCACTGCGGGCATAACCCATAATCGCGAAGTGCTCCGGAAACCTCCCTTTGAGCGCCATGAAGTAGAGCGCAGGGAAAATCTTGAGGCCTGCGAGGTGCCCCGATGCTCCGAAGATGACGAGGCTGAAGTCGGACTTGGCCTTGAGGGTGCTGGTGGTCATACGTAAAAGGATTGTTCCATTGTTCTATTGTTCCATTGTTATCAAGAGAAAGGAAGGTTTGGACTCGCTTTGCATAGCAATGGAGCAATGGAACAATGGAACCATGTGGGAAGTAGCTGATCTCCTGAGTTGCCTCCAAGAGTGGGGCATCCCCTATGAGAAGTTTGATCACCCCGCTGTCTTCACCTGTAAGGAATCGGACCACCTCTGTCCGCCCATGCCCGGAGCCCATACGAAGCAACTCCTGCTCCGCGATAAAACAGGCAGAAGGAACATCCTGGCCATTGTCATGCACGACAAGAAAGTGGACATGCGCGCACTCGGACGCATGCTAGGCACGAAGGACCTCAGTTTCGCATCCGCGGAACGCCTGAAACGGCTTCTGGGGGTCGACCCCGGATCCGTCACACCCTTCGGGCTTCTCTTCGAGAAAGAACACCAGGTGGAGGTGGTCATGGACGAGGATGCATGGGACAAAGGCGTCTTCCGGTTCCATCCGCTCGTGAATACGGCAACACTCATCATCGATCGGGCGGGGTTCGCGTGCTTCCTGACGCGGACAGGACACACACTAACAGTCATACGCATTCCACATATTGCCCCCCATCATGAAGAACGGTAGGGTAGGCCTAATTTCTTCCCTCCTGTCTCTATGCCTAGCCCCACCACCAGCCAGAAGTGCGATATCTGCAACGTGGTCAAAATTGTTCTCAGTCTCATCTTCACTATAGTGATGATTGGGGCGATTTTGGGAGTGTACGCAACACTGGGATCTCTAGAACCCCAGGCATTCGGCTCAGAAGCAGCTTCCCTTTCCATCCTCGCCGTCGTCATCACCCTCATGCTCTGGACGACGAATCTCGACTGCTCCGGCTGCCCTCCCCCCACGTTCCAACAGTGGGTCATCTTTGCCGTCCTCATCTTCGCAACCATTGCTTCCGTCCTCGGCCTATACCAGGCGCACTTCGGCGCTGGGACGCTCGCAGGAAATGTGGGAAGCTCTGAGAGTTCACTTGCTATCCTTGCTTTCGCGGTGACCGCGACCTACTGGGCAAAGCACGTGCAGACGATCTGTGAGACGTGCACGCCAAGGAAGTAGTAGGAACCATGGAGAGACAGCGCGGCCTCACTCGAGAAGAGCATCGTCTATTTTCCCTCTCTCTCCCTCGATTTTCTCTCCGAAAAACCGCTCTTCGAGACCTGTCCCAAAGGTCCCGTAGCTCGTATGTTGGACAAGCCAAGTTTCGATCGTCAGGAACCAGTGGAACTGGAGTGCGAGAGCGGAGAAGATGAGCAGAGCGCCAGCAATCTGCTTCACCTGTTGACTCCAGGCGCTGAAGGTCCGCACAGAGTGCACTGCCCACTGTCCCCCGTAGCCGACGAGGAGAAGGGGAAGCGCGGTTCCCATAGCATAGCTTACAAGGAGAAGGAACGCCTCGAATCCCGGGCGATCGCGCAGGAGTGTGAAGACAAAGCTGAGCGCTGGCCCCGCACAGGGCACCCACACGAGACCGAGCGTAGAACCGATGATGAGCCCACCGAGGGGATGATCTCTGCGGAGCTCCCCTTGCGTCTTCTGCTGAATGTTTGCGCCAACGTTCTGGAGGGAAGACGCAACCCGACTCCCCCAGTGCGTCGCGATGCACCCGAGAACTGCTGCCGTGAACACAGCAAGGATCTCCGGCCAGAAGAAGGATGCTCCGAGCACCGCAACCAAAAACTGCATGCGCCGGTCCGCAGTCAGGAACCCTGTGCCAAAGAGGAGCAACACATAGAAGGTAGCAATGCGGACGTACTCGGCAGCCTCCGGAAATTGCGCGAGAGCGACATTGAGGAGGAACGTGAATGCAACGAACGAGAGCGCCATGCCCAGAACCACCATGAGCGGACGCCACTTGCTCCGTCCTGCGATGCTCGTCCCGAGCACGATAGGAAGAAGCGGCAGGATGCACGGGAGGAGAATGGTGAGGATGCCGGAGACAAAAAGGATGACTATCAGTGTCAGCATGGTGGGGGTGCGATTATTCAGGAGAATGTAAAAGCATGCGGAGGTCTGTCTCCGTGGCGCCGACCACGGTTTGGAGAGCCTGTCCCGCCCCATCAATGAGAATCACGGTATCCTGCGTTGTCACTCCGTAGCGAGCTTTGAGTTCTGTCGATTGGTCGTAATCAATCTTGTATATGGAAAGGGGGAAGTCCTCTGCACCATAGAGCGTCCGGAGCAGTGCCTCTTTCTGGACGCAGAAAGGACACCAGGCCGCATAGAAGAAGAGGAGCGATCGCTCCCCATTGCCGATGACTGCAGATGCGAGCGCCTCCGCACCGTTTTCCGCATAGTAATCCTCGCTGTACCTTCCGTCCTCCCCCACTTCTTCCTGCTCTTGCGTCTCCACTCCTTCCTCTTCGATCTCACCTGCAGGCTCAGGTGCGGTTGTAGGCTCCGCCGGACTCACTGCAGGACTACAGCCAAGGAGGAGAACTGTCAGTGCAAGAGAGAGCAACTTCATGGTCGCACACCAGGAACTTTGCCAGTATTCCCGCGCATCTCAAGCGATCCTTCCTTCATCTTCACGTACTGCCCCTCCGGAATATCGCGATCGATGTAGACTCCAGAGTTGATGAAGACGCCTTTTCCCACCTTCACTCCGGGCGCAAAGCTCGCATTGATGCCTATGCGAACATCGCCTCCCACGATCACTCCGAGCTTCGCACGCCCAGTGGGAACCTTTCCTGCCCCGCGTAGCTCGCCAGAGGCGAGCGAAGTGGGGTCTCCAACAAATGACGTAATCTCTCCCTCATCTAAACGGAAATTCGCGGTGACTGTTCCCGCACCGAATGCGACATTTTTGCCAACGACAGAATCACCCAGATAGGTCGTGTGGAGCCACACATGGGAGTGGAGATTGCAGCGGGCAACTTCTGATCCAAAGCCAATGACGCACCCTTCCCCGATGATGGAATCCCGGACGAGCACCCCGGTTCCGATGGTTGTCCCCTTCCCGATGTAGCAGGGTCCCTGGATTGTCGCGTGAGAGAAGATCTTCACGCCTTCTTCGAGGATGACGGGGCCTTCAATAACTGCCGTAGGATGAATAGAGTATTGGGTATTGGGTATTGGGTATTTGGAACTTGTTTCGGATTTCGTGCTTCGGATTTCGGATTTTTCTCCGATCTCCCCAAGGAATCTCTCCGTAAGCCCCAAAATATCCCACGGGTATTTGACTGCATCCCACTTTCCCTCATACGGAACGACAACATACTGAAGATCCTTACAGAGCTTCGTGAGTGCCACTTCGTACGCATCGTCACGCGCGGAAGAGCTTTCTCGAAGAACCTCGAGGAGCTTCTCCGGGTGATTATGCACATGCGCGACGACATTCACGAGATCACTCGGTTCTTTCCCTGCCCCTGGCTTCTCAACAATGCCCGCAACACGTGCAAAAGGGGTTGGTGCTTGGTGCTTGCCTGCCCTCCGAAGCCTTGGCGAAGGAGGGGTGCTTGGTGCTTCTGGTGCAACCAGCAGATACCCGCCGGGAAAGTATCTCTTCACGCGCTGTGCGAGGATCGCGCCATCCACGCCCGGCTGTTTACTCGCTTCAAGTAAAAGTTTATAGGCATCAGGTTCGACAACATCGTTGCCGCTCACGATGAAGACCGATTCCTTCTTACAATGCGGAAGAGCGCTGAGGAGCGCCCCACGCATCCCGAGATCCAGATTTTCCTGCTCGAGAGATGGGATTCCGGGAAGCAAGCCATCGACTTCTTCCAAATTGTGGTGACCACCGACGAGCGTAATGTCTTTGCATCCCCCTTTCTTCAGCCGCTCCATTTGATGTGCGAGGAGAGGCTTGCCCAGGAATGGCCAGAGGGATTTCTCCTCCAGTGGAGAGAAGCGCTTTGAGCGGCCTGCAAGGAGGAGGAGGGTCTTCACAATGAAGTATTCTATCATTCAAAGACCACCTCCACCGTCCCCTCCCGATCCGTCCTCCGCACCGGAATCCTGAGCGCTTCGAAGCGGCCAAGGACAGAGGGGTGGGGATGGCCGTACGTATTTTCTCTCCCAACCGAAATCACTGCGAGTCCCGGTGCGACTGCGAGGAGAAATCCCGAGGAGCTCGAGGTGCGGCTCCCATGGTGCGCGACTTTGAGAATGTCCGACCGAAGATCCATACCTGCTTTCAGCAATGCTTCCTCTACCTCCTTTTCAATGTCTCCCGTGAGAAGAACCTCATGATCTTTCCACACAATTTTCGCGACGATGGACGTATTGTTGGTTTCCTTCGGTTCCTCTCCAAACATGGACTGAAGCGGCCAGAGGATATCGAGCATCATGCCCGCTCCGAGATCAAGATCATTTCCCGCCTCCGCGAGAATAATGTCTACGCCGCTCTCACGGACTGCATCGAGGAATGCCGAGTAGATTGCCGTGTCTCTCGCGATTCCCGTGAAGAGCACTTTCCGAACGTTGTATCGCCTCAAAATTTCCGGAAACGCAGCCACATGATCCGCGTCGCTATGACTGAGAATGAGCAGATCGATCGTTTTCTCAAAGAACGGCAGTTCCTCACCCAAATGTTCAAGAAGACTGAAATCCGGTCCTCCATCAATGAGAATGCGTTGATTTCCGGGAGTCGTCATGAGCAGTGCATCACCCTGACCGATATCGAGGAACGCGACCCGCAAGTTCCCATCGGGCAGGCGCTCCCACTCGTGGAAGAGGAGAAATGCTGCAGCAGCGAGGAGGAGATATGCGAAAAGTGGGGGTCGCATAAAGGGGAAGATTGTAGCACCCTCTTCCGCTATCATCGATACGATGCACTTCGCAGATGCCCTGACGAGGAAGACCAAGGAAACATCGCCTGTGTGCGTGGGTCTGGATCCTCATCCTGCAAAACTCCCCCAAGGGATAACAAAAGATGCAGCAGGAGTACTCACCTTTAGCAAGGGCATCATTGATGCGGTGAAGCATGTTGCCTGCGCGGTGAAACCCCAGCTTGCATTCTTCGAACTCCTCGGATGGGAGGGGATGAAAGTATTTTGGGAAACATGCGCATATGCAAAAGAGCAAGGACTCCTGGTGATCGCTGACGGGAAGAGAAATGATATTGGTTCCACCTGTGAAGCCTATGCCGATGCCTACCTCTTTGAGGGCAGCCCCATTGATGCGCTCACGATCTCTCCTTACTTAGGGTCCGACGGAGTGCAACCATTCATCGAACGCTGCCAGAAAAACGAGAAGGGAATCTTCGTCCTTGTGAAGACGAGTAACGTAAGCTCCGGAGAACTCCAGGATCTCACTCTGGGGGATGAAGTCGTCCATGAGCACGTCGCACAACTCGTCGAAAGTTGGGGCACTTCTTCTCTTGGACCCGAGTCGCACTTCTCCTCTGTTGGCGCGGTCGTTGGCGCAACGTATCCGGAGGAGCTCGCGTACCTTCGGACACTCATGCCACACTGCATTTTCCTCATCCCAGGCTACGGTGCTCAGGGCGCAGGCCCTGAGGATGTGAAGCGCGGGTTCCTCCCTGATGGCACCGGCGCAATCGTCTCGGCTTCTCGAAGCATCATCTTTGCGTCGAGCGGGAAGGATTGGCGGGAAGCTTCCCGGCAGGCGGCAGAAGAGATGGCAAAGGCACTCTAAATATGGTATAATGGGGAGATGGCAAAACGCCTGCTCCGTCGCACATCCCAGATCATAGGGAGCCTCACAGCCTTTCTTCTCCTCTTCGTGCCTTCCGCATTGACCATGGTGGGCATGGAGGACATGCTCATCTCAGGCCTCGCGCTTCAGGCAGCCCCGAATGCTCTCTCTGTGAGTTGGCCGTCCCTGAGCGGAGTGACCGTCGACCACTACTTAGTCTCGTACGCCAAGCAATCCATCTTGGGGAATAATGGGCGGTTTGACGATCAGGAAGAAACGATCGGGAATGAAACGTCACTCGTGCTCCTTGATCTCCAAAATCGCGGATTCTCGGATGGGGAGATGATCTTCGTGACCGTGAGTGGCGTGGACGCTGCCGGAAGAATGTCAACCGTCGGAGAAGAGCAGAGCATGCGCGTCCAAATCCCTGGAACGGGTGCAAGTTCCTCGCAAACTCCAGGAAGTGCTCCCGGACTTACGCAGGCAGTAGCCGAGAGTGCGACGAGCGTGAAGCTCTACTTCTCGACCCCTGTACGTCTCCCCGCCGACAACCCTGCAGCACATTTCGCAATCACGGAAGAGACAACAACAAACCCGATTGGGATCCTCTCAGCAGTTGCTTCCGGGCAGGACATCATCCTCACCACTCTCCCCATGACCTCACGGGGACGATACAGCGTTGCTGTTTCTGATGCCATTGTGGCAACCGATGGATTACCCCTCGACCAAACGCGGAGAACGGCAGTGTTCGTTGCAAGAGGTGAGGAAGTGGTGCTCGACCTTCCTCCTCTCCCGGATACGACTGCACCCGAGACCCCGCGCAACCTTACGCTACGCCGCGTGCTCCAGAAGAACGGACTCTACACGGTCCATGCTTCATGGGAAGAGAGCCTCAATACCGAAGGCGATCTTGCAGCCTATTACCTCTACGAAAGCGCAAACCGCGCCTCGACTTTCGTCGGACCCACCGCGCTTCAGGCAACAATCACGAGCACCACGATCGCCGATGTCCCTCCGGGAACTCTCACCCTCAAAGTGACAGCAGTGGATGAGATCCCAAATGAATCTGCAGGAATTGAGGAGACGATTATTCTGCCAGAGACGGGGGCCGCCTTAACGCTGCTCCTCAGTCTTGCAGGCGCAGGGGCAATGGCAAGGCGGAGGAAAGGAAGGCAGAGTCTTATTTAAGCTCCATCCTCCACCCCTGAGTCACCCCCTCGCGTGAGGCAAATCCCGCTTCGACCTCCAGAGCGTATTTTGCTGACCCTTCAGAGGGATACCCTTGGCAGGGGTCAATCTTGCAAGGATCCATCGTCCGCATGCTCACAAACTTCCCGGCGGCATCGAAGAAGAGCACATCCAAGGGAATGAGCGTATTTTTCATCCAGAAATTGAGCGGCCGGGATTCGGGAAAGATGAAGAGCATTCCGCGGTCTTTCGGAAGTTCTGTCCGCCCCATGAGCCCTTCAGCATGTTCCGGGGGATCATCCGCGATTTCTACCCAGAGAGTGAGAGTACGAGTGCCTGAGCTGAGAGTCACTTTCGTCAGTCCTTCATGAGAAGAGGCACAGGACATGAGGAGGAGGGTGGAGAGGAATGCAAGTGGGAAAAAGCGCATGACGACAGTATGGTAAAGCAAGTAAGGCAGGTAAAGCAGGTCTACCTGCAATACGTGCCTTACATTCCTTACCTGCCTTACCTTTCTATATCTCTCGTCTTCCCGCAACCGCTTCTCTAAGCGTCACCTGATCCGCGAACTCAATATCCGCCCCCATCGGGAGCCCATGCGCGAGGCGGGTGATTTTCCGCACATGGCTTTTGAGCTGCTGCTTCAGAAATGTTGCTGTTGCCTCGCCTTCGACATCGGGATCCGTTGCAATGATGAGCTCTTCTACCTCCCCCTTTTTGCAACGCTCGACAAGTTCCCTCAGCTTAAGCTGCTCCGGCCCCATACCATCGATCGGCGAGAGTACTCCGTGGAGCACGTGATAGAGACCCTTGTATCCCGATTTTTCGAAGGCAATGACATCGAGGGGTTCCTCAACGACAAGAACTGTCTCGCGCTCACGACTTCTATCTCTACAGAGAGGACATTCCTCCTCCACTGCAACCATTTGGCACACTCGGCAATAGTTGATTCCTTCACGAAGATCGCACAATGCTTTCCCAAGACCCTCGGGTGATGCACGACTTGAGCGGAGGAGGTGAAACGTCAGTCGCTCCGCAGATTTTGCTCCAATCCCCGGGAGCTTCTGGAACTCTTCGACGACGGAACGAATTTGTGGTGGGAGTAAAGGTTGCACAGAGACATGCTACCAGACCTCGTACCCTCCTTACCTTCAACACCTCCCACACCTTCAACACCTCCCACACCTTCACACCTTCACACCTTCACACCTTCACACATCGTCCCCCTTTCGCAGCCTCCTCTCCACTTCCCTCTCCTTTATTCTCTGTCTCTTATCTCCTTTCTTTCTCCCCCGTCCAACTCCCAGGAGCACCTTCACCGTGCGCCCCGAGCGGACCTCCAGAGGGAGCACGCTCATTCCCTTTTCGGAAAGCAGCCCCTCCAGGCGATCACGTTCGGAGCCCCGTAGAAGAAGTTCGCGATCACGCTCAGGGTCATATCCCTCGATTCCTGATGCGTACTTGTAGGGCTCAATGGTGGACTTTTTGAGCATTGCTTTGCCATGCAAAAAGGAAACGTACGCACCGCTCAAATGCATGTGCCCGCCTCGCGCGGATTTCACCTCCTGTCCTGTGAGGATGATCCCGGCTTCCACAGTCTCCAGGATTTGATAATCAAAGCGGGCCCTACGATTGCTGGAAACGATCTTCATGGAGCTAGTGTAGCGAAAATACAGAGGGTGTTTGACACCGTACACAACCTTTCGTATAAGAAACACATGCCAGAGAGAGACCCAGAGAGTACTGACGATCTCCCCGAGAGAGTAAAAGACATTGTCGCAGATAACCTGGGAGTAGAGAGAGCAAGAGTGACAGAAAAAGCCAGGTTGGTGGCAGACCTCGGCGATGACTCACTGGATCTCGTCGAGATCGTGATCGAGATAGAGAAACAGACCGGTGCTGACATCCCCGATGATGATGCCCAAGATATTCAGACGGTGGGCGACCTCATTACTTGTACGAAGAACGTCCTCGGGGAAACATTACCACCCCATGCAGAGAGGAAACGGAAAAAGAAAAGCATGGTGAGTGTCTTCCACTACTAAGTGAGGAGAAATCTCATCCCAGAGTGAGCCCCACCACTCCCGCAACCACCAATCCCGCAGAGAGGAGAAGGCGCGATAGCGACTGATCACGTTCGTGAAGGAAGACGTACCCGAGCACAGCGGTGAGCAGTACGCTTGTACGCTTCACGGCGATGACGTAGGAGGAAGGACCGAGGGTGAGAGCATAGAGAGTAAGGAGATCCTGACCGAGAAGCGCCACAATGAGACCCAGGAGAATGAGGGTGTTCCTCCAGGACCATTGCACCTTGCACCACGACCTGCCCGCAAAGGCTGCATTGACAGTGAAACTCCCCGTCATCATGAGTGCAGAGATCGCGAGGACGTGCGGGAAGCGGGAGAGGACTGCCGCGGTGATTGCGGCATTCGTCCCGAAAATGATGGCACCGATGAGCACCATCCACGGTCCTGCACGTCTCCACGCCTCCCAACGCTCATGGTAGAGGGAGAAAAGTCCAAGGGTAATGAAGAGAATGCCTCCCACCCCCCACCACGTCACCTGTTCACCGAAGAACAGTGAGGAAACGAGGAGGGTCGCTATGCTCGAAAGGCCGAAGAGGGGTTTCACGAGCGTCACTTCGGTTGTATGAAGCGCATGCGTCATTGCCCACGCAGTGAGCGGGAGGATGCAGAGAGGAAGGAGGAGATATGCCCGCCACCACCACTCCCCCCACGGATAATCGACAGTGCGAGCAACATACAGCAGGAGAAAGGGACCAACGATGAACTGGACCGCCGTGACGACCCCACTCGGCATTCCGCGACTCGCACGCGTAAGCACCCAAAGCAGCGCATAGAAGAATGCGGAGAGGAGGGCATAGGGAAACCACATGACGGAAGGATAGCGAGGAAATCGAGGAAGACGAAGAAAACGAGGAGTAGTATCGTCGTGCTCCTCCATGTCGCTTCTCTCCATCACTGATCTCCACGTCTCCGTGGAAGGAAAAGAAATCTTGCACGGAGTCTCGCTCGAGATTCAGAAAGGAGAAATTCACGCTATCATGGGACCCAATGGTTCCGGAAAATCGACGCTCGTAAATACCCTCATGGGGCATCCGAAGTACATCGTCACGAAAGGGAAAGTTCAATTCCAAGGCAAAGATTTGCTGGTAATGAAACCCGATGAGAGAGCACGGAGTGGTCTCTTTCTTGCCTTCCAGTACCCGCGAGAGCTTGCAGGAGTGACTTTCCGTTCCTTCCTCTTCGCGGCCTACAATGCATGTCACACGAGTGCAAAAAAGCTCTCCCCCATCAAATTCAAGAAAATCATCGAGGAGCAGATGCGTGAGCTCTCCATGGACCCGGCATTTGCGGAGCGATCGGTGAACCAGGGTTTCAGCGGCGGAGAGAAGAAGAAGGCAGAAATCCTGCAGCTCAAAGTTCTCGAGCCCGCACTCGCACTTCTCGATGAAACGGACTCGGGACTCGACATTGATGCCTTGAAAACTGTGGCAGAGGGAGTCGTGAGCATGCGATCACCTGCATTCTCGGCAATCATCGTCACACATTATGCTCGGATCCTCGAGTACATCACGCCGGACTCTGTCCACATCATGGTCGGAGGAAAAATCGTTGAGAGCGGCGGAGCCAGCCTGGCGCGCACTTTGGAAAAGCAGGGATATGCGAAGTTCGGCAAGGCAGAGTCTCCCCCAAGACCTCTCTCCATCACCCTCGAGGAGCAATGAACATTCATTGTACTATTCGCGCGAATAGTACCTCCTAGCAATCCCCCTCATATCTGGTACCATAGGCTCACTGTGGAAGAGAAAATTGTCCATCTCCGCCCACCCCTTTGGCTACCCATCTCTGTCGCAGCGGTCCTGGGTGTCTTCTACCTCGGTGGCAAAGCTATCGAGTCGCGCGACTTTACCCCCGCGACAATCTCCGTTTCGGGCGAAGGGAAAGTCTCTGCTGTGCCGGACATTGCCAGCTTAAGCTTCGGCGTACAAACCGGGAGAGTGAGCACGGCGCAAGACGCGACCGCAAGGCTCCAGAAGGATATGACCGCTATCCTCGAAGCAGTGAAGGCAAAGGGCATCGAGGAGAAGGACATTACGACAGAGAGCCTCTATCTCAATCCTGCCTACGACTGGACAGATGGCGGGCAGCTCCCGCGCGGATTTGAAGCAAGTCAGAGCCTCCGCGTGAAGATCCGCGATCTCTCGAAGATCGGCGATGTGCTCTCCGCCGCGACTGCTGCCGGTGCAAATCAGATCGGCGGCGTGACCTTTACGGTGGATGATCCGGAGACGCTGCGCACGCAAGCCCGCGAGAAAGCCATTCTGCAAGCAAAGGAGAAAGCAGTGAAGCTTGCTTCAGAGCTCGGTGTGACCCTCGGGAAGCTGAAGGGGTTTAATGAGGGTTTTGGCTCCATGCCTCCCGTATTTGAGCGGAGCATGATGCTCGATGGGATGGGCGGCGGTGGAGGCGGCCCATTGCCCGTTCCGACCGGTGAACAGGAGCTCATGACCACAGTCACGCTGACCTACGAGGTGCGATAGGAGGGGTATACTAGAATGTCCATGTCTTCCTCTGCTCCCATTTTCGCGGGGCTCAATCGCTCGACCTTCGACGAAGCCAATCCCACTCCGTACCTAAAAGGAACGCGAAAGGGGCTCGACGAAGAGCTCGTGCGGCAGATGAGTCGCGACAAGAAGGAACCCAAGTGGATGCTGGAGCATCGCCTGGAGTCCCTCCGCATCTTCCAGGAGAAGCCACTCCCCACCTGGGGAGCAGATCTCACTGGGCTCGATCTTGATGACATCATCTACTACGCCCGACCCGGCACCAAAGAGACCGATAACTGGGCAGAAGTGCCGGAGGAGATTCGCAAAGTCTACGATCGTCTCGGTATCCCCGCAGCCGAGCGCAAGATGCTCGCGGGAGTCGGAGCGCAATACGAGAGCGAGGTGGTGTACCACAACTTAAAGAAGGAATGGGAAGCACTCGGGGTCATCTTCCTCGATATGGATGATGCACTGGAGCTGCACCCCGATCTCGTGAAGCAGTACTTCATGAAATGCGTTCCGAACACGGATCATAAATTCGCAGCGCTGCACGGTGCTGTCTGGTCCGGCGGAACATTCCTCTATATCCCGAAGAACGTAAAAGTGCGCGATCCCTTACAAGCCTACTTCCGCATGAATGCGAAAAACATGGGACAATTTGAACACACACTCATCATTGTGGAAGAGGGCGCAGAAGTGCACTACATCGAGGGGTGCTCTGCTCCGAAGTACGGAAGCCACGCACTTCACGCGGGACTCGTCGAGATCTTCGTGAAGCCCCATGCGAAGGCACGCTACTCTTCCGTCGAGAACTGGAGCCGCGATACGTATAACCTCAATACGAAGCGGGCAATCGTCGAGCGCGATGCGGTGATGGAGTGGATCGGAGGGAATATGGGGAGCGGGGTAACGATGCTCTACCCCTGCTCGATGCTTGTAGGAGAAGGTGCAAGGTGCGATCACCTCGCCATTGCCTTCGCGAACAAAGACCAGTGGCAGGATACCGGTGCGAAGGTATTTCACCTTGCTCCGCATACGTCGAGCAAGGTCACGAGCAAATCCATCAGCAAAGCCGGAGGCTGTGCAGTCTACCGCGGACTCCTGCGGATCGCTCCAAATGCCGAGGACTCCACCGCGAACGTGCAGTGCGACGCTCTCCTTCTCGATGAAATCAGTCGCACGGACACGATTCCTGACATTCAAGTGCGCAATAACGACGTGACGATCGCACACGAAGCGACTGTGGGGAAGCTCTCTGAGGAAACAATGTTCTACCTTGAGTCTCGCGGCATTCCAGAGGATGAGGCGAGAGCCATGATCGTAAATGGCTTCATCGAACCGATTGTGCGGCTCCTTCCTCTCGAGTACGCCATCGAAATGAACAGACTGATAGAATTAGAAATGGAGGGATCCGTTGGGTAGCTATGCAAGCTTCACTCATTCTCGTCGCGCAAGGAAGCATTCAAAGTCAAATGACGGTGCCCCGGGGAATCACAGCACATCGCACATTCAAAGTCCTCGATGCGAAGACCCATATCTCCATCACGGTAGAAGATGAGGCAAGCGGAGAGTTTATCGTGCAGATCGAAAACAGAGGATTGCAGCTGCACTGTGTGATGGAAATTTTCGTCGGAAGATCTGCGAAGGCATCGATCCTCTGCATCAGTCGAGCACATACGGAGTGTAGTGTGCGCATCACGCAGCAAGGGGAAATTCAAGAGCAGGGAGAACTGCACTGGCAGAACATCACATTGGGAGGGAAAGAGGTTGCCCACTCTCTCGTATCACGCACCTCTGGAGAAGGGGCCAAGAGTACGGTGGATTGGATCTCGTACGCGAGGGGAAAGGAGAAACAGCATTTGAGTGCGGCGAATGTCTTCGATGCGCCTGACGGTCGCGGAGAAATCACGATGCGCAGCGTCGCGGAGGAGAAAGCCAATGTCACGACAAAAGGCATGATCGAAATCACCGAGAGAGGCAAGGGAACGAATACCTTTCTCCGGGAAACCACGCTCATGCTCGATCCCACTGCAAAGGTGGATGCCATCCCAGGGCTCGAAATCCGGACAAACGATGTGAAAGCGTCGCATGCGGCGACAGTAACGCGCGTCAGCCCCGAAGATTTATTCTATTTCGGATCGAGAGGAATTGACGGAAAAGAAGCACGGAGAATGTATATCGATGGATTTCTTGGCGATCTCATGCAGCATCTTCCGCAAGATATTACTCACCTTCTTCACGATGCGGTTGCAAAGAAATATCGCGACCATTCCTTTGCGCTCTCTGGCCATTGAAATATTTTCGTCCCAATGCTCCATTCAATACGCCACGTCTTTCGGGGCCGCCAAGGGAACTGAGCCTTCTTAGATGCGTACGGGGATGTCCCTCGGATGTCGCCTTGTCAACACACCAG
>CAZQCB010000016.1:10424-17526 GCA_964592265.1 uncultured Candidatus Peribacteria bacterium | reverse complement strand
CGGTATATCCCGAACGGAGAGCCGGAAAGGGCCGGGAGTACTTCTTCGCCTGTGACTGGAGGAGGGCCTGCATCACATCAGAGAGTAGCGTTGATTATCGTCAACTGCCAGAAGAAATTCCCCTGTTCTTGAGGATTCAATCTCAAAAGAATGCGCGAAGCGTTGGGTGCCGAAGGCGGGCCCCGACGCTGGAGCGCATCTTCTTGGAGAGGTAGGTTCATGGGAGGAGAACCTATAGGTTCTCCTCCCATGATTACTTTCTTGCCTCATCGATTTCCTTCCCAATTTCGTTTACGGCAATCGTATGCGTGGGCGATTCCACAATGTCCTTAATGAACTTATCTTTCAGGTTTAAGCGGTAGAGGAAGTCCGCCTGCGAGAAGATGGAGTATTTCACATTCTTGAGCGCCGGATCCTGGTGCAGGAGCTTCTCCACGGACTCCTTGCGGACCTCCCCGACGATGAGGAGATCCACCCGGTCATCCTCCCCCACGAACATTCCCGCAAGGACGAGGAGCTTGAGTCCCGGAAGGCGCTTCAATTCCGCAATGAAGACACTCTCCCCTTTCACCATTTTACCGAAGATATTCCGGAGGTCTGTGTAGAGCTCGAACGCGGGATCCACCCTGAAGTACTTCTTACGATTCTTCGTACGGGATTTCACGAGACCGATGCGCTTTAAATTCTCGAGTTCCCTCCGGATCGAATTGATCTGCTCATCGAGAAGTCGTGTGAGCTCCCGGATGAAGTACTCCTGATCGGGATGGAGGAGGAAGGTCGAGAGGAGTTTCACTCGGGTCTGAGAACTGAAGAGAGATTTCAGGGCATCGTGCATTGTTCACAAATCGTATTCACCCTTTCAGAGAAGATCAAGAAAGTTACTCATAGGGAATCCTCCTCCCTTCTTTTGCCTAAGAAAGGCCTACTCTCTGAACAAAAATGATGAACAGAGCTTTTATCATTGAATAAATAATGTATTCATATTTGAATAGACAGGATGCAGAAAAGAGGATGAGGCATTATGAATGAAGCTGGACAGAAGAATACCTGTCATGCTGAGCGGAGCGAGCCATAAGCGAGCACAGACGAAGCACAAATCGCTCTCTCCCAAGAAAGCCAGAAATGAGGTATAATCAGAGGAATACTTGTACCTCAGTCTCACACACATTCCGCAAAAGAACGTGCTCCGACGCAAATCCCTTCTCGCAGGCATCCTCCTCCTGAGCCTTCTCTTCTCCCTTCTGCCCTGGCAGAGAGAAGGAACGACTCTGCGCGACACTGTTCTTTCAGTCAGCCTCATCCCCAAGGCAGAGGCTGCCACTCCGGGAATCCCTTCTTTTCTCGAAGGAGCTGCACAGAAGTTCATTTCAGGAGTTCTACAGATTTTCGTTGTTCTCAACTGGATCGCCCTCTCTGGAGTACAAGCCCTCCTCGACCCCGATGTCATCTTCGGAAATCCCATGCAACTTATCATCCCTATTCCCGTTCCCGGTCTTCCCATACCCATCTTCGTTCCCATCACAGGTCCACGACCCATGGAGGCCCTCCTCCATGGACTCTGGGTACTCTCCCGCAACATCGTCAATGCCATCTTCGCATTTATCCTCCTCGCCGGAGGCATTTACCTTATCCTTGGAGCAGGGGGAGAAGGAACGTCCAAAATCAAGCAAGCTGCCCCGAAATTCGTACTCGCAGTGATTCTCGTCAATTTCTCGTGGTTTTTCCCCCGTGTGATCTTCGATGCTGCAAACGTCCTCACTTCGGTTGTCTATCAAATTCCCTTTCTCACCGGCCCAACACTACCCTGCCTTCGAGAAAATCCTGATGGAGTTGTCGGGAACGCGGATGATGTCCCCTGTGACTTCGTCTGGAGAGTCGTCTTCTTCCCTCTGGATAGCTGTAAACCCACCCCCCCCGCGATAGCCTGCCCACGCCCCACGAAGAATGGCATTTTCCCCTTGCGTGGCCAACAGATCGGGGGGAACTTCGTGGACATCTACTACACCAGCTGGTCGGATGTCGTGAGCAATGGTTCATACACCGTTCCCGGTGCCCCTCCTGTTCCCGTGAGCGGAGCAAGCGCCATTCTCAATGGACTCGCGGTGAACTTCGCAAAAATCCCGAACCTCGCGATCATCGATTTCCAGCATGCAGGAGGTCCACCAGGAACGCTGACCGCTCTTGAGCAGGCGGGGGCCTACCTCAAATTCTTCGTGGAGCTTGTCCTCCATAGCATTCTCTCCATTGCAGTGGGGCTCGCTCTCCTTGCCCTCCTGGTTGTGCTCATTGTTCGGATGGGGGTGCTCTGGCTCTGCATCGCCTTCATGCCCTTCATCTTCGTGGGGTTCGCTATGGGAAAACCATTGGGAGAGCTTGGGAAGGAGGGGGCACCGAATATCTGGCAGAAGTTCTTGAGTTACGCATTTCTACCAGTGCTCGTTGCCATTCCCTTTGCCGTGGGGTTCACTCTCGTGAGTCGCCTCTATTCCTCCGCACCGTCACTCCCGATCAACATCAACATCGAAGGCCTCGACTTCCTCAAGGAAATCGACAACTTCCACCACCTTCTCTGGATGATTATTGCCATTGCCATCATCTGGTTCGGCGTCTTCGCCGTTCTCGAGAAGGATAGCTTCGCCGGAGGCATCGTGAAAGCGATCAAGGGTATTGGTTCTACCGGTCTCAAGATCGCAGGATACGGCGCGGCGTACGGGCTGCAGGTGCCTCTGCCGGGGGGAGGAGCAGCGAGCCTCGGCGGCCTTGCCTATAAGCTCAAGCGCTTGCCGGAAGATATACGGCTGCGAGGCATACAGGCAATGGAGGGAGGAGGAAGGGCAGCACCAGCAACTGAGCAGGTGAAGATTGCAGTGACTGGCATGAACCCTCAACAGGTCGAAGAGCTGAAAGGTGCCCTACGGGATGCGCGCAGTGGAGCTGTGGCAGGCAGTGCATCAACCGCGCTCGACGAGCTCGCAAGAAAACTGGGGAACATTCTCCCTGGCATTTCTCCCACCCAGGCACAGGGAATCGTTTCCAACAGAGAATCCCTGAAAAATCTCATCGATGAAAGCGTGAGGAGAGGTGCTGTCACTCGTGGGGAAGGGGAAGATTTCATGAGCAAATTCGACGAGCACTTCCGGACGAGAGGAGCGGCGGGGGGAGGAAGAATCAACGTGCAGTTAACCTCTGGCATGAGCAAGGATGCGGCACAGAAACACGTCGCAGAGCAGGTCAGTAATACCCTTGCGACTACTGCGAAAGACGTAGGGGAAATCGAACGCGAAATCGAGGAGGCATTCCAAAAGGCAACAACACAGAATCAAAAAGATGGTATTCGGGCAGTTCTCGAAGCAATCAACGAGGGGCAACTCCAGGGAACATCCGATGTGGAAAAGCGCGCAGCAGTGCGCGCAAAGGTGGATGCCCTGAAGAACTCCCCACCTCCCCCCGCAACTCCGTAACATGCCCAAACCCGATGCCACCCCCGGCTTAGACGCGCTGAGACAGCAGCAAGTTGAGGCGCTCCCGCAGTCAGAGGTGATGCAGCGTCTTGCGGACGCTCTCGTTGCACCCTTCCTCCTCGAGGGTGGCGTACAGAGCCCGCTCGCAACAATCTGGGAAGCAGGAGACGATGCGCCTAAAGTGGAACGTCAGAGAGACCTGCGACACTGGCTTGCCGAGCTCGAGGCGAACCAGCAACGCGCAGCACTCAATCTCCAGACTGGCGCAGACCCCCGCCTCCTGCAAGCACAGATCGGAAGGATCACTGCGGTGCGACAGGAAGTTCTCACTGCAATGCTCGAGGGAATGAGAGAGCGGCATGAGGCCGCAATCAGTGCGGCGGAGAAGAAGGCAAAAGATGCGGAGACAGGGGAAGGACCGCACGCGTTCATGACAATAGAGAGTCGACGGGGGGATGACGACATCGAAACGGAGGTGGAGAAGTTAGAGGAACACATATGGAATCCTCCCGACCCGGAAGATCGCGGAGGAGAGAGGAATCCGCTCTACTACAAAAATAACCGTGCTACCCCCTACTACCCCCTTCTCGATGAGAAGATGCAGCGACTCCAGTGGATTCTTGACCATGGTATCGATACTGCTTCACCGGATGCCCCTTTAACCCGTGAGAGGATTGAACGATTACAGCAAGGGCTACGAACCATCGCCACTATGAACCCGATTGCCGAGCAGGAGCACCTTGCGCGGAAGGCACGGGGTCCCGGCCTCCTCAATAAACCCCTCAAGCTCGCAGGATTCGGCATAGCAACAGTCCTTGGAGTCATGAGCTTGATCCCGGTCCTCCGGAAACTCCACGAAGGGGAGAATCTCTCCGCCTCTGACTGGCCTGCGGCGGCATGGCCTGCGCTCGCGCTCTACATGGGGGGATTTCTGCCAAAGGCATCGAAAGGGCAACTCGAGAAGATTGCGGAGGTCGGGGTGACGGTGCAGTCGAATGAGGCCTTCCGCACGGTCATCGGCAAGTGCGGAGGGGTGGAGATCGCAATCCCTGCGGTAGAAGAACTGCACGACCTCCTCTTGGTTCCTCAGAAACGAAAATTGCTCAAAGGAGCTTTGGCATTGAGAAAGATCCCAAAAGAGTTTCTCCGCGGAGATGATGAAAGCTTTACGGGTCAGAGTGATCCCGAGAAATCCGCTCTTCTCAAGGCTCTCAGCAAGGATGCTCTCACAGACGAAGACCGTCACACTTTTCTCGGCACCCTCTATGATCTTCAGATCCACGAGGAGGGAACACTCGACGCGATGAAGGCGGCCCTCAGTATGATTACACCGCAACCTTCTTCTTAAACTCCATCACATACGCCTCGAGCTGATCTCCCAGCACAATCGGCACGGAAGTTTCGACGCGCATGCCACATTCACTCCCCTCCTTTGCCTCCTTGATCTCCTTCTCCACATGCCGGAGCGATGTGACACGGCCGGTGCCGACCTCCCTCCCCTCCCGGAAGATGCGGAAGGGTACCCGTTTGATCACTCCATCGAGCACCTTCCCCCCGACGATCTTCTCGGATTTCTTCTCAAAGAAGACACCGCGCACATCGAGGTGACCGAGGATACGCTCCTCTTCCTCCGGTTCCACCATCCCCTGGAGGAGGGCGCTCGTATCTTCCAGCAATTTGTAGATGACATCGTACAGCCGCACCTCCACCCCTTCTTTCGCGGCAATCTTCTCCACATGCGCCGAAGTCCCCACATTGAACCCGAGAACAATGCCGCCGCTTGCCGCCGCCATCATCACGTCCCCCTCGGTAATCGCCCCCACCCCCCCGTGAATGACCTTCGGTGCGACGCCGCTCTCGACTTTGATCTTCGAGAGAGCATCCCGCAGGGCCTCGAGCGACCCTCCAGAATCCACCTTGAGGACAATCTTCAACACCGCAAGCTTCCCTTCAGAGAGGCGACTGATGAGATCTCCGAGTCCGCGCACCTGTCCCCGTGCCCTCGCCTGCAGTAGTTCCGCAAGGAGCTTCTTCGCCTCCTGTTCGCTCGGAACGACCTGCAGAATGTCCCCTGCTTCCGGCACTCGGGAGAGACCGGAGATCTGCACCGCTCCGGAGGGTCCGACCGTATCTATGCGCTCCCCACGGGAACCGAGCATGGACTTCACCCTGCCGGAAGCGCTGCCGCAGACGACGATGTCCGCGACCCGCAGAGTCCCCGCGTTCACCACGACCGATGCCACAGAACCAAGCGAAGGATCGAGATGTCCCTCAATGACGGTCGCGACAGCCAGTCGATGAGGATTCGCCTTCAGCGACAGTTCATCCGCGAGGAGGAGGACATGTTCCAGGAGATTCGTTATCCCTTGCCCGGTCTTCGCAGAACAAGGTACGACAGGGGTTTTCCCTCCCCACTCCTCTGGCTGCAAGTCTTCTTTCGCGAGCTCCCCTTTCACGCGATCGAGATCTGCCCCCTCTTTATCCACCTTATTGAGTGCGACAAGAATGGGTACTCCCGCATCTTTCGCATGATCGATCGCCTCCACGGTCGTCGGTCGTACTCCCTCATCCGCAGCGACGACGAGAATGACAATATCCGTAATCTGCGCTCCTCGGGCACGCATCGCCGTGAATGCCTCATGGCCTGGGGTATCGAGGAAGGTAACCGATTTGCCGTCATGGGTGACTTCGGAGGCGCCGATGCGCTGGGTAATACCTCCTGCTTCCGAAGCCGCAACATTCGTCTTCCGGATAGCATCGAGAATGGCGGTCTTTCCATGATCGACATGGCCCATGACCGTTACAATGGGAGGACGTGGCAAGAGATGACTCGGGTCATCCTCTCTGAGGAGTACCTTGAGGTCCCCTGCAATGAGCCCCTCGGCTGAAGCACCCGCTTGCACCTTTTTCACCTCTACACCGAGCTCACTCGCGACGATCGAAGCAGTGTCAAAATCAATGTGCTGATTGATTGTCACAAGCACGCCATTCTTCATGAGGGCAGAGATGACTTGAGGGACCTGCACCCCGGCTTTCTCGGCAAACTCTTTCACGGAGATCGCATCGGGAAGTTCCACCACTCCTGATTTCGCCTTGATCTGCTGCTGCTGCTCAAGCACACGTTTCTTCTCGTAGAGTTTCTCGAGCTTGCGCTCCTGACGCTGTTCCTCCTGTTGCACCTTACTCAAGATGCGTTTCGCTGGAGGCGGCCTCACCGGCACACCGATCACCACAGCCCCGGTGGGAACAGCACTGCCCTCGAGGGAGAGCTTGCGGAGAACGTGCACCTTCTTCTGGGGTGCGGATTCGACTGCCTGTTCCGCACTCTGCTCTACAGGAGGAGTCGGAGCATCTGGAGGAGTCTCCAGCGAAGGAGGAGCATCCTCTCCCTCTTTTTCCTCTTTCACCTCGATGTTGTACTTCCGTGCAAGGTAGCGAATGATGCCGTGCGCAAGTGCCGCTGGTACCTCCCGATCGGTCGTCTTCACCCCAAAATCCACCTGCGTGAGTTCTCGCCGCAGCTCTTGTCCAGTCATGCCCAATTTCTTCGCGACCTCAATGAGACGCACAGGGAGGGGGAAAGGCCAAAGGGGACTCTAGCAGAGAAGAAAGACTTGGGGAACGAAAAATTCCAAATCCCA
>CAZQCB010000016.1:0-10324 GCA_964592265.1 uncultured Candidatus Peribacteria bacterium | reverse complement strand
AAGCATCAAATTCCAAAGAAATCTCAAATACCAAACATCAAAATGCGGCCGTAGGAGACTTTGGAATTTGGAGTTTGAAATTTTTTTGGTGCTTGGAACTTGGTGCTTGGTGCTTCCTCCGCTAGGGTGCCTTCCATGCGCCTCGACCAATACGTCGCCACCCACTTAGGCCTCTCCCGCTCCCAGGCGGCGAAAGCAATCCGCGAAGGGCATGTCCGCTGCAACGGCCACAGAGTGACGAAAGCCTCGAGGAGAATTTCTGAAGGAGATACAGTCACTCTGGAAGAGGGCGCAGAAAACATTTTCCTAAAACCTAAAACCTCAAACCTAAAACCTCCGTTGGTTCCCCTCCTCTACGAAGACGACGCGTGCATTGTGGTGAATAAACCTCAGAACATTGCCGTCGCTCCCCTCCTTGATCTCCTGAAAAAGCAGCAGAACCTCCCCTCGCTCCTCCTCGCTCACCGTCTGGACAAAGGGACGTCCGGTTGCCTCCTCCTCGCCAAGTCTGCGAAGAGTTGTGAAGCACTCCAGAAGCAATTTCAGGAACGGACTGTTCACAAGAAATACCTCGCGGTGATTGCCGGTATTCCTGCGGAGAGTGAAGCAACAATTGATGCGCCGGTCGGGAGGAATCTCACCAATCGCAAGAAGATGTCTCTCTTCCGCACGAGCAAAAGTCGCAGTGCCGTAACGCACTATCGCATACTCTCGAAGGGCACGGAAGCAGCTCTCCTCGAGTGCGTCATTCACACCGGTCGCACCCACCAGATCCGCGTCCACATGAGAGCGATCGGTCATCCCATTCTTGGGGATACCGCATATGGGAATGCTGAGAGCGAGTCCCTTTCGGAGAAGCACGACATCGCCTCACCCTGCCTGCATGCTCGAATGCTCTCCTTTCACTCTCCAGAAACGAAGGAGCAGCTCGTCGTGCGTGCACCGATTCCCGAGTCATTCCAAGAAGTCACAAGGAAGCTCGATTTGGCTCTTCCTATCCCGTAGCCAAGAGTGCACTCCAGTATAACATTATACTGGAGTTCGCTCCCTGCTCACCGCCTACAGAAACTACACGCCTACATGCCTACGCTACTGCCGCTCAATCGTATACCTGACGACATCCAAAATTTTCCCGTCCGCATTCCGCGCCACGATCGTGTAGAGGTTTTTTCCCGTGCGGTAATTCCCGAATGCATCGTTCGCGACGTAATTCCACGTCGTCTTGCCCGCAACGTACTTCGTGAGGGTGAATCCGTTGATGCTGATCAGCGCAGTATCGAGGTGCGTCTCCCCCTCGATGAGCACCTCCTCTTCTGCCGTAGAAAAGGGGGAACCATCAGATGTGGGAGCCATCACGCGGAGGGTTCCGGGGAACAGGTATGTGCCTGCATCCCTCGGCAGGTCTTCCTCCGGGGAAGCTGGAGGGAGCGGCTGCGCTTTCCACACGATCGTGATACGAACAGGAATGCTCCGGTTCCCACCCCGGTCAAGCGCCACGACCTCGTAGGTATTCTCCCCCACTCGCACGTTCCCAATTGCAGGATCAACGAGGTATCTCCAGAATTGGCCCGGTACGAATTTCTGCAGCTGATAGCCATTCACCACGATGCCTGTCGAATCCTCTGATGCCTCTCCGACAATCTCGAAGGAATCCTCCTGCACCTGCACCGTGCTCCCGGAACCACCAGGGGAGGTTATGCGAGGAGGATCCGGAGGACGGATATCCCGTGAGAGGGAGAGCGCTTTCGTTGCAATCACAAGACCATCGCGATCCTCCGCCTGTATCTCGATCGAAAATTCCTCATTCTCGGGGAGAGCAATCTCCCGTTCAAAATGCCCATCCTGCAGGACGGCGTTGTATCCATCCACCCGCACGACCGACACCCCTCCGCCAACGCGCCCCTCGATGCGCACCGTACTCCCCTGCAGGAATGTTTTGTCCTGCGGGGTATCCACGATGAGTGGTTCTCCTTCCGCTACCCCTTCTTCCTTCGGAGCCTCCGCGAGGGGGAAGGGCTCCTTCCTCGTGGAACTACGCAGGTAGAACGAGGAGGTGAAGAGACTCTCCTCAATCACCGCACGTGCATCGTAAGGATTGATCCCCCCCTCCTTCATCTGCGAAAGACTCGCAGGAGTCACCTGAAACTGTTGCCCCTCCCCAATAACGACCGTGAGAGGCGGCCTTCCCGAATCCCGGAGCATCGCTTCAGCGCCAGGACCGGAGGTCTCAAAGACCGCAATGCGTTCATTTCCCTCTGCTTCTGCCTGCACACTCAGAATCGCACGCGTGCGCGGCGGCAGGATAAAACGTGCGAGAGGTGTATCGATCGTGCGGGAAATCTGGCTCCCCGTTGACGTCTCCACCCAGAGTTGCCCCTGCTCCAGACGAAGCGCGATGAGAGACGCCTCCTCTCCTGCAATGACTTCATCGAGAAGGAGCCTGCCCCCTTCGTCCAGGGTCACCATCATTGCATCGAAGAACTGGAGAGTCGCAGAAGCTCCATGAGCGGTACTCACCCGATCCCCGTCATAGAGACGCAGACCCCTCTCTGCACGCTGCTCGCTCTCTTCTCCGTGAATGGCAACACGCACGCCCTCCCCCTCCGTACTCTGGAGAATGGTCGCAACACGCTTTCCACTCACGGAAGGAGAAAAGGTCTTGTAGAGAGCCTGTGCACCCAAGGCAACGAGGAGGAGGATCAGGAGAGCGCCCACCCACTTCCCTCTCCTCTGTGAAGGGGGGGAGGCAAGCTGGGAGTAGGCACCATAGCGCCGTCGCCTGGAACGTAAGAGCATGGAGTGCCGAAGCATACACTACCCCATACCCTTCATGCGAGCGGGTTGCGATATTCCGCTTTTCGCCCGAGCTCCTCCTCAATCCGAAGAAGAGCATTGTACTTGCAGATGCGATCCGTGCGAGAGAGAGACCCTGTCTTGATTTCAGGTACACGGAGTGCCACCGCGAAGTGCGCAATGAATGCATCCTCGGTCTCGCCACTCCGATGGCTCACGACAGTTTTCCAGCCCGCTTCCTCCGCAATGCGCACGGCATCCACGGTCTCGGACACTGTCCCGATCTGGTTCAATTTGATGAGCACCGCGTTCGCCGCCTTTTTCTCGATGCCTTCACGTATGCGTGCAACATTCGTCACAAAAATATCGTCACCCACAAGCTGCACCTTTTTCCCAAATTCCTTCTGCATGGCGATGAACCCTTCCCAATCATCTTCCGCATGGCTGTCTTCAATGGAGACGATCGGGAAATCTTCGACGAATCCCCGGTAGTAGTGCAGGAGCTCATCGGGGTGCAGATGCGTGCCATCCACGCGGTACACCCCCTCCGAGAAGAACTCCGATGCCGCAGCATCGATCGCGAGTTTGACCTTCCCCTCGTATCCTGCTGCGGCAATCGCACGCACGAGGAGCTCAAATGCCTCCCGATTCCGCGTGAGCCGGGGGGCGAATCCCCCCTCATCTCCTACAGCGGTGACATGTCCCGCGTCACTCAGGAGTTTCTTCAGTGCATGGAAGATCTCCACACCGGCACGGAGCGCATCAGAGAAGGAGGAGAAATCTGTCGGGACAATCATGCACTCCTGGAAGCAGAGGCCGGAATCGGCATGCTTGCCTCCATTCAGGAGATTCATGAGAGGAACGGGAAGCAGCACCGGGTCCCTCGTCCCATACTGCCGTGCGAGCGATTGCCAGAGAGGGTATTCCTCACTTGCTGCCCTCGCACGACAGACCGCCATCGAGACACCGAGCACGGCATTGGCGCCGAGCGATGCCTTGCGGGAATCGGGGTCGAGAGAAAGCAGTGCCTCATCGACCTTGCGCTGATCGCTGCTCTCCATCCCGACGAGTGTGCGTGCAATGGTCGTATGGACATTCTGCACCGCTCGATGCACGGATTTCCCCCCATAGATCTGAGTATCTCCATCACGGAGTTCCAAGGCTTCGTGCTTCCCGGTCGAGGCTCCGGAAGGGACTGACGCTCTTCCGAGTGCGGAATCATCCAGCCGACAATCTACCTCCACAGTCGGATTCCCTCGCGAATCGAGGATTTGACGGGCATGGAGAGAGGTAATCTTCGGCATAGTTCAAAAAGAGAGATGCAAGTCTGAGAGTATCACAGCCAGAAAGGACTTGGTACGATGCTCCCATGGCAGAGGGATTCGATTACATGAAGAGTTTCAGACTCGAACAGCATCTAGGCAATCTCGAACAGACAATTGCTCAAGGAAGAGGGAAGACACCAAAACAGCACGAGAAGTTTGCATACGCACTCTACAGTCGCATCCGAAAAGTAGCACTCACGATTGCCGCCGAGATGAACATCAATAGAGAACAACTCCGACGAGCACTTCAATTATACGCAAGGGCAAATCGGACAATCGGGGAACCTAAGACACCCTTTGTGACAGACTGCCTCAAGAGTACCAATGGATACCGAAGAATCCTCTACAAGTATCACGGATCACATTTGCGACAAACGTAATCACCTCTCTTGTAAAGGCTCCACAACAAGCACCACCTTCCCCCCCTCCTCAATGTCCCTCTCCAGCGGCACCCAGTCATGTAACGCATCCATGATCGTTGCGAAGGAGTACCGATATCCCTCCCCCTCCTTCGTCCCCGGCTCGTTCGCGATGAAGTGCCCATCCTCGGTGTATCCCCGGAGGACGAGCATGTGGTAGCGCGGCCAGGGACGGCGGAAGTGGGGGTTCTGCAGCGCTGCCCCCGCTGCGGGGACGATGATGGCGTTCCCCCGGGCAAGCTCCTGCTGCAGTGCAGAAACGGTGGGGTCAAAGAGCAGGTGCACGGGCACCTTCGGATTCACCTCCGAAAGCAACGTCTCTCCCTCCGCGACCGACTCGTCGATCGCATCGCCGAGCACCTCCCGATTACGCTCGACGAACTGCAGGATGGCCTGGTTCGCATCCTCCTGCGAGAAGATGGGCTTTCCTTCCGCATACCGGAGGGCCATGAGGAGCGCCGCCTCCTCGCACGCCTCCTGGTAGGGCATCTTCCAGTTCCCGTGCGGCGCCTGGGACGTGAAGGGGACGGGGAGATTGATTGCAGGAGGAATCTCCGGGGCAGCACCGCGCGGCTCCCTTGAAGAGCGTAACTCCCAGACGGTGAGTGCTGGTCGCATCCACTGCCCCTCTCTCTCGGAGCTCTGCCGGTGTGTCCTCTCCGAAGCAAGGAGGATCCCCCCGATGCCTACAAGTACGGAGAAAATGAGGAGGTGAAGGCGCAGAAAGCGCATGGATGTGGGTGTGTTCCCTATGTATATTATAACATACTTTTTCTAAAATATCAATTGTCCCTACGGCTGCCCCTGAGCGAACGGTGCTACGACAATCACCACCTTGCGGCTCATGTCAGGACCCCCCGAAGCCCAATCCCCGTTCGCCTCCATGATGCGCGCGAAGGGGTACAGGTACTCTTCCCCCCGCTTCGTCCCGGGATCGTTCGTGATGAAGTATCCGTCCTCCGTGTACCCCCGGAGCACGAGCATGTGGTAGAGAGGCCCGGGACGTCGGAAGAAGGGATTACCAAGCTTCCGCCCTGCTGCCGGAACGAGGACGACGTTCCCTGAAGAGAGTTCACGCTGGAGAGCCTCGATCGTGGGATCATGTAGCAACCGCACGCCGATGCGATCATCGATCTCGTGGATGAGGCGCATGACCTCTTCAGCAGTCTGATCGAAGGGCAAGCGGAGGATCTCCGCATTGGTTCGCACTAAATCCAGGATTGCCGCGTCGGCGTCGTCGGGTGAGAGAATAGGATTGCCGAAGGCATAGCGGATCGCCATGAGGGCCGCCGCCTCCTCGCAGGCTTCCTGGTACGGCAAGTCCCAGTTTCCATGAGGAGCTTGCACTGTGAAAGGCACGGGGAGATTGACTTCAAGGGAAGGGCTAGGGCTGGGGCTAGGACGAAGATGCGCTGGATCCGAGACTTCCGGTAACGGATGCTCGAGCAATTGCTCAGCTTCGCGCACGCGGTACCACCTCGAGATGCGAGGGAAACTCAGAATGCCTATAACACAGATAATTCCTGCACCGACTGCCATTGTTCTTTTTCTGATCTTCATAACCACCTCTTCCACCAGGAATACACAACCGTCGCGACGAGGAAGCCGAGGAGAACGAAGGCAATCCCGAGGAACGCCCAGGGATCGCTTCCATGGGGAATGGGGACATTCATCCCAAAGAGACCCGTAATCACCGTGAGGGGAAGCATCGTCACAGAGAAGACCGTGAGCACCTGCATCGTTCTATTCGTCTTATTGCGCACCCAGGCCTCGTGAGAATCCTGCAGTGCCTCGATGACTTCCTTCACCGTCTCCAGCATCGACCACTGTCGCTCGATGGCATCCTGCACGTCATCGAAATAGACATCGAGTTCCTCTGGAACGAACTTCTTGCTCTTGTGCTCCAAGCCCGCAACGATGGTTCGCTGTGGGAGCAGAATGCGGCGCATGGTGATGATGCTCCGCTTGAGCTCCAGAATGAGACGCAGGACCTTCTCCTCCCCCTCCTCCTCGAAGAGAATCCCTTCGAGCATCCGGAGTTGCCTATTGATATCGTCAATGAGAGGGAAGTAGGAGTCGAACAGTCTGCTCACAAGCTCGTAGAGGAAAAGTCCCGTCCCCTCCCCGAAGTTCTCCTGCCTCGCCTCCTGTGATGCGGAGAGACGCTCCCAGAAGGCATTGAGGACTTCGAGATTTCCATCGTGCAGCGTAATCACGTAGTTACTCCCGAGGAAGATATTCACCTCTTCCTTGAGGATGCGCTTCCTCTCCGGAGCAAGGTAGGGAATGTGGAGGACAATGAAGAGGTACTCATCGTACTCATCAATTTTCGGGCGCTCATGCTCGCTCAAGCAGTCCTCGATATCGAGTTCATGAAATCCATACTCCTTCTGGAGCCCCGCAAGCTGCTCCTGCGTTGGGCGAATGAGGTTATACCACGTGAGAGACTGATGCGAGAGCGACTCCATCGCATACAGTCTAGACGAGAACTACCCCACATGCATCCCCGCTTCCCGCTCAATCGTGCGTATTTCACGAAGGAGTTGAGGATCATGTTGAATCTGCTCATCGATCTTCCGGACCGAATGGAGGACGGTGGAGTGATCCCTCCCTGAGAAGAGCTCCCCCAGTTGCACGAAGCTCATGCGCATGCGCTTCTTGCCGATGTACATCGCGATCTGCCGGGGGATCATGACCTCCCGCACCCGTGAACCCCCGAGGATATCCTGGAGGGAGATCGCATAGTAACGGCTCACTCCCTCGAGGACATCCTGGAAGCGGGGAGCGCGCTCTTCCTGCGGGACGAACCCCACTTCCTCCTCTTTCGCATGCGGATCACGGGCAAGTTTCTCCAGGATCTCCGTGATGGATTTCACCGTCGGCATACGGTGCTCCAGTTCATACTGCGCGACCGCCTGCATGAGGATGCCCTCCAGTGTCCGGACGCTGTCCTTCACATGCTCGGCAATGAATTCGATCACGGACCGGTCGAGGAAAATCTCGTACTCCTTCGCTCTCTCGGCCAAAATTGCGACCCTCGTCTCGTAGTCCGGCTTCCCGACATCCGCGATCATTCCGCGTTCGAAGCGCGAACGCAGGCGGTCATGGAGGACATTGTGCAACTCCTGCGGAGGTCTATCCGAACTGAGAATCACCTGCTTCCCCCCCTCAAGCAGGGTATTGAAGGTATGGAAGAACTCCTCTTGGGTCCGCTCCTTACTCGCGAAAAACTGAATATCATCAACGATGAGCACATCCACTTGGCGGTAGCGGCGACGGAGGTGTTCCATCCTCTGACTCTTGATTGCCTCGATCACCTGGTTCGTGAATTCCTCGGAGGTAGTGTAGAGCACGATCGCATGGGGGTTTCCCCTTAAGATTTCATTTCCGGTGCCCTGCAGGAGGTGCGTCTTCCCGAGTCCCACCCCCCCATAGATGAAGAGCGGATTGTATTTCCCGCCAGGCTGTGATGCGACTGCAAGAGAAGCCGCATGTGCAAGTCGCGTCGATGCCCCGACAACGAAGGCGTCGAGTGTGTAGCGAGGATTGAGAATCTTCCCCGTGAGTCCCTCTCCAATGCGGACTTCCTGCTTTCCGGGGAGGCGGCGCATCTTCTTCGCCGGGAAGAGCGTCAGGAGATCGATCACCCGGGGATCACCATCCCGCAGGCTGATATCGACCTTGTACACAATCTGTGTGATCGAGGGATCGAACTCCTGTACGGCTTTAAGTGTCAGGTCCTCGTAGTGTTCGAGGTGCCAATTGAGGAACATCGGGAGCGGGAGGCCAACGATGAGTTTCCCCTCCTCTTTCCCGAGAACCGCCGTGTCCTTGAACCAGGTGATGAGCATCGCCCGCTGCACGCTCGGTTCGAGCTTCTGCAGGATCTCAAGCCAGAGCTGCTTGAAGGAGAGGGCAGTCACAGCAAAGGTGAGGACGAGAAGATGCGAAGAATGTCATTCAGAGTCACCGCAATGATGAGGAAGAGAATGAGCAGGAAGCCCATCCCATTCGTGACGACTTCCAGACGCCGATACACGGGCCGCCCCGTGAGCATCTCGATGAGCACGAAGAGCATCCGGCCGCCGTCGAGAGCCGGAAACGGGAGGATATTGAGAGCGGCAAGACTGAGGCTTAAGAGCGCGACGAGCCGGAGGTACGTCATGAAGCCCTCCTGAATAGATGCATGCGTGAGCTGCGCAATTCCCACGATGCCCGTAATGCCTTGCGGCACTCGCCATTCGGAGAGGAGAGAGGTGAGGAGCATCCCTGCTCCACGAACCGTCTGGATGGTGACGACGCCCGTCTCCCTCCAGGCAAGTGAGAATGCGCGTGGGAGAGGGTGTTTCCGTCCTGCAATGTGCAGTGCAAATTCGGAGAGCGCCACCCCTGTTTTCCCCTCTCGTACTCCGACCCGGAACGTCTTCTCCTCCAGAAACTCTGCACGTTCTCCCGCTCCAGGGGGAGGGTACAGAATCGTGTAGGTGAGAGAACTCTGCCCGGCCTGGAGGGCAAGCACCTCATGTACCGTCGTCACCGCAGTGCCATTGATCGCGGCAAGGAGCCCGCCTGACGCAACACCCGCGCGTGACGCAGAGTCTCCGGGAATCACTTCCGAGACGAAAATCCCCCACTCGACGTCCACCTCCTGCCTCTCTCGTCCTCTACGCAGATCATCAAGACTGAGGTACGTGGGTACCCAATGCCAGAGGGAGAACCCGAGTGTGAGGAGCGTAATCGCCAAGAGGAAATTCATGAAGACTCCTGCAAGGAGGATCAGGAGACGCGCAGGGATGGATGCGGCTGCGAAACTTCCCTCACGCGAGCGTTCACCCGGATCCAGACTCGTCTCCCCTTGTAAGCGGACGAATCCGCCAAAAGGAATCCAATTGAGGGAGAAGAGCGTTGAGTCCCAGAGAAAGAGCTTCTTCGCGCGGGGCGGCAGACCAAACCCAAATTCCTCGACGCGGACCTTGGCCCACTTCGCGACCGCGAAATGCCCGAGCTCGTGCACAAGCACGAGCAGGGTGAGGAGTAAGAGGAAAGCCAGTGCCGAGAGCACCAGAGTCACAGGGGAGGGAGCGTAGTCGCTCTGTGGAAAAAAGAAAAGTTTTCCACACAGATCCGATTGCTCCATTGCTCCATTGTTACATTGTTATATTGACGACCATGAAGTTGTTCTCGCTTGCGAACAATTGAACAATGGAACAATCAGCGAACGAAGCGCAGCGAAGTGAGCGGTAACAATCGTTGTCATCCGTGAGCCAAAACAACACCTTCCACCCGATGGACACCCGCGGCCTTCAGTGTTTTCGCACACTCCTGGAGCGTTGCCCCGGTCGTAAAGAGGTCATCAACGAGGTAGACGCAGAATGGCAAACCTTCCTGCCCTTCCTGCCCCCGTTGCCTTCCTTGCCTTCTTATCGCAAACGCCCCCCTCATCGCCCCTAACCTCTCCTCTCGCTTTCGCCTCGCCTGATGCCCCGTCGGTCGCACTCGGGAAAGAAGATGCAATACAGGAAGTCCCGTCACCTTCCTGAGCCCTTCGGCCAAAAGCTCCGCCTGATTAAATCCACGCCAGAAGGCGCGCGTGAAGTGGAGGGGGACAGGGCAGATGCAGGCATCCTCCCGGGGAGTTGTAAGTCGCAGAAAGGATTTCGCGAGCACATCTTGCAGTATTTCGCCTGGGGCACTCAGGCGGCCATACTTCAAGCTATGGATCGCCTTTCGCAGGAGCGGCGTATCACTGTACGTACTCGCGGCAAGCACGCGGTCAAGCGACGGCAT
>CAZQCB010000015.1:0-17801 GCA_964592265.1 uncultured Candidatus Peribacteria bacterium | reverse complement strand
GCTAAGAATGTGGGCATGCGCCTATTGTTCCATTGTTCCATTGTTCCATTGTGAAAAAAGGCAAGAGTTCGCTTGCGAACAATAGAGCAATATAGCAATGGAGCAATTTTCCCAGAAGAATGATGAAAATACGGTATCCTATGTGCGATGAAGCTCTGCGTTATCGGCACAGGCTACGTGGGTCTCGTCTCCGCAGCGTGCTTCGCGGAGCTCGGTCACGAGGTCATTGGCGTAGATATCAACGAAGAGAAAATCAAGAAGTTGCGGGCGGGCGAATGTCCGATCTATGAACCATGTCTCCCCGAGCTGCTCCGGAAACATTTGAGAAATGGAAAACTTTCCTTCTCCACGAATCTCGATGACGGGATCCGCCATTGCCCGCTCATCCTCGCGGCTGTCGGAACTCCGCTCGGACAAGGACGACGAGCTGATCTTTCACAAGTAGAGAGTGTGTGTCGGATGATCGGCCAGCATACAGTCGACGAGAAGGTTTTCGTCATGAAATCAACAGTTCCTGTCGGAACAAGTGAGAAATGTCGCATGTGGGTCGAGGAGGAGATGGAACGAAAAACGAAAAACGAAAAACGAAAAACGCACGTCGTGCACCTCGTGAGTAATCCCGAGTTCCTGCGCGAGGGAAAGGCCGTGCAGGATTTTTTGGAGCCTGACCGGATCGTGGTGGGATGCCGCGACGATCGCGCGAAGAAGATCATGCGCGAGCTGTATGAGCCGCTTCTCAGGAAAAATGTCCCCTACTTCGAAATGTCCGTCGAGAGCGCGGAGCTCACGAAGTATGCATCGAATGCGTTCCTCGCGACGAAGATCAGTTTCATCAACTTCATCGCGGAACTGTGCGAAGCGTGTGACGCCAATGTGGAAGATGTCGCGCGCGGCATGGGTGCGGACAAGCGGATTGCCCCGCATTTCCTGAAGGCCGGGATTGGCTACGGCGGGTCGTGCTTCCCGAAGGACGTCCACGCACTCATGAAAACTGCGGATGCGCTCGGCGTGCAGTCCCAATTGTTGCAGGATGTTGATGCGATCAACGAACGCCAGCGCGACCGGTTCATCCGCAAAGTGGAGAAGGAACTTGGGAGCCTACGCGGAAAGACGCTTGCCGTGTGGGGACTCGCCTTTAAGCCCGATACGGACGACCTGCGGTCAGCCCCTTCGATCGACATCATCAGCATGTTGCTCGAAAAGGGAGCAAAGATTCAGGCATTTGACCCCGTCGCTATGGACGCAGCCAAAAGTATTCTCCCAAAAGAAGTGATACTCACGGCAAGCGAGAAGGAGGCCTTACGTAACGCCGATGCTCTCCTCATTCTCACAGAGTGGGATCATTGGAAGGAGTGGAAACCGGAAGACATTGCTAAATCTTTGAAAGGCAAGATGGTCTTTGATGGGAGGAATGTGTTTGAGCCGGAGAAGATGCGAGAAGCGGGATTACAGTATTTTTCCATCGGAAGGCCTCTATGAAAAAATCCCACGCACCAAGCACCAAGCACCAAAGAAGCACCAAATTCCAAACAACAAACGTTTGCGAATTGGAAATTGGATTTTGGAATTTGTTTGGGATTTGGGATTTGGGATTTGGGATTTTTGCCAATCCACTTCAACCACAATGAAGATACTTGTGACGGGATCCGCAGGATTTATTGGCTACCATCTCTCCAAAGCTCTCCTCGCCCGTGGCGATGAAGTGATTGGCCTCGATAACATCAATGCCTATTACGATCCAACCCTCAAGGAGGCGCGTAATGCACTTCTTCAGAAAGAGAAAAACTTTCGCTTTATAAAGGGCGATATCAGAGATCGGGCAACCCTTGATGGGGCCATAGCAGGCGTTGATCGGGTATGTCATTTAGCAGCGCTTGCCGGAGTACGCTATTCCTTGGAGCACCCCGAGGAGTACATCGAGAATAACATCATGGGCTTTTTCTCCGTACTGGAAGCAGTGAAGAGCGCCGAAGTTCCCGGGCTCATCTACGCCTCGAGTAGTTCTGTCTACGGAGGCAATGAGAAACTGCCCTCGAGTGAAGAAGATAGAGTAGATAATCCGATCTCTCTCTATGGGATGAATAAGCGTGATAATGAATTACTCGCGAGCACCTATCATCACCTCTACAGCATCCCCGTCACGGGACTCCGCTACTTCACGGTCTATGGTCCCTTTGGTCGTCCCGATATGGCGCTCTTCCTCTTCACCGATGCGATTCTCCGCAATCACCCCCTCCAGATTTACGGTCACGGGAAACAGCAGCGCGATTTCACGTACATCGATGACATCGTTGCGGGAACCGTCGCAGCAATCAATAAGAACCACCCGAACGAGATTTTTAACTTAGGAAGCGGGAAACAGGAAGAGCTCATGGATTTCATCGCGATGATCGAGAAGGCCTGCCTGCCCGCCGTAGCGCAAGGCGCGAAGGTGGGCGGAAGGGAAGGCAAAAAAGAATTCCTCGACATGCAGCCGGGCGACGTCCGCACATCGCTTGCGGACATTACCAAGGCAAAAGAAAAACTTGGTTACGCCCCCAAAACGACGATCGCAGATGGAATCCCGAAGTTCGTCGAATGGTTCCGCACGTACTACGGCATCTAACTTTCCTCGGGAAGGATAAGCACCAGACCCCGAACGCAGTTGAGGGGTCGAATGGTTCCGCAACTATTACAACATCTAGATTTCCCTTCCTAACAGCAAGGAAAGATCCTGAGCGCAGCCGAAGGATCGAGTGGTTCCGGGACTATTATACTATTTGATTGAATAGTATTATAGTTTTTTAGCCCAATGCGGTTCTGGCATTTTGTGCGGATTCTTTTCTACGTTTATTGATTACATCTCGACTCACCTGACCCTGAATCTCCAATTCCCCATCTCTTGGTCCGTCAAATTCTTTGTGATCCGCCATAAACTCTTCAAAACTAACGTAGCTAGCCCTCAGCTTCTCATACGAACGCGGAAGCTCCCTATAATCCGGACCGACAATACTCGCCCTTCTCCGCCAGTAATCATTTCCCGGATCTGAGTGGTACTCATCACCGCGTTGCTCCCTTCTCACTGCTCCCGACATTCGCTCTTCGATGAGTTCTCTCTCTACAGGATGCATCTCACCGGCAAGCTGCATTTCATGCACCTTGCGATAGAGAGCCAGACAGTATTTGTTGAACTCATAGAAATCTCTCTTCTTCCTACCCTCATTGAGCTTCTGCAGGAATTCCCCGAATGAAGCAATATCGTGTTGCTGAAAGAAAATATGCCAGTGGACAATCGTTTCAGTATTGTAAATGTCTAAACCAGCTTTCTCACATTCATGCATAACCTCCCACATCTCCGGCAGAGCGGACTTGGGCTCCCACTCACCCTCACCTACGATGTATGGAGCCTCTGCGTGAGGATTTTCTGCAGGTTTCATGGTTTTGAATAATAGAGGATACGGAAGAGAAAGTCTACTGCAATGCGGATTATTTTGGCAATATGAAATGCTGCGTAAGGAAGTGCTCAGTAGCACCCTCTAGATCTCCATTCTGGATACTCGCCGAGATTTCGTCGTTCTCTGTATCATCTGCAAATTTTTCCAGTACCGATTTCAGTCTTTCACTATCAAAATCTGGCCGCAGTAGATCTCTCACCATGATTAGAGAAGGCATGAGTTTTGTCATGAGCTTAATCAGTGGTGAACTCTCGCCACGTTTTGGCATAGTAAATTCAAAGTGCACGTGTGTCGGATGGTGCTGGTGGTATTCCAAGCTACCTTGTGCATGTTTCGCTACATCATTTTCCGTGTGCCATTTTTGGCGTCTCGAGGAAAGTACATCAAATGCCTGGATGAGCTTGGAAGGATTGTGTATATTTGCGCCGAAATCCTTGAGCAGCTTGCTGATGGCACTCGTGGCAAAGCTTGAGCCCTGTTCTCCTCCGAAGTATTGAGCGACAAGAAAGAAGAGTGGCTCTATACTCAATCGTGCCGTGAGGAGGTCCCGCTCGGCGATAGAACGAACATCGATGCCTGCGAAAGCAATGGCATTGCTGCCGAAGTCACGCTGTGTGGGAAATTTTGGATTGAAAGGATCATAATGTTGATCGATCGCCCGATGATAGGCTTGCTGATAGACGGAGTTTTCGTAGATCTCCTTATCTAATCCGAGGAGATACGCCTTCACTTGATTGGCAATAACCCGGAGGGATGCCTGCACCGTCGCGAGCCATTTGTACTCATCGCCCCGCACGTCACCCCCTTTCCAAATCTCCCCCATTCGTTGATCTACATCCTTTAGGTACTCGACAGCTTCGAAAGCCTTGCTCATCGCGACGAGCACTTTAGGGTCCATGAAGGCGGGAGCGTTTTTGAGATCGGCGGAGACCGCCATGCAATCGATGCGGCAGAAGAGCGCCTGGATTCGTTTCGCCGGGTCTCGGTCTCGTAAATGCCCCTTCACTTCGCTGTGATCCAAAATACCCACGCCAATATTACGTGCTCCCTGTTTTCCAAAGTACTCCTCGTACTCCGGGCGATGCGCTTCGAAGTAGGCGCTGGAGTAGAGGGGATGATCCTTCACAAGACCGTAGTAGCCGTTGTCGAGGGGAATTCCCTCCTCGAGCGTGTTGAAGCGTTGCAGGGCGGCATGGGTGTAGCCGAGATCGTGATCGACGGCTATTTGCCGCAGGCACACGCGATCCTGCGCGGACCATTGCAACTGTTCTGCCACCTGCGTCGTAAAGCGCACGTTTCCTTGAATCAGATGTTTCACACCATGATCGCTTCCCGTGAGGTAAATATAATTCACGCCGGATTGAAAGAGATATTTCCGCGCGTTTTCACGGAGCAGATCGTAGATACGCAATGCATTGTGCTCGGTGAATCCTTCGTTCTTGGTTCCTTCTCCCTCTGCAAGCGCTTCTGAGTAATCAGCAAGGTATTCGATGAGTTCACGCATGAGGATGGCGCGTTCCCCATCTGTAACAATATTTCCTCCCTTGGTGAACTGTTCGATCAAATCTTCCCGCCCGAAGTACTTGTCTTCAATGTCATGAGGGCGTGCTGCGATGATGTCTCCATAGAGAAGGGTGAGGATAAGCTTCGGCAAAGCAGGGAGGGTTTCGATCACCGCCGGATACCCCGGAAAATCTTCTCCCATGGGTTCGTTTCCAGAACGCAATGACTTTGCCAAATCCAGCAGAGGTTTACTCTCCGAAGGATCAAGATCGCTTCGGGCGAGCGTGAGGAGATCCTCCCCGGAGTGCTCCGCGAGAGCGATACTCCGGGCGTCCATTGCCCTATCGACATGAAGACCGTTGAAGTGCATGTGGAGGAAAGCGAGTGACCGCATACAATGCAGAGAAAGTATGGGTTTGCCATTCTCATCACAAAATGTTTCCCAATCGCGGATACAGTGGTAACGGAATTTCTTTCGCGCTTGCATCAGTTTTTCCCTCTCTTCTGCCTCATCTTCCCACTCTCGTTCGGTCATCGTATCTGGTTTCTCCTTCTTCCCCTTTTCGGGAAATCTGCAGTGGGCATTGCCAATCTCTGAAATGATATTGAGCAGAGCGAATGCTTTGGCCTTATTGCTTTTGCTCTGATCCGGATCATCGTCCAGATTTTCCCGCGCTGTTTGCTCTCGCATGTAGTCATGCAGACGTATCTGCATTTTTCTCACATCTTGCAGCGCGTTCATGACGAGAACCTGCTCATGAACTTCCTGCTTGCAACGTGCTAATTCTCGTCCCATCTTGTAATAGGTCCGGAGCAGAAGCACATCACCCGCATTTTTTCCTTCAGTCTCCAACGCTTCGAAGACGCGGCGTGCTTCATCATCGGGAAGAGAACGCAACATATCGGGCGCAATGTCCGGTTCCTCGGGAAGACCTTCGAGGGATTGTCGATACTTCTTACGAAATGCATCTCTTTCCAATCTGCATCCCTCGAGGGTGCGTTGAAAATCTTCGTGCCTGTATGGAATGGGAATGTCCTGCTTTTCTTTGGCAAAGAACGTGAGCCGGTTCTCGCGGAAACGTGAAGATGCGCCGAATGAGACGAAAAACATCAGGGGCGGGATTCTTCTACTCGTCCATCTCTCTGTCAATCATTCCCTCCACGTAATAAGCCTATTCATCGTATAGTTCCAGAAAATCCCCACAAACGCTCCAATAATGACAGAGAGAAGCTCCGCCCACCCGCGGGAGAAGAGGAACGCAGAGACGCCGTAGTTCGCGATGGCACCGATGGCACAGGCCGCATTGAACTTGAGAAAGCCAAAGAGAGCGCCAAAACCTCGGAGGCGCGCGTGGGCGAAGGTCCAGAGGTTATTGAGGAGGAAGTTGAAGATGATGGCAGTCTCGATGGCACCAAGCACGGAGAGCGAGAAACCGAAGAGGGAAACTTCCTGCTCTGCAAGGAGCATCCGGATGAAGAAGTATGTGCTCAAATGCACAAGGACCCCGAGTGACCCCACGATGCAGTACTTCACAAACGTGAGAGGGATGAAGCGCCCCAGCGTCACCTCATAGAGGTATTCCAGGAATTCGATCTGTACTCTTCGCGAGAGCTTGCTTTCCCCGTGCAGCCGCTCTCCGAAGGTGAAGGGCAATTCTCGCACAGCGGCCCCTGCCGGCAGGTGCACCAGGAGATCGAGAAGGATCTTGAATCCCTTCGGATTGAGCTTCGGGAGCGCCGCCTCGAACGTTTGACGGTCGATCGCGAAGAAACCGCTCATGGGATCGCAGACGTGCACCCGACAGAGACGAATGGCAAGGTGCGTTGCAATCTTACTCAAGGTGTATCGCCGCTCATCCCACTTGCCCACGCCCCCCCCCGCTACGTACCGTGAGCCGATTGCAACATTGGCTCCTCCCTTGAGAGCTTGAGACAGCGTCGGAAGGAGAGCGATATCGTGCTGCCCATCCGCATCCATCACGGCAAGAACATCACCGTTTGCCGCAAGGAATCCTTCCACAACGGCGGAAGAGAGTCCGCGACGTCCGATGCGGCGTAGGACCCTGAGGTGCGGGTATCGCTCCGTGAGCGCATGCGCCACCCGCGGCGTTCCATCAGGGGAATCATCATCGACAACGATCACCTCGTGGGACATGCCCTGAAGTTCCTCCTCGATCTTCGGGAGGAGAATGGGGAGGTTCTGGGCTTCGTTGTAGGTGGGAAGAACGAGGGAAAGCATGGAGAGATGGTAACATGGGATCAATGTCCAATTTTCAAGTACCAATTTCCAATGAAGGAAGAGATTGTTTTGTATCGATTGTTTGAGCATTGGTCATTGGGTTTTGGACATTGATTGGAAATTGGAAATTGAGCATTGAAAATTGTTCCCCAACTACCATGCGAACGAAACTGCTCCTCTCCCTCCTCGCACTCAGCATTGTTCTGAGCATCCCCTCGCTCCTACGCATTCCCCGCGTCCTCCCCTTCCTCGATCCCGAGGTACGCGCAGCGGCACCCCAGGCGCTCGAGATGCTCCGATCCCAGGGTTTCTGGCTCGTGAATATCGATATCCATGACATCGAGGCACGGGAAGGACAGATCTGTTTCCTCTGGGAGCACCGCTACTCTTCCCGCAAAGGGAGAGCGCCTGCCGCAATCATCACCACATGCACCCATGCGCCCCCAGCGTGATGCCATCTTCCTCTGGCTTCTCATAGCCATCGGAGTTGCTCTCCGGCTCACCGATCTCCTCTTCCCCGACTTCGCAACGGATGAGGCACAGGCAGCACTCGGGGCAACCGCTGCATGGACTCCTCTTGGGATGCAGATCATGGGTCTTGTGCAACTTCTCTTCGGACACGAGATCATTGTTGCGCGCGGCGTTTCAGTCGCCTTTGGCATTGCGTTTCTTCCGTTGCTCTATGCGCTCGCGCGACACTACCGACTTAGGGAACAGGAAGCGTTGCTCGTGACTGCCATCGCCGCAATCTTCCCGAGTCACATTCTCTTTTCGCGCCTTGCGTACTTAAGTACGCAGCTCCTCTTTGGGTGGACACTCACACTCTTCTTTTTCCTCAAAGCAAGAGAGAAGCAGGATACCCTTTCACTCGTAAGTCTTTTCCTCGCAAGCGTCTTTGTGACACTCATTAAGACACAAGGACTGCTCCTCCCCCTCCTTCTTCTCCTCGGAACGTTCGTCGAACAGTGGAGAAATTGGCGCAAACTAAAAACTAAAAACTATCAACTAATAACTCTCTCGTTCGTCCTGCTCCTCAGCCTCATCCCCGTCACCCTCTACATTCTGACTCATCCCGGCATCGCGGCCACCGTCCTCCTCTACGAGGGCAATCTCTACGGGACGGCACATCTCCTCACACGGGTGACGGATCTCCTCAGTACGTGGTGGCACATGCTCTCTCTCTTCCTTCTTGCCATGCTCTTCAGCCTCCGGATGCTTCCCTCCTTCTCCTGGCCTCTCTGGATCACGCTCGCCTGGGTCTCTGTCCACGGCCTCCTCCTCGGACCCGGGAACCCCTACTACACGACGGAACTCGTGCTCTTCGCGCTCCCGATTGCGCTCCTCCTGCAGCGCTGCACAGTAACATTGCGCTACGCCACTCTCAGTGGCTTGCTCATACTCACGCTCCTCCTCCTAGGACCACGCGCATTCTTCCAAAGCCCTCTCACCCTTGGGCCGTATGCACACGAGGGGTATTGGAATACGCACGCAGCAAGGATCAACGAAGTGCTAAAAGGAGAGGAAGCAGTGACGGTCCTCGGATACCCTGGCCATCACCTCCGCTGGTACCTTGAGCCACACCTTCTCCTCGGCAGAAACATGACCCCTCCGTACCCTACGAAATTCCTCCTCGTGCCAGAGAGCAAGGAACCTCTGCCGGAAGGGAGAGTGGTGTACAGGGATGAAACGATGGTCGTCCTCGCGCAGCGCTAGAAGCATGACAGTCATGGTATGCTGCCCCTATCGCGAAGAAAGCTCTCATCACTGGGGTCACAGGACAAGACGGTGCCTATCTCAGCCAGTTCCTTCTCCAGAAAGGATATGAGGTTTTTGGCCTCGTCCGTCGCCTTTCGACCCCGAACTACTGGCGTCTCGAAGAACTCGGCGTACGGAAAGATGTCCGCATCGTGGAGGGAGACATGCTTGATGCGCACTCTCTCAATGCTCTCCTCAAGGCCCTGCGGCCGGCAGAAGTGTATAACCTCGCCGCCCAATCCTTTGTCGGCACCAGTTGGCAGCAGCCGGTCCTCACGACAGAAGTGAACACCTTGGGAACGCTCCATCTTCTGAATGCGGTGAAACTCTATGCTCCCGAGGCTAAGTTCTACCAGGCGTCCACGAGTGAGATGTACGGCAATGCTTCGACTGCGCTCAGCACAGGCAGCAACATTGAGTATGCACAGGATGAGACGACCCCGCTCCATCCCCGCAGCCCCTATGCGATCAGCAAGCTCGCAGCGCACTGGCTCACCATTAACTACCGGGAGAGTTACGGACTCTTCTCCTGTTCTGGCATTCTCTTTAATCACGAATCCCCTCTCCGGGGGATCGAATTTGTCACACGGAAAATTACGGATGGTGTTGCCCGCATCAAGCTGGGCCTGAGCAAGACCATTGCACTTGGCAACATCGATGCACGTCGCGACTGGGGATTTGCAGGAGACTATGTAATAGCCATGTGGCTCATGTTGCAGCAATCGAGCCCCGATGATTTCGTGATCTCGACAGGGGAGAATCACTCCGTGCGCGACTTCCTGGATGCCGCATTCCACGAAATCGGGATCAGCGACTGGACCCCCTATGTCACAGAGGATCCTGCCATGCTCCGCCCCGCAGAACTCCACGAGCTCTGTGGGAAGAGTGACAAAGCGAAGAAGAAGCTCGGATGGGTCCCCAAGGTCAATTTCCGCGAGCTTGTGAAGATGATGGTGGAAGCTGATCTCCGAAGACTCTCTTAAAGTGCTTCGGTAGAAAATAGTTGCGCGAAGCGCGGCTCTGCCGCGCTGGAGCGCCTCCTCTGGGAGAGGAGGGTTCATGGGAGGAGAACCTATAGGTTCTCCTCCCATGAATTTCTAGCAGCTGAACCCGAAGCGCTTCTGGAGCCGCTGGTTGATGCGGGAAAGCACCGAGGCATTTCCCCTGAACCTCCGGGAAACACGTTCGCAGGTTCTCCCCTGCAAGCCGAGCGAAACCTGCGCAGGTCTCTCCTGAGGCACAGGCTGCTGCACGGGGGGAGGCTTCTCTGCAGTCACTCCCACTTTGCTCCTGCTCGGGAGTTCCCCGCGCTGAATCGCCGCGGTTGTCCTCCCCCCTCCTCCACCACTCGCCGCCGCAGCCCCGGAAGACCCCGTGGAGGCAGGTGAGGTCGTCGGCAACGCAAGCGTCGCCGTATCGGAATTTGTCAGACTATCCTGCGCATCGGTGAAGGAGATCGTGAGTGTGGTCGCAGCCTTCACATCGATCCTGCCGTTCCCGGTATTGGCAAAACCCCCTATTGTGCTAATGGATCCCCGGAAGATCCCCGCTGTCGCGCTTGTTTCCTCGAGCGTCACCGTCTCACTGTCACCTTCCGTAGTGGTAACAGTGATCGTGTGCGTATCAAAAGCCGTGCCATCGATATTCTCATCAGCCTCGGAGAGCGTGAAGTACGCGGTCTGGCCCATTTCCACCGTCGCTGTTTCGGCA
This sequence comes from uncultured Candidatus Peribacteria bacterium, assembly GCA_964592265.1. Lineage (GTDB taxonomy): Bacteria > Patescibacteriota > Gracilibacteria > Peribacterales > Peribacteraceae > CAZQCB01. The sequence continues at coordinate 7,160 of CAZQCB010000015.1, read as the reverse complement.
TAGGAGCTATCGGCGATGAGGAAAGAACTTGCCGTATGAACAATCGCGCCTGTCCCCTCCGTGATGGTCGCGTAGTTTGTGATCGGTATCGTTGATCCCGTGGCAGCGAGCTTAAAGCCATTGAGCGTAAGCACAGCCCCTGTGCTCACTTGCAGTGAGCTCGTCACCGACACGGCACTGCGCAGTGTCGCCCTGCTCGAGCCGCTCATGGTGAGGCTCGTGATGGAGGCGAAGATGGGATGTGCATTGAAGTCCTGCGTATCTCCGGCAAGCACAAGCGTGCCCGTCGTCGTGAAGGAGGGCTTGGGGATGCCCGACCCGACGCCATCTGTAATGGAGAAACTCCCCGATTGGGTGTACCTGCTCTGCGTTGCAACGACAATTCCTCCCGTCTGCGTGTAACTTCCAGAGCTTGTCATGTTCCCCGTGCCACCGGTCAATCTCCCGCTCCCCACACGAACGCCATCGCGTCCGACGGTGAGTATTCCCGTGCCCTGCAGGACAGACCCTGTAAAGGTATTCGCGAGGAAGATCCCCGAGACCGTCACATCGCTCCGCATGCGGGCAGTGCTCCCGCTCAAACTGAAAATCGCGATGTCACTTGTACCGGGAACCGTACTTCCCCCCGCTCCTTGTACCATGTCAGACCAGTTCGCCGTATCCTCCCACACCTCACTTATGGAGTTCCCCGCCCCCACCCAGAAACGATCCGCCGCATGTGCAACTGTCACCCACGCCAGGGAAAGAAGCAGCCCCATGCCTACTCCAAAGATTGTCCACATGCGATTAACACCTTTGGCGGACTGAGAAAAGCTCATTGGTGCCAATGGTACGCCCAAACGCAGCGCACGCACGAGGGGCCCCCCCACTTCCCCTTGCTAGTATCAGCATTTTACTGCGTAATTGTCATGAAGGTTGTCTCCTGCGAAAGATCCCGTAGTGCATCCAGAGGTAGTTCCATGTTGCAGCAGCAGGGATGATGCCGATCTTCACCGGGACATACCAGAAGCCGAGATACACGGCGAAGAACCAGAGCGCCCCTTGAATGAGGAGAAAACACGAACCGTAGACGAGGAGGAATTGTACATATTGTGCTCCATGACGCTCTGCTGTATTTCTGAATGTCCAGCGTTTGTTCATGTAGAACGCATTCGTGATTGCAATGCCTGTCGAGAGAATATTAGACGGGAGGAGCGGCCACTGGAGCACCTCCACACAGAAGAGGAGAATGCCAAAGTCGATCGCAGCATTGGTGAATCCCGTCGTTGCGAATTTCGTCAATTGTGCGATGTGTAGGGCAAGTTCATGGGAGCGGATGCGGAGGATCGCAAGGAAACTTTCCGTGATCTCGCGGGGGGACATGTTCGATGTCCCATGCCGCCGATTCGTGAAAACAATGGGAATTTCTGTGAGGCGCATTCCACGCCGGTAGAGCTGATAGGACATCTGGGGGATCACGGTAAATCCCTTCCCATCGATCGCAAGTTCCGGAAGGATCGCGAGCGCTCTCGGGCCATAGCAGCGGTATCCATTCGTGTAATCCCGTATCGGCATCTGGAGAATGAGACGCGCGTAGAGATTTGCCCCCCTGCTCAAGATCTTCCGATACCACTCCCACCCCTCGACCCTTCCCCCACGCACGTACTTCGATCCGATCACGACATCTGCAACGGAGAGCTTCTCGATGAAACGGGGGATATCGCTTGGATCGTGGGAGAGGTCTGCATCCATCTCCAGTACTGCCTTGTACCCTCGCTCGCGGGCAAGACGAAAGCCCGCCAGGCACGCGGAACCACGGCCTGCTTTCCCCTCTTTCCTGAGGACAAGTTGGAGGCGACTCTGTCCATAACGAGCCTGTTTCTCCTGTATCAATGCCGCCGTCCCATCGGGAGAGTTGTCATCGATGACAAGGACATCGACCGGAAGCGCAAGGGCAAAGATGCGGTCGAGGAGTACGCCGATATTCTCCCGTTCATTGAACGTGGGGATGACGATGAGAACATCACTCATGGGTCTTCTCGAGTATACACATCCATGCCTGCCCCAAGCGACGAAGCAAAGGGAGAGAGCAAAGGAAACGATCGATGGTATGCACCCAAGGCAGAGTGAACCAGAAGCGGGGGAGGCCGGCGAGGTGGAGCGGAGGGAAGAGTGTCGTTGCCCGCACGCGCCGTACGCATAGAGGGCTCTTCCGAAAGAGTGCGAGCCATGCCACACGTGAGAGATCCGTGTTGTGTCGGTCAGGATGTCCCATGGGCAATTCCTCCACTGAAAGTTTCCCGAAAACGCGCTTGAGTGTTCTCGCAAGATGCACCCACCGATCATGCATGATGGGAATGGTGACAAGCGCAGTGCCTCCGGGACGGAGGAGCCGATGCACCTCCTGAAGGAGTGCAAGAGGTTGTGAGAGGTGTTCGATGATATCGATGCAGAGTGCTCGATCGAACGAGGAGGACGGTAATCCCGTTGCTTCCACTGGTGCAACGAGTGCTGTGTAATTCCTCATCCCCTGCTCCGCCATGAAGATCTCCAGCTGACGTATGCGATCCGCCGAGAGATCGATGCACACCATCTCACGGAATTGTCCCCTGTAGATTGCAACCTGTGGCCCCACTCCACACCCGAGGTTCACCACCCGCTCCGAGGACTGCAGAGGGAAGAACTCAGGGTACACTATCGCGCTCAAGAGCTTCCCTTCGAAGAGGCGACGGTCAAGAGTTTGCGGTGCTAACACAACCACCACTCTAAATCCGAAACTCGAAATCCGAAATGCGAAACAAATCCGAAGCTCGAAATTCGAATTTCGAGCTTGTTTCGTGCTTCGTGCTTCGGATTTCGGATTTTTGGCTCCTGTATACTGCCTCCACATGAAGCGTGACCTCCCGATCTGCGTTGTTGGCCTCGGCTACGTGGGGTTGCCGCTCGCGCATGCCTTCGCCAAAGCCGGCTACCAGACGTACGGATACGACATCGATGCCTCACGCATCGAGGAGCTTCAAAGCGGGAAAGATCGCACGCGGGAACTCTCCCTGAAGGAGTTGCAGGAAGCGCGTATCACCTTGAGCGACGATCCTTCCGTCATTGGGAAAGCCGCGTTCATCATCCTCGCGATTCCGACTCCCGTCGATCAGCGCAGTGAGCCTGACCTCTCCCTGCTTCTCAGTGCAACGGAAACCGTGGGGAAGCACCTCAAGGCCGGGAGCACGGTCGTCTACGAATCGACCGTCTACCCGGGAGTGACGGAGGAGCTCTGCGGCCCTCTCCTCGAGAAGCGCTCGCACCTTCGCCGCGGGAGAGATTTCAAACTTGGGTACTCGCCGGAACGCGTGAATCCGGGAGATAAGGAGCACACGATCGACAAAATCGTGAAGATCGTTGCGGGAGAGGACACCGAAACCACCGAACTGCTTGCGGAAATCTACGGGAGCATCGTATCGGTGGGAATTCATCGTGCCCCAAATATCAAAGTCGCAGAGATGGCGAAAGCCATCGAGAATGCACAGCGAGATCTCAATATCGCATATGTCAATGAAATCAGTATGCTCTGCGAGAAACTGGGCATTGCGACACGTGACGTCCTTGCGGCTGCACGAACGAAGTGGAACTTCCTCCCCTTCACCCCGGGACTCGTGGGCGGCCACTGCATCGGAGTAGATCCCTACTACCTCATCGAGAAAGCAAGGGAGCTTCACATGGACACCTCCATGATGTCCGCAGCGAGGAAAACAAATGATGGAATGGCCCACTACGTCGCAGAAGAAGTCCTGCGGGAATTAGCACTACAAAAGAAAGACCCGAAGAGCACAAAAATCCTCATCCTTGGTCTCACCTTCAAGGAGAACATTCCCGACACGCGGAATTCAAAAGTGCAGGACGTGATCGCCGCATTAGAGAAAGCAGGATGTACTGTCTTGGCCCACGACCCTTTTCGGAATGGTTTCGCATTTGAAGACGAGAAAGAACAATGGGACGCTATCCTCCTCCTTGTGCCTCACCGTGAATACATTGAGAAGACTCCATCATTTTTCAAGGCACTCGGGAAAACAGGGTGCATATTCTACGATCTCAAATCTGTCTTCTCTCCTGAGGCTTTCCACAAGCTCGGCATGACGTACCTCGCGCTCTAGATGAGAAGAGTGCATTTCCTCACGCTCGGCAATGTCGCGACTCTCCTCCTCGCACTCGTTTTCCTCGGAACGAAAGCATACGACGGGAATGTGAGTGCATTTCTCCACATGAGTCGTGAATTTGCAGATGCGTACGATGTTCCAGAGGGCATTGTTCTCTACGACCGCGGATACGATGGCATGCTCTACTACCAAATTGCGCGTGATGTGCCGAAGATCTTTTTCGGAAGGAGCGAAGGGAGCCTGCCGCCATACGACAATGCGTATCGCGCGCAGCGCATTCTCCTTCCCCTCTTCACGTTCATCCTCTCTTTCGGACAGGAACGATTCTTCCCTGTAACGATCCTCTTCATCAATCTCACGGCTCTGCTTGGAACTCTCGCACTTGCGCTCCATACACTTCGGAAGGTGTCTCTGCACCTCCTGACGCTCGTTTTCAACCCCGCAGCGCTCATCGGGGTCCTCTTCGCGCTCTCGGAGCCACTGTCTCTTTTTTTTACAACACTCTTTTTAATACTCTGGAAGAGGAATAACGAGCGGATGGCACCTTTGCAAGTCCTTGTTCTCGCTGCTGCAATGTTTGCGCGGGAAACAACGCTCTTCCTCATTCTGCCTCTCATCGCACTCCATGCGTTCCGGAAACAATGGAAAGATGTTTCACTTCTCGCCCTCGCCATTATTCCCTCCCTTCTCTGGCAGTGGTTCCTCATGGTCCGCTTCGGAACGCTCGCGCTCACAACCGGTGCGCACATGGTCAATCTCCCCTTCCTCGGAATTTGGGAACTCCTCCTCCATGCCTTCGAGAAAGTTTCCGCGTACCGTCTCTCCTCACTCTCCTTCCTCACGCTCTTTGCCGCTCCTCTGCTCATTCTCGAGCTCTGGCGTTTTTACAAGGGCCGTATGGCGATCGCATTGGAAGCAGTTCTCCTCTTTGAGCTTCTCATTCTCTTCTCGCTCGATGCACATATTTGGGGAGTCATCACAAGTGTCGGCCGTGTCCTCACGCCGCTCTATCCCATTTACGTTTTCGTTGCAGCAGAACGGGATTCTCTTTCCGATCGGCTTCTTTCTTTAAATCTCATTGCCGTGAGTACCGTTGCGGCGATCGGGATCGCGCTTACAGCACATCCCTTCACTATCGCATGAAGAGTACCCTCAGGCTCTCCATTATTGTGCCCGTCTACAATGAATCTCGGACGATTGTGACAATTGTTCGGACACTCCACGAGATTTTCCCTGACAACGTCGAGCTCATCTTCGTTGACGACGGTTCGACCGACGATTCCCTCCGCATCCTCCGACAAGAGATGCGGGAAGGTGACATCGTCCTCACGAAAGAAAATGGAGGGAAGGGATCAGCTGTGCGTTTTGGCATCACCAAAGCCACTGCCCCCTTCACGGTGATTCAGGATGCCGATCTCGAGTACGATCCGCGGGAAATTCTCACCTTACTGCACTACGCAGAGGAGCATCCGGGAACAATCGTCTTTGGCTCCCGATTCCTGAAGAAGAACCCGAATATTTACAAGCGCAACTACATTGGCAACAGACTTATCACCCTTATCCTCGATCTTCTCTTTTTGGGAACTCTCACCGATTCGTATACCTGCTACAAACTCTTCCCTACAGCAATCCTGAAGAGCCTCCCCCTGCACGCACAGGGCTTTGAACTCGAAGCAGAACTCTCAGCATGGCCTCTGAAACTCGGCATACACATCCACGAACTCCCCATCACATACCGCCCGCGGAGCCTCGAAGAGGGGAAGAAAATCCGCGCTGTCGACGCCTGGCGCGGATTCTGTACGATGCTTGCCATCCGCTTCCGACGGTGAGCCGCCCTCTCCCCCCCTTCGTGCATCCGAAAACCCACGCTCCCCTCTCCCGTGAAACGGGGGGGTTCCGCTGTAGAGCGAATGGGGAATTTTTCCCGGACGAGCAGGGCGTTCCCTCTTTCTTGCCAGCCTCTCTCCGGCGGATACTCACGGAAGAGCATTCGGATTTCATCAACAAGGTAAAAACACTCCTCCGACGGTTTCCCGCACTGTATCGGATACTCATCGTGCTCATCAGTCCTGTCTGCTTCACCGGACTCACCGGAAAAAAGTTCACACGAAGCTTCCCGTCACATGCACTCCTCCTCAATATCGGATCGGGGATTCACCGTTACACGGAAACAATGGTGAACCTTGACGTGCATCCGTACAAGGGAGTGGATGTTCTTGCAGATGCCTCTACTCTTCCCTTCCCCGAAGGAACATTTGACGGCGTGCTCTGCGAAGCCCTTCTGGAGCATGTGCGGGAACCACAGGCAGTCACCCGGGAGATCCTCCGCGTTCTGAAGGTCGGCGGACGCGCGTACATTACCGTACCGTTCATCTACCCATTCCATGCGTGTCCAAATGATTTCTATCGCTGGTCGGAGAGCGGCACGCGCGAGCTGGGGAAGGATGCGGAGATCGAGCACCTCGCACTACGCGCCGGTCCGGCTTCCGCCCTCGTCGCGCAGCTCGTCACCTTTTTCGCCATCGTATTTTCCTTTGGATCCGTACCGCTCTACCATTTTCTCTCGATGCTCCTCTTGCCTTTTTTCGCCCCGTTGAAATTCCTCGATTTCCTTCTCGTGAAAATGCCGACCGCAGTGCACGGCGCTGAGGGTTTCTCGATCGTCGTTCGCAAGCCTGTGGTACGCTAGCGCCCATGCACCGCATTTCTGTCGTCATCCCAGTGTATCGGGGGGAACACACCTTGCGCCCGCTCATCTCCGAACTCACGGCCCTCCTCCAAGAGACAACAACGCCGCAAGGGGAGACCTTCCGCATCGAGGAGGTGATGCTTGTTCATGACGGAGCAAAAGACCACTCGCATGAGACGATGCAATTGCTCGCCACGGAGCAGAGCGCAGTGAAGCCCATCTGGCTCTCTCGGAACTTCGGTCAACACCCCGCAACGCTCGCTGGCATCGCGAGCACCGTTGGCAGTTGGGTCGTCACGATGGATGAAGACGGACAGAACCGTGCAGAGGATATTGGAGCG
>CAZQCB010000014.1:15713-17901 GCA_964592265.1 uncultured Candidatus Peribacteria bacterium | reverse complement strand
AAGATGGTGTTTGAGAAGGTACGGAAGAAATATGCATTTCACTCTTCAGAGTAGCTTTATGCCTGAAGCATCAGGAGTTGCCGCTCGAGCATCGTCACGAGCTCAATGGAGTTCTGTGCGGTTGCGCGGATTTCGCCGCTCTTGAGTGCGCGATCTGCAGAGACTGCGCTCTCGACGATTGTGCGGACTTTTTCCTCGGAAAGTGTGCGCACGAGTGGCAGGAGTGATTGCACGCTCAGGAAATTCACCCCCGACTCCTTCGCAAGCAGAGTTGCCGAAAGATTTTTTTCCTTCTGGAAGATCCAGAGTGTTGCGATGTTCCGCACGATGTAGAGCGCGAGGTTCCAGAGCGAGAACGCATCTTCTCCGCTCTCCCAGAGCTTGGCTCCATAGAGTGCCGCTTCCTCGGTTTTCCCCTTCCCAATGAGGTCATTGAGGACCCAGACGGCGTGCGTAGAGCTCGGGAGGGAAACGTTGAGGATGTCCGCGATACGTGGTGCGTCGGGGGCTGCGTACGCGAGGAGTTTGAGACATTCCTGCCGCAGGCACCACTGGTCGGTGCCGACAACGTTCACGAGGTGTTCTGCGACGTGCGTTTCCATGTCTACTCCGTTTGCTTTTCCAAGGGAGAGCGTCCAGGCGACGAGCTTCTCCTTCGAGAGAGGAGAGAAGAGGCGTACGGTCGCCTCCTTCAGAAGAAACTTCACGATGCTTTTGCGCTTGTCCGGCAGAGATTCCACGAAGACGATGACAGTTCCCTCATGCATTTCCTTCAGGAGTTGCTCGATATCTTCCTTTGCGATCGTCGGAATACCCTCGACAATGAGGAGGCGCTTATCACTTAAGAACGGCGCAGAGTTCGCTTCATTGCAGAAAGAAACCCATTCGAGTGTGTCTGCCTCGAAGAGCTGCAGATTCGCCTCTCCATGTTTTTCACGGAATGTCTCCTTCCATCGATGCAGTTCCTCCGAGAGCGTGAATGTATTCTCACCCGTAAAGAGGAAGAGTTGGGGGTTCTTGGGCGGCACAGAAAGAGTGTACGGTACCGCAGGGAAGGGAGGTAAGGTAGGTAATTGCTCACCCCATAACTCTTACCCCTGTCAACAAGCCAGTTATTGAGCAAAATGCCGTTTCGCGGTAAAATAACAGGAATGCCCAAACACACCATGAAACGCTCTGTCCAGCCTCTCGCGTCTCTCGGAATGACCGTGCTCTTCCTCCTGGCGGGGGGCCTGTCCTTCTTCCTCGGAGTGCAGAGTGTCAATGACGTCGAGCCGATCGAGGTCACGGGAGCGCAAGCGGTACAGACGACGCTTGTCAGCATCATCCTCCAGTACACCCCGGTGAGCGGAGGGTCGCCGATTCCGCTTGTCGTGACACCCGTCATGAATTCCTCGCAGACGGCGCTCCTCAATCTGCAGGAGATCCATTCCGGCTTGATTGTCCCCGCGGTTCCCACCGATCGCTGCCGCTCCACGAATTCCACGGGGCGCTGCTCTATCGCGAATGTGCCTGTGGGAGGCACACCGGAAGCGCAGTACGACATCATCGTGGACACGGTGTTCCTCGAGTTCCTGACGCGGGTGCCGCTCGAGTCCGTTGGAGCGTTCGTGCGCTTCGATCGCTCACAGTGCGGGTCTCAGACCACCTTCAATGCGGTGGCGGGAGGGAGCGCCATGTGGTGCCTTGGGAAGCAGAGTGGCGGAGTGTATGCGGCGGAGTACACCGTGACGATCACGCTCAAGGAGCGGAACTCCTGCACGGGAAGCATTCCTCCTGCCGCATTCTGTGACATCGATACGCGGAAGATTGTGGAATTCTCCTGCAATCCCTCCACGAGCGCTGCGACAAAGCCGTGGGAACCGAAGACGAATGTCTGCAGTGGACCCGTGCAGTGCCCCGATGGGAACATGGTGGACGGCCGCTGCGGGAAGATCGGGACAAGCCTGGCTTCCTGCTCGACTGCATTCGCCTGCACCCAGAACCAACTCTGTACTGTCCAGAACTTCGGCACGAATCTCTCCTACGTCGCAGGGAAGGACACGATTATCATCCGTGGCAGTCATTTCGGCGTTGCCGGTGGCACGGTGAGTTTCCCGGTGGAAAGTGGCGGGCGCGAAACGGTGCAGGTGTTCCCGGGTATCAATTGGACGGATACGCAGATCAGTGTGCGCGTCCCTCTCTCCGC
>CAZQCB010000014.1:0-15613 GCA_964592265.1 uncultured Candidatus Peribacteria bacterium | reverse complement strand
GCATGTCCCGTGACGATCCTCGGGAGTACGGCGGTGCGGGAAGCAACCCTCACCTGCACTGTCCCCGTTCCCGTGAGCGCCAGCCTCTTCCAAGGTCCCTTCACGTTCATCGTGACCCTCACCGATGATGCGGGTGGCAGTGAACGGGCGGTCCTCCTGGATAGCGGCAGTTCCGCCATGATCGGAGATTTCAATTTCGATCGTATCCTCACGATCGAGGATGCGGCGGTGGCTTTCCGGATTGCGCGCGGAGTGATTCCCCAGCAGCAGGCGCATCTTGAGCGCGATACGAATGACGATGGTGCGATCACGGTGGCCGATGCCCTCTTCGTTCTGCATTCCCTCACACGCTAGTGTTCCCCTTCACGTTCTTTCGGCCGGCTGCGAGCGTTCTTGTTGTCCTTCTCCTCCTTGGCATCCTCTCGCGCGTACTCCCGGAGCGGCTCCGTGGCGCCCTCTTCCAGCGTGACCCTCTGGTCACGTCGCCTCTCACCGGCCTCTTCATCCACCGTGGCTACCAGGCACAGCCGAGTGAGCGAGGGACGCTCCTCCTCGAAGCGGGGGAGACGCTCCTAAACTTCGAAGCGCTCTCCCTCACGATTGCGGTTGACCCGACGCGTGCGACGATCCTCAACGTTCGTCGCACGGCCGTGACGCAGGGCTTTGAGATCTCGAAGAATTTCCCTGCACCGGGGGTGGTGCATGTTGCGCTTCTCGGCGTTCCACGTCTCGTTGCCCGTGGTCAGAGTCTCCTCGAGATTGAGCTGCAGCTTGCAGATCACGTCGTCAATGCAACCGGCAACAGGATTGATGTGCGACTGCTTGATTCTGCCGCCCTCATCGAGGGGAATCGTATCCTCACCACCGCTCATGACGGTCTCATCACGATCGTCTCCAACCAGGATGCTCTGACGCTCCCCTTCCTCCCTGCCATTGCCGATATTGAACCTGGTGTCTCCTCTCTCGTAGAGCGTCGTCCCCTCGTCATCCGGGGGCAGGCGCTGCCGCCTTTGGGGACGGTGTTGCTCGGGAGCCGGCCTATCCCCGTGGCCTTCGCAAGTGCGAGCACGATCGTCGCCTTCATCCCCGAGGATACGTTGCCGGGCACGTATGCGCTTTCCGTGGACAGCCTTCTTGCGGATGAGCAAGTGGTGGTGCTCAATGCGCCGGGCCCTGTGGGAGCAGTGGATATCCTCGAGGCGCTCCTCTTCCTGAGTCCGAATCCGCTGCTCTATACCCCGGGGCAGTCAAATCCCGGCGTCGTGCTCTGGGTCCCTGTGCATAATCCTCTCGGCTCGAGCGATCCCATTGTGGGATCCGTCGATCTCTCGCGCATTGGGGGTGATCCGAATATCGTGTTCTCGGGGGTGGGGACGCCCGCTCTTGGCCAGGGAGGGGTCACCGTGAACTGGTTCCGTATCCCAGAGACGACAGGCACGTTCCCACTGCCTCAGAACCTCGACACGAATGTCGACTACCCCATCACGGTACGCGCTGAAAATCGCACGCTCACGCGTGATCAGGTAGTGGAAATTCTGGGATTGCGATCACAAATTCCGCAGGGAAGCGCACCCTTCTTTGGCACGATCGAGACCGTGCCGCAAGCTGCAGTACCGGGGGATGCCATCACGTTCTTCGCGGATGTCACTGATCTCGATGGCGTCGATTCGGTGCAGGTGGTATCGGTGCGTCTCACTTCTGTCGCGGGGAGTGTGCAGGATCTTGCGCCCGTGCTCAGCATCCCTACAGGAGGGACTCCACTTGCAACCATGACTTTTTCAACGGACTTCACTCTCCCGATCACTGTCATCCCTGGAACCTATCAACTCGATTTCACCGCACGTGACGAGAATGGGAGTCAGAGTACGATCCCCTTCCCTTTCATTGTGAGCGCTCCGGGCGCTGCTCCCATCGGGAGTCCTCCGCAATTCTCGGGTCGCCTGGAAGCGCGCCCGGGGACAGCCCGACCGGGCGGAGACATCGATCTCTTCGCGGGGGTCCAGGATCCTGATGGCACCAACACGATTGATCTCGTGAGCGTCGATCTCATCAGCATTGGAGGGGGAGTCGAGGAGATGAGGCCCACCCTGCAGTCGCTCACGATCGGCACACTCCCGATTATCTATACGACCAACTTTACCCTCCCCACGACCGTTCCCGGCGGCACCTACAATCTCTCTCTCCGCGCGGTGGATATCCATGGGCGTTCTGCGACAACGACCATTCCTCTCACCGTGGATGCTTCCGCGAGCGGCGGAAGCGGGACTCCCCCGCAGTTCTCCGGTCGCCTCGAAGCGACCCCTTCTCCGGTTGCTCTTGGGGGGGACATCTCCTTCTTCGCCGGCGTGCAGGATCTCGATGGGACAGACACCGTGCGTCAGGTGACGATTGATCTCGTGAGCATCGGGGGTTCCATTCTGGAATTGGAACCTGCAGTGCCTCCTATTCCAGGGAGCGCCCAACCGGTGGTCTTTGCGGGAGACTTTACGCTGCCTGGCAGCGTGCGCCCCGGCGCGTACTCGCTGGAGGTGCGTGCGATGGACGAGGATGGCAATCTCACGAAGGCAAATATTTCCCTCACGGTGAGTGCGATCACGCAAGCCGGGAGCCCTCCTGCGATTCTCCAACTCTTCCCGACCCCGACGACTTTACCTGCCGACAACCGGACGGATGTCTTCTTCACGGTGGAAGTGGAGGATGGCGATGGGGTGGATGATATCGAGACCGTCAGCGTCAACCTTTCTCCGCTCCGGCTCGGTATCGAGTTCCTCGATCTGGAATCCGATAGTGCCGGAGGGAAGAAGGGGATCTTCACTTCTTCCAAGATCAAGATTCCGACGACCGTGAGCAACGGGTCGTATGACCTCACCGTCGAGGTGGAGGATGCGCTGGCAAACGTCGTCCGGAAGACTCTTCGCCTCACTGTGGGGCGGAGTGCCAGTGGAGGTATTCCTTCTTTCCGCGAAGCACGCTTCGTGCCTGCCATTGTGCGGCCGGATGAGGCAACGCGCCTTTTCGTCGAAGTGCTGGATGAGAACGGTGCCGATACGATCACCGTCGTTGCAGACTTTACGGACGTGCGTGGAAGCGTAGAGACACTCGACTCCCTCATCACCTTCCCAGCGGGAACGCTTGCCGTGCAGAATACGTTCGCATCGAACGACGTCTCCATTCCTGATGATTTGCCGCAGGGGGTCTACGACATTCCCCTCACTGCCCTGGATACCTCAGGCAATGTGGTGAGCGGGTCGGCGCGACTCAGAGTCGAGCGGTCCGGAGCGGATGAAGGGCAATCCCCACACATTGATTCTGCCCGCACATTCCAAACGCCGCGTGTCTTTGTGAGTGACGATGAGACAACCGGAGAGATCCACGTTCTCGTGAATGACGTGGATGACGATGTCTTGACCATTATCGCGAACTTAGGCTCGCTCGGGACCGCCGATAGCGCTTCCGCGCGAGACGGCATCGGGGACATCGCCCTCCTCTGCAATGAATCCCGGTCACTCGTCTGCATGCAGCCAAGCGTACCCGAGGGCTTGAGCGGCCGGTGGTTCGTCCTCGAGGACATCGTGATTCCCGGAACAACGCTCCCCAGCACCGATCCCTACCTCGTCGAATTCACGGCGATCGATGCCGCGGGGCACACGGACAAGGTGAAGCTCCCCGTGCGGATCGGGGGACCGGAAAGCGAGGAAGCTCTCCGCACTCCGCCACAATTCCTTGCAGTCGTCCCTGTTGATGAGGACGAGCTTGAGCTCATGCTCGGCAGTCCTGTGCAGACGTCTCTCCTCAATCGCGATGGAGCCCAGTTCGTCATCCGGCCGACACTCAATGCGCTCTCAGAACTGAAGGTACGGCGTGTGTCCTTCGACACGACGGGTCGTCTCCTGTACTTGCAGGTCGATCCGCTGAGTCCCGGGGAAACGTATACCTTCAGTGTCGCATCCTCCGAGGCGAGCACGGTTTCTTCGCTCACGGATGTGTACGGGAACCGCTTCACTCGAGATGGAGGAGGATCAGTCGTCTTTACGGGTTTCCGGAGACCCGGGGAAGCCCCCCGGATCGAGAGTGTGAAAGTCGTCGACGAAACGCACCTTGATGTGCAGTTTGCAACCCCGGTGCTCCCAAGCAGCGTGCATCCGGATCTCCTCCCCTCGAGAGCCCTGCTTCGTTCTCAAACCACCGGTGAGCAGAAGCTCGTGAGAGGGGGAGTGCTCTCCGATCAGGCGCGGGTCCTTCGACTCGAAGTGGATACTCTCCGCGAGGGGGATCTCTACACTCTCCGTATTGCAGGGGTCCTTGCACCCGGCCTCATGGAGGTGCCGCCGCCCGGCGCGGAGAAGAGCTTCACTGCGCTCTTCCCGCGTGAGGGGGAGGACGCAGCGCCTGTCATTGCCCCGACGCCTGATCTCAATAAGGATGGCAGAGTGGATTTTGCGGACTTCGCTCTCTTCTCCGCGGTCTATGACACGGAGTATGACCTCGAGGAAGAGACAGCTCCTCTACGTCCTGCGGCACCGCCCTCGCCTTCCAGAGACAATTTCGGCGGCGAGGTCCCCAACATTCAATTCTAGAAACACCATGCGCTCCTTTGCCCCTCTCCTCATCGGCGTTCTCCTCCTCTCCTCCTGCACTCAGGCAACCACGCGAGTGGATCCGGAGAATGCACTTCTGCACTCTGCTGCCGCGGAGGTCCTCACGGCGCGCATGGCGTTACGCATCCTCGAGGAACAGGGGGACATGCGCACAGTAGGCATCGTGGTCTTGAATCCCGCGGGAACCGCGATACAGTCTGTCCGGGCATGGGTGCGCTTCGATCCGGAAGCTCTCCTTGTGCAGGATTTGGTGGTGCAAGAGAACAGATTCGTCCTCTTTGCTCCGGGAGAGCGAACGGTCGACCGGCAGGAAGGGTTCGTCAAGTTCGGGGGTGCGGTGAAAAACCCTCTCTCCGATCCGGAGCTTCTCCTTGCGACCTTCACCGTCCGACTCCTTGCAGAGGATGGGGGATTCGATCGTCCTGTCCTTTCCTTCTACGATTGGCGAAGTGAGGGCGATGGGCACACCGCGGTGCTCTCTCTTTCAGAGAATCTTGGTGTCCTCAACATTGTGCAACCCCCTTCCGGTCTTTCGCTATGATACGGCTTCGCAATAAAAAGAATAGGCATATCGCATCTATAACATCTTTCATATCGGCGAAGCGATATTGCTACGCCGATATTTTCCACTGCAGAGCACAGGGATTCCTGGCATTTTCATCGCAAAGCCGTATGAAATCCTCCCGCTTCACTATTCTCGTAGGCATCCTCACCTTCCTCGGGACTGCATTCCTGCCTCTACAGGCAGTTGCTGCGACTCCCGACGTTACGGTGCGCTTCCGCCCGCACTGCGTGGAGGAGCAGACTGGGAGCGCAGCATGCCGCGAATTTTCCCTCTATGATCAGGAGACACTCATCACTCCTGGACTCAAAAGCGGCGACATGCTGGATCTCGATGTCGTCCTCACCAATCCTTCAAGACAGCCCATTCAGTCCGTACAGAGCTGGATCATGTACGATAGAGCAATCCTCAAAGGGATAGAGGTGCGCATTGTAGACACGTTCCCGCTCGTTGCTCCGGGTGAGCAAATGTTCGATACGGAGCAGGGGATCGTGAAACTTGGAGCGAGCAACGTGAGTGGGGGATTCCGTGAAGTTGAGTTTCCCTTCGCGCGGGTCACCTTCCAGGTGATCTCCCCCCCCGCTCTGCAGTCGAGTTCGCTTGGGAAGGAGTCCGCGCGTGTCCGGTTCCACGAATTTTCTCTCCTGGGGCAGGAGGGAAAGACCAAGGTACTGATTGTGGAGGAAGGGCGTACTGCGAATGTGCTCAAAACCCGTCCCAGGGATCTCCTCCTCTACTTTGGTGTCGGCGATCCGCCCACACAAATCCCACAACCTACCCTTCCTCCGATCACGCAACCTCCAGTGGGCTATCCCCCGGTCACGATTCCACCTCCAAGTTCGACTCCAACCGTTCCTCTTCCGGACGATGGATTTTCGCGGCTGCAGCCTTCGGTGCTCAGGGTCACGACCGAGGGGGACACCGCATACCTCCTCTGGGCGAAAGTCGAGGATCCCCGTGTCAGAGGCTATAACATCTACTACGGCACCGTCTCCGGACGCTACATCCAAAGACGTACAGTGGACGCCTCTTCGATGGGGGTCACGATCCGTGGTCTCCCTCCCGGGAAGCGCTACTACTTCGCGCTCACGGCATTTAGTGCCGTAGAGCAGGAATCCGAATTCAGCTACGAGGTCGCAGTCGTCGTAGGCGATCCCGCAAGTTCCACGGCGCCATTTGATATTTCGGCGATGGGTGAGCGTCCACCGGAGCTTCCTCCGATCGGTGAAAACGGAGGAGTGCCTGGCGAAAGCGGTCTTCCGCTTACCGCTCTCGCCCTCGCCCTCGCCCTGGCCCTTTCTGGCAGCATCTTCTGGATGCGATTCTTTAAAAAAACTTCATGACCTCCGATATTCATCCCCACTGGAAGAGCACAGGAGAAGGATCCGGTGTCTCCCCGCAGGGAGATGACAGGGAGTTCTGGCCCATGGATGGGGAGGCGCATCACCATGTACGCGTGAATGGCGGAGGGGCATCCTCATTCTTCCTCCTCTTCGCCTTCTCCACGATCAGCCTTGCTGCTTTAGGGGTAGTCTTCTACCAGGGCGTGAACCGCATTCGTGCGGACCTTCTGGAGGGGCGTTCTCCCGATGTCGTGATCGAGGTGCAGGATGCGGCATTCTCTCCCGCCTCGCTCGCAGTCCAAGCCGGGCAACTCGTGGAGTGGAAGAACGTGGGGAGTGGAAACCAGCAGCTCCGGAGCGATCAGCTCGATGATGCAGGCACACCTTTCGTTTCCTCTCCGCTCATCCCTGCGGGAGGGACGTATCGTTCGACGCTCCCTCTGGAACTCGCGGGGACCATGCTCACGATCCGCAGCGCCTTCGTCCCGACGATGATGCAGACGATCACGATCGAAACTCCCGTCGAGGCCCCCTCCTCAGAGGTACCCTCCGATGCAGCACCTGATGCAACCTCTTCCTTGCCGCCTCTCCCACCTTCCGCGCCTTCTTCACCTTCTTTACCTTCATTACCTCCAATACCTCCTCCACCCCCCACACCTTCTACACCTTCCACACCTACCTTACCTACCTTACCTTCAATACCATCAATACCTTCAGTACCTTCAGTACCTTCAACCCCCACTCCTGTTATCCAAATCGGAAGCACCGATACACCCTCTCTCACCTCGGCATGGCCCTCTCTCCTTCGCATCAACCGTTTCACCATTTCGCCCATTCATGCGGCGAGACAGGCGCAGGAAGAGTGGCAGAGGAGCAGCTATTCTGCAGCGCCACTTGCACGCAGGCAACCAGAAACGGGGCCCGCGCTCTGGGTTCTCTCGGTGCTCACGCTTGGGACGATGCCATTTTTCTTTCGGAAGGCGAAGGGGAGGAGAGAGGGTGCAATGTGATCTGTAGGATGTTTTTCCCTTGTATGTACTATTCGCGCGAATAGTTCCAAGAGGTTTAGGCAGTGTTCCTGTGCTCAAGTGTAATAGTCATCTGCTTTTAAGTAGTAAATTCTCTTGACTGTGTCTTGCCGGAGTGTAATGATGTACTGGTGCATCAGTATATTCCGTCATACAGGCATTCCTGGTGGCTCTGGCCCCTCAACCCGCTGTACAGCTGGCGATGAGTGCTAAGTATATTTGACTCTTTCACGCCTTCGCTGCACAGCAAGGGCGTTCTTTTTAATTCATTTTTTTCTTTTCCAATTATGAAACAATCCCATGAAAAACCATCGGCAATGATCGATCATTACTCCCAGGAAAACCAACCTTTTGCGATCATCAATAAGGGAGGGGGAGACGGTGCATACCTTCTGAGCGGAGAAGTCGAACATCTTTCGAATGTAGTGGATATACCCCGAGAGAGACGCACGCCTGAAGGTACATTTGGTTTCAATACGCTATCCGTTATTCCGTTCTCCCAAGCGCGGGAAGCAGGCCTAGAAGTAAAAGAGGATGACTGCAAAATCCGCTGCATGACGATACGTGAGCAAACTCGTCTGCAGATGAGTGATCTGCTCAGTGATCTTCCCCAGGAAGAGATACGCCTTGAAGAAGGCATTGGATACTCCGAAACAGAGGAAGAGTACGCCGATATCGTACGACGCGTCATCGAGGAACAGATCAAGGAGGGCAACACCTGTAACTGTGTCATATCCACACAAGCACATTGCAAGATCGCTGACATGAGCCCGCAAAAAGCCCTCAGCATCTTTCGGAAAATATTGATCAATGAGTTTGGGGCTTATATGACATTCTTCTTCTACGACGGAGAGAGCTATCACATAGGAGCCTCTCCGGAGAGGCAGCTCACGGTAGACCACAACGAGGTCCGCATGAACCCGATCAGCGGGACATTCCGTAAAGAGGATGGAAAAATCGACCGTGAGAAATTCATCGCTTTCCTCAAGAACCCAAAGGAACAGAATGAACTCTTCATGTGCCTTGATGAAGAGCTGAAGCAAATGTCGCAAATGTGCGAGACCGGAGGCGTCATCATCGGACCGCTTCTCAAGGAAATGTCGAAATTGGTCCATACGGAGTATGAACTCATCGGCAAAAGTGCAAAGGACATCATTGATCTCTTGCGCACATCGCTTCATGCACCGACCGTGACCGGATCACCGCGACAATCCGCTCACCACATCATCGCTGAGATGGAAAGTACCTCCCGCGAATATTATGCGGGTACCCTGGCGCTTCTGGGACACCATTCGGATGGAACCGAATTCCTCGACAGCTCCATCATGATCCGAACGATGCGTGTTCTGCCGAACGGCCTTGTGAGCATGCGCGTCGGCTCTTCGATCGTTCGCGATTCCATCCCCGAAGAAGAAGCAAAAGAATGTCGAGCGAAACTTGCCGGCATTTCCGCGGCACTTGTCGCAAACAATCCGGGGAAAGTGCTTCCGCAACTGCCTCTCATGATGGATGAAGAGATCAGGCAAATTCTTGAGGAGAGAAACATTGGTTTGAACCGTTTTCTGATCGAGAATCAAGAGGGTAAGGATCTGACTATTGAAGAGCTGAAAGGAAAGACCATCACCATTATTGATAACGAAGATCACTTCAGTCATATGATCGGCCACATGGCGACAGCAATGGGCGCTGATGTGCGGGTTCTTTCCTACAAGGAATATATGTCGGAAGACTGTCATGCGGATATCGTTATCATCGGGCCCGGACCGGGGAATCCCTCTGATACCACTTCCGAAAAAATGCGGAAGATTGGGGAGATAACGGAGCATCTCCGCATGCATGATCGGGTATTCCTGTCGGTTTGTCTTGGGCATCAGATACTCTGCAAGCAACTTGGTTTTCCTCTGGAAAAAAAAGAGGAACCGACGCAGGGAGTACAGCGGGAAATAGATTTCTTTGGTGAAAGGCAAAAGGTAGGCAGCTACAATACATTTGCTGCGATGGCTCATGGAAGGTGCGTCGATGCAGGTGTTGTCTTCGATGAAGACACAAAGGAGATCCACGCAATACGACGGCAACACTTTTCCGGTCTGCAATTCCATCCGGAGTCCATCTTCAGTGAAAATGGTTTCGATATCCTTGCACAGGAGTTGCGCCGTTTGGCTCTGCCAGGCACCTACATCAGTAACCTTTGAAAAGTGATACCATGAGCATATGCATGTACCGCAACGGCATTACAAGGAGCTCTACGCATTGTTTGCCGCCATCGAAAACCCGAGGGATGCGGCAGATCTCTTGGCGGACATTCTCACGCCCCAAGAGATCGACTCCCTCGCGGAGCGTTGGCAGCTGATCCAGGAATTGGTGAAGGGAACGCCGCAGAGAGAAGTTGCTGAACGTCTCAATGTCAGCATCAGCAAAATCACTCGAGGTTCCCGCGTCTTGCAGTACGGCACTGGAGGCTTCATGTATTTTCTCCGCAAGCTCGGAAAGAGTATCAAAAAAGTGGGGTGAAGATACCCTACAATAGGGGCATGATGGATTGTCCGGAACTCCCGTCAAAGGTCACGGTACTCGGACTCGTCAGTCTCTTTTTCGTCCTGACCCTGAGCGTTTACGGAGCATCGCTCCAGAATGACTTCGTGCGATGGGACGACGGGCTCCTCATTTACGAAAATAATGCAGTGAGAGAAATGTCTTTGGGATCTCTCAAAACTGCGTTCACGACGTATGACCCGGAGCTCTACATTCCGCTCACGCTCTTAAGTTACAAAGTGAATTATGCATTGGGAGGGAGAAATCCTTTTCTCTATCACTTGCACAATCTCGTTCTTCACACACTGAACGCCGTTCTCGTGACGGCAGTTCTCTTCCTGTTTCTCCGCAACAAATGGCTTGCGATTCTTGGTGGTGTGCTCTTCGCCGTGCATCCGCTCCATACGGAAGCGGTCGTCTGGGCCTCGGCGAGGAAGGATTTGCTCTCCACTTTTTTCTTCCTGAGTTCTTTACTGACCTATCTTTTGTACTGTCGTGCTTCGTCTACGCTCGCTGACGCTCGCTCCGCTCAGCATGACACAGCCGGACCCCTTCGACAGGGCTCAGGACAAGCTCCGACGAAGAAGGTATTGCAACTCTATATCACCTCTCTTCTCCTTTTTTTCCTCGGTCTCCTCTCGAAAGTCATGGTGCTGACGCTCCCGGTCGTCCTTCTCCTTGTAGATTGGAAGGAGGGTCGCAAGTGGGACAGGAAAATGCTTCTGGAGAAAGTTCCGTACTTTGTTTTGAGCGTTCTCTTTGGCATCGTCGCGCTCTACGGGAAACGTGAGGTCACTTCTTCTGCAACGCTCGTTGAAACTCTCCTCATGAGCTTCAAGAGCACGGTCTTTTATCTGCAAAAACTTTTTCTCCCGACGAACCTCTCTGTTCTCTATCCCTACACGGAAGCGATCCGGATCAGTTCTCCGGATTTCTTTCTTCCACTTCTCGTCCTCCTTGCCCTTGGAGCTTGCCCTGAGCTCTGCCGAAGGGCCTTCCCTGCCTTCTCGTTCCGTTACACACGGGAGCTCCTCTTCGGGTTCCTATTCTTCCTCATCACCCTTCTCCCCACCTTCGTCAATTTTTCCAAGGGAGGGGACTATTACTTCGCCTCTGATCGTTATGCCTACCTTCCGTCACTCGGGATCCTCTTCCTGCTCGCTTCTGTGGTCGAGCGATCCCTCTTCCGCCCCGGGAGGTACCAGGAAGTTCGGCAGAGGCTGCGGGGAGCGGGTGTACTCTTTGGGATCGTCCTCCTCCTCTTCATCGGACTGACCTTCCGGCAATCTCTCGTGTGGGCGGATACCATGACGCTTTTTGAGAAGGCTATCGCAGAGTATCCGAATGCCTATCGTGCACGGAATAACCTTGCGAATGCGTACCGGAGGCAAGGCCTGCTTGATGAGGCAATTACGGAGTTTGAAGCGGCGTTATCTATTCGTGAGCAGCCGAAGACCTTGAGTAATCTTGGAGCGGTCTATAGGAGGCAGGGGCGAATGACCGATGCGCTCAAACAGTACGAGCGTGCTCTCGCAATTGCCCCCGACGATCCGGAACCCCATTTTGGCCTCGGCCTCGTGTACGCGGAGCAAGGAAAATTCGATGAAGCACTCGCATCCTACGATCGTGCGCTCGCGCTCGATCCCCTGTATGCGGATGTCGCAAGCAATATCGGAGCCCTCTTGATGCAGCAGGGAAGAGTCGAAGAGGCGATTGCGGAATACAGGAAAGCAATTGCGATGGACCCGTACCATATCCAAGCACGCTTCAATCTCGCTGTTGCCTTGAGCAAACAGGGGAAGTTTGAGGAGGCGATGTCGGAATACGAGGAAGTAGTTTTGAAGGAACCCTCATTCATTCCCGCTCGCATCAACCTCGGCATTCTCCTCTATGAGGCGGGGGAGGTGGAGGAGGCAATCAAAGGGTTTGAAGAAGTCTTGAAGGTGGATCCGGAGAATCGCAGTGCGCGGGCGGCGCTTGCGCAGATACGGGGCTTGACTCCGTAGACACATCTGTTACACTGCAGTTGAGCGAACAGTCCTTCCATCGGGTCCTATCCACAAGAGAAACTACGAGAAGAAGACTAGAAGCTCAGTTCTACTTCTTTCTCACTAGTTCTCATGGCTGATCAGCAGATTCAGTGTGGCGACTGCGGAACGCAGTTCGCCTTCACAGAGAGCGAGCAGCAGTTCTACGCGACAAAGGGCCTCAGTGCCCCGAAGCGCTGCAAGAATTGCCGGGATGCACGCAGGTCGCAGCGCGACAGTGCTCCCCGGGAAATGCACGACGCGGTATGCGCGAAGTGCAACGCTCCCTGCCAGGTCCCCTTCAAACCACGTCCAGTGGAAGAGGGGGGAAAACCTGTCCTCTGTCGCGAGTGCTTTAGGGCACAGCGCGCAGCGTAATGTTCTCTTTCTAAGAGACGTTCAAGCAAGAACCGCGGCGGCGCAAGCCCTCGCGGTTTTTGTAGAACGAAGGTTATTGGACGTCGTCGAGCGTTAATTCCTTCTCTTCGGCTCCTGTCATCAGATCCGCTGCTTCGAGGTTCCATTGCTTTGCCGCAGATAGCCTAGATGCCTGTCTACCTGGAGCCTCATAGTGTGTTTGGCATGTAACGCAACGTGTGGCATAGGGGATACCTTTTGTACGCGTCACAGGAATATGTGTTTCGCAGTCTTCGCATGTATTCCCCATCCCCAAACAAATACGATTTAGCGCATTTAGTACTTGAAGGATTTCATCATTTATCCTTTCCATGTTGGATACCTGGACCTCAGCGAAGCGAGTCTTTTCAGCATTATCAATAGAATCTTGCACGGAGTGTGCGTCCACTTCAATTCCAGAAGTCTGCAGCGCACTTCCTCCAAGCAGTTTTCTCAAGTGCCTTCGGAGGACTTCCGCTCTTTCGCGCTCATTGCTGGTTAATCTGTGCTTTTTTGTGGGTCGGCTCTTTACGTTCTCTTGGGATCTTCCAGCCGGTTCCGATACGGGATTGAGGCGTTTGCCTGGCATAGGGAAGCGACATGCTAATCCAAAGTGGTCTTCAGGGGAAGGGGGGAAGTGGGAAAAACAGTCTGTTCTCCCCCATAGAACGCCTTTTGCGGCTCCCTGACGCTCCTCCCTACACCCCCACCTCCTTCCTCAGTTCCTCTACGACCTCCCCGAGGGACATCTCCGCTTTCGCAAACACCTTCTTCGCCCCGAACGTGGTCGCAAGTTCGCGCTTCTGCTCACCTAAGGACGTGAGGACGTAGACGGGGGCGAGGGCGCTCCTTGTGTTGATGTTTTACTCGACTGCCTCTTCAAACATCTGTTGAACAGTTTTCTTGAGGATAGGAAGATCACGCTCGGTGACAACCCATACCGTCGGGACATCTGTTTCGGAGTAGTCGTGAATGACGATGTTGCGCATGCCAATTGTTTTTTTCCACGGAATCTGCGGATGTTTTGCTCTCAGACCGGAAGGAAGCTTCGCCGAAGCTTCTCCAATGATCGAGATCTGGCGGATAACGGCATCCTGTGTCTTCTCATCATCAAAGAACATCTGCTTCCCTTCTTTCGTATACTTCTCAATTTTCGCAATGGCAGAAAGGATATCCTGCAGATACACCCGGGGATTCCTCTTCTTGCTGTTCATAGCGGACGTGCTTCACTGAGAATGGTGTCACGCAGGGCAGCCTTGATGGAGCGTGCAGGGACGACATCCACCTTCCTCCTCAATGCCTCTTCCAAGTCGATCTTCAAGCCGGAGAGGTCGAGAAGGCTCATGGTATCCGGAAGATCAATGAGGAGATCTATGTCACTTGTTCTGTGCTGCTCACCACGTGCGAATGAACCGAACACGCGTACATTACTCACACCATACTCCCGTGTCACACGGAGCACGATGGGCCTCAGTTCTCCAATAGTGACAGTGGGCCGCTTCGGAGCTTGTCCTGAGCGCCGTCGAAGGGCCGTCTTTGTTCGCTTGTGACGCATAGGGTGAGTCTCCATTGTAGCACTGGTGGGTGCCTCTATGCAGAGATCATAGGACTGTTCTCCCTCCCCATAGAACGCCTTTCACGGCTTCCCTAAGCCAAGAAAGAGCTTCCCTAGGATTTTCCCCTCTTGACCCCCCCTTCCCTGCCCCCTTCAGGGTATTCCAGAATGAGACCTTCTCTGCCTTCCTGCCTTCTCTGCCCTCTCTGCCTTCACTCTTCCCTTCCCCCCCCCTCCTCCCCATGTCCATCCTCAAGAAAGCTCTGCACTGCATCCCTCGGCTTCGCTCGGGATCTTTGATCGGCCTCGCGGAAGAAGAAAAGAAGCGTCGTCCCCATCATTCTCCATACCGGAGACTTGGTATCCAGAGTATCCAGGAGCTCGAGAGGCGGGAAGTCTTCTCCACGGTCTCTTCAGGGGCGGACATCCCACTCTTTGCTCCTGCCGCGGAGGTGGCAGCAGGGAACGTTCCGAATACCCTCAAGGTTGTCGATATCAATGATGATCACTTCGACGATATCGTCGTTGCCGATGCCAGCGGGAGAAAGGTGGACATCCTCCTGAGCGATGGCAAGGGGGGATTCTCCCCACAGGAATCGCTTCCGGATACCGGTGCATACGCGAGCATGGCTGTGGAGGACGTCACCGGGGATACTCACCCCGACATCCTCCTCTCCCGGGACGGAGGCTTCGATACCTTCCTGGGAAAGGGCGATGGGACGTTCTCGCGTCTCCCCATGCAGAGTACCCCTCCGGACGTCACGGGGATCCTCCTTGGTGATCTGGATCACAATGGAATCCTCGATGCGGTCACCCTCCACGAGAGGACTGACGCAGCAACGATCTTCAGCGGGAATGGTGACGGAACCTTCGAGAGGATGGGCACTACCCCCACAGGAGGGGGAACAACGGATGGCGCTCTGGTCGATGTGAATAACGACGGCAACCTCGATCTCCTCATGGTGAATGAGTGGGAGAAGGCGATCACCATTTCCATTGGAAACGGGCAAGGGGAATTCTCCTCCAGAGTGGACTATGTCCTGGGGCAGAGCCCGCGGGGCATCGATGCTGCGGATGGTGACGGGGACGGGGATCTTGACCTCGTCGTCTCCAAAGGACCCAAGAGTTACGCCGTTGCGTACCTCGAGAATCGCGGGGACGGAACCTTCGAGACGTATCGCAGTATTCCCGTGCACGGCTCCTACGGGAGAATCCGCTTCGCCGATGTTACGGGGGACGGGATTCCCGATATCGTCGTCGCTGAGAACGGGATCAATGCCGATACGGGGGAACCACAGAGCGCGACGGGCTCCATTGGTATTCTCCCTGGAAAGGGCGATGGAACGTTCGGGGAGGAGGCAGTCTTCCCCGTCGGACTCGGCTCCTACTCTCTGGCTCTGGGAGATCCTGATCATACTGGAACTCTCGATGTCGTGACGGCAAATTCTCGACGGGGAACGGTCAGCGTCCTCTTCAATCAAGCATCTCCTCCCGATGCGCGTGCTGTCGATCAGCCTGCCCTCGACCTGGTCTTCGCGGAGGGGGGAGGAGCGGAGGCGGACCTGTCCGCCA
>CAZQCB010000013.1:15087-17977 GCA_964592265.1 uncultured Candidatus Peribacteria bacterium | reverse complement strand
CTCACCTCCCCCTAACCCCCTCCGCATTGCCATGCGGAGGGGGAATTTATGTGTTTTGTTAGTGCGGAGGGGGATAGGGAGAGGAGAAAAGCCCTGCCTGCCGGCCGAAGCACCAAAGTGCGAAGGCTGGGCAAAGCCCTGGCAAACCTAGGCAAACCTATGGCAAACCGATGTCGCACGGCACAAGCCTGTCCTGAGCTTGTCGAAGGGT
Source organism: uncultured Candidatus Peribacteria bacterium (assembly GCA_964592265.1). Taxonomy (GTDB): domain Bacteria; phylum Patescibacteriota; class Gracilibacteria; order Peribacterales; family Peribacteraceae; genus CAZQCB01. The sequence goes on along the minus strand of CAZQCB010000013.1, from coordinate 17,766 downwards.
GACGTGCTATTGCCTCTTTGCCTTATCCACTTGCACGCCGCGGAGCGTCGTGCGACTTAAAAAATTCCCCGGCAAGCTTCCTGCTTGCGCTGGCTTCCTGCCGGGGTTTGATGGGTCTTTAGACCCATCATTGGGAGCCTATTCGCTCCCACCGAGCCCCCCCTCTTGAGGGGGCCGGTCCTCGAGTTCGGCCCGGATGATCCGGACCTCACGAGGGGCTTCTAGGCCGAGGCGAACCCTATCGCCTTGGACCTGGACGATCGTGACGACGATGTTATCGCCGATCACGATCTTCTCGTTCTTCTTGCGGGAGAGAACGAGCATAGGGCACCTCCTTTTCTTGTGCCCTGGCTCCGCCCAGGAAACCGTTCCTGGGTTCGTCGGAACCACAGGCCAGTATACCAACCTCAAGAGTTATATCAACTCATAATTATATATTTAGTCAATATCTTTCAAATGAGCCTTAAAGGGCAAAATACTGGCAGGAATAAGCGAAAAGACATGGAGGAGGGGAATGAGGAGTAACACCGCTAGGCTTAAAGAGGCGAAAATTCCGAAGGTGCTCTCTGGAACGAATCTTGCCGAAAAATACAGCAGAAGCCCCATGGTCAAACTGAAGGTAAACCACCTGGCAAACCGGGCAAACGGCAGGTAAACCGCCACCTTATACATGGTCAAAGCGGACAAACTAATGGCAAGCAGAATATGGACCGCGATGGACGTCATTCCCGCACCCACGAAGCCGAACTTGGGGATCAGAATGCTATTCATGACGACAGAGAAGGCCGCAGCGATGCTCGTAAAGGTGAGGAGAAGTTTCCAGGAGTGCCGAAGGAGGAGGAGGTAGAAGCAGAAGGAAATAATTGCAGAAAGGAACATCGAGAAGCTGAGAAGTTGCAGTGCAGTATCGGCTCCCGGCAGAAGAGCCGTACTCAAGTAGCTCTCGTCTGTGAGGAGGTGCATGAGCGGGCGAGCCCAGAAAAAGGAGTACAGAGAGGCTATGGAAGCCAAAGTAAGGAGAATGATGAGAATGCGACCAAGAAAGAGTGCACGCTCACTATCGTCCTTCTTCTCACTCAAGATGGGGAGAACGGAATTCAGGAGGAAGGTCGGAATGAGGAATCCGATCTCCGCAATCCGAAGAGCGGTCCCATAGTAGGCATTCTGGATATCGTAGTCAGGACGGAACATCGCAATAAGGGTCACATCTGATTGGCGATAGATCGTCGTTGCGAGAAAGGCAAACCCAAAAGGCGCTGCAAGGCAGAGGATCCTCCGGAATTCGGCCCACAGTGGGGGGTGGTAAAGGTCTGACAAACCTAGGTAAACCTCTGGCAAACCCCTAGTAAACCAAATACACAGACCAAAGAAGAGGATCCCGCCGATTCCGCCAAAGGAAAGGAAGAGGAGGTAAAGAATGACGCTTTCCTCATGTCGTAGACCAAGGAAGAGAGCAGTTCCCATAAGGAATACCGGCACCACCTTTGAGGTAATCTCCGCAATGAAGACCGAACGCATCTGATAGGTCACCTGGAAGTAGCTCCGAAACATGCCTCCGAGGAGCGTGAAGAAGGGGACAAGTGATGCGATGAGAATGCCGAGGGGGAGGGGAGTGCCGCGGAATGCAGGGAGGAGAAAAGCTAGGGCTAGGGCTAGGGCTAGGGACAGGACTGTAATGCAAGCGCGAAGAAGAAAGAGTGTACTAAACGTGAGCGCACGATCTTTTGCATGCGAGAGCTCCCGCACAGAGACCGCATAGAGGCCAAAATCCGCGAGGATCCCGAAGATCTGGAGGTAGGCATAGACCGTCTGGTAGTTCCCGACAAGCGAGGTACTGAGAGCAAGCACGGTGAACTTGACGCTCAGGATCCCAAGCACCATCGTGACGGCCTGGCTTCCAAGCTGCCAAAGGGTAGAGGTTGCGATTTTGTGGATGGACATTGAAAGCAGTATAGACGATAGGGCCCTCACCCCCCCTGCCCCCCTCTCCCCGGCTCACCCATGCAAAGAGCAACATTGCATCAATCTCTTAAAAAAATATTCGATGGGAGAGGGAGAACGGGGGTGAGGGTTGCCCTTGAGTTTTCCCGCTTTCCCCCTAGAATGCCCACCGTTTATCCCGCTTTGCCAAGACCCTATGCCAGCCCCTTACACGATCGAGCAAACCGCAGAAGTAAGCGGCTTGTCCGTGAAATTCATTCGAAGGATGAAGGACGCTTTGCCAAGCCTCTTCGAAAAGCATACCGAACGCGGCCCATCCAATGCGCTCCTCTTCGATGAGGGCATGATCGAGATTCTGAAGCGCACCCGAGATCTTCGGGGTCGCGGCCGGACGCTCCAGCAGATCCGAGACGAGCTCGCAGCGCTTCCGCGAAAGAGCGACGAACCCAAAGCTCCAATGGTGCAGGCACCCGAACTCGTGCAGGAGATTTCTCCCTCCTATGACATCGTGCGAGGAGCCCTGGAGCGGGAGAACACACTCCTTCGCTCCCAGCTCTCGCTCCTGCAGACCCTTCTTCAGAAGGCAGAGGAGCGTTTCGATAGGTTGCTCCCTGAGGCCAAACCACAAACCGCGAAATCCCAGCTCCTTCTGTGGCTCGTGGAAGCAGTGGTCGTCACGGCATTCGCCTCCGGCTTCATCTTCCTCATTTGGTTCTTCGCTCAAAAGGCTTTCCGGCT
>CAZQCB010000013.1:0-14987 GCA_964592265.1 uncultured Candidatus Peribacteria bacterium | reverse complement strand
CACCTCGTCTCCTCGGAGCAACTCTTGCCTGAGATGATCGAGGCGGTATTCAAAGTGGCAAAGGAAATGGAGAAGATTCGAATGAAGAAGGGACGGACGGATCTTCTTAAGGAAAAAGTCATCGCCCTCCTCTTCTATGAGCCAAGCTCCCGCACGATGCTCAGTTTCCAGTCAGCAGCGACCAGGCTCGGCGCGGGAACCATTCTCGCACAGGGGAGAGAGATGAGTTCCTTGAAGAAAGGAGAATCGATCGAGGACACGATTCGTATGGTCATGGGGTACGCAGACCTCATCGTCATGCGCCATCCCGAAGCAGGATCCGCCGAGAGAGCTGCCTCCGTGAGCACAGTTCCCTTCATCAATGCCGGAGACGGGGGGAATGAGCATCCAACACAGGCACTACTCGATCTCTACACAATCAAGAAGGAGAAGGGAACTCTCGAGGGGTTGCATGTTGCTTTCGCCTGCGATCCGCTGCATTCACGCACCATTCGGTCTCTCGCACTCACCTTGAGTCAGTACAAAGGTACGCGGTTGACCTTTATTTCGCCACCCAGTCTCCGTGCACAGCCGGAGTTTCTGGGGAAACTCCAGAGGAGGGGAGTACCCTGCAAGGAGGTCGGTGATTTCTCCGCAGGTTTCGATGCAGATATCCTCTACATGAACCGCCTACAAGAGGAGCGCTTTGAGGATCGGAGCGAGTTTGAGAAATACCGGAAGTCCTTCGTTCTGCATGCCTCGATGCTCAAGGGCAAGAAGGTGCTTATCATGGACCCTCTCCCACGCATCGATGAGATCGGTACGAGCGTCGATGCTTTGCCGAACGCGATCTACTTCCGGCAGGCGGCGAATGGTGTTCCGGTTCGGATGGCTCTGCTCGCGATGTTATTGGGGAAAGCCTAATGTCTTCACTTCTCATCAAGAACGGGCGGCTTGTCACAGAGAAGGGGCTCGAACAAGTGGATGTCTTCATCGAAGAGGGGATGATCCAGCGTCTCGATCCAGCAAACCAGCAAACCAGCAAACCAGAGATTCTCTCCCCGGATATTGAAGTCATCGATGCTACTGGTTTACTGATCTTTCCAGGTTTGATCGACTGCCATGTGCATTTTCGAGAACCGGGGATGACCGAGGCGGAGGATATGGAGAGTGGAGCCGCCGCCGCAATCGCAGGAGGGATCACGACCGTCTGCGATATGCCGAATACGAATCCTCCCACCTGCACAGTGAAGGCGTTGGAGGATAAAATCGCAAGAGCAGAGAAAATCCGAAATATCGATATTCGCTTCTTCTTCGGGGTCACGCGAAAAGAACATCTCGAAGAGTTGAAGAAGGTAAAGCGGGAAGATATTTGCGGCGTGAAACTCTACCTCGGACACTCGACGGGAAACCAGAAAATAGAAGACCCCACTTCGCGCTCCGCGCTTCGCGGGGCGAGGGGGATTCTCGATGACGTCTTCAAGATTTGTGCAGAAAGAGGTTTGCCACTCGTTTGTCATTGTGAAGATGAGGAGGTTATCCAGAAAAACGTTGAGGGTTCCCGTAGGGGCGTAGCGCGCTACGCCCCTACAGATATTCGCATGCACTCAGAAATCCGCTCAGTCGAAGCTGCCATTTCCGCAACTACTCTCGCCATCGCCAAGAAATATGGCACCCATCTCCACATAGCTCACCTCTCAACGAAGGAGGAGCTCGACCTCGTACGACGCGCGAAGAGCGAAGGACTTCCTGTCACCTGCGAAGTTGCTCCGCATCACCTCTTTCTCACGGTTGAGGACTATGCCTCCCTCGGCACGCTCGCGAAGATGAATCCGCCACTGCGGACCCGTGATCATTGTGAGGCGCTCTGGGAAGGAATCCGCGATGGAACGGTTGATTGTATTGCAAGCGACCATGCTCCGCACACTCTTGAAAAGAAATTAAGACGGCATGCTGAGCGGAGCAAAGGTGTCATGCTGAGCTCAGGACAAGCTAAGACGAAGCACGAAGCACTTCTGGAGGCACCGAGTGGTGTCCCGGGAGTCGAAACCATGCTCCCGTTTCTTCTCTCCTGCCTCGATTCTCCGGGCCTTACGCCTTACTCCTTACGCCTTACTCCTCAATACATCCTCAAACTCCTCTTCACTCGCCCCAATGAAATCTTCTCTCTTGGTAAGCCTGGCATTGTCCCTGGTAAACCGGCCGATATCATCCTGGTAAACCCCTTGGCAAAGTGGGTAATCGAAGGATCAAAGCTGCATTCCCGCTGTGGTTGGACACCATACGAAGGATGGGAAGTTCAGGGGAAAGTTGTACAAAGAGTGGCTTGCCGGCCATAGCGCAGCGAAGGCCGGACGCCTTGGAGACATTCGACGGAGAAAGTTTCGACAGTGTTAGAGCTGCAGCTTCTCCATAATCTCGAGCGCCACGGATCGGGGCTTCTTGCGGAACGTATTCACATGCGCATCTGCACAGTGCGGATACTCGAAGGGATACGTGATACCTGGCTGTGGAAATTTCTCCTTTGCAAAGGGATTGAGGAGACTGGCAATCGCCTGAAGATGGAGGAACCTCCCTCGCTCGTGAGATTGTTGGAGGATCGAGCGGATCGTGTCACGGTACACTGCGACGAGCAGAGGGCAGTGAATATGCACAACCCGTAGCTCTCGAAGAGATTGTTTCAACTGCTGGCGAATTCTCTCATTACTCAATCCCGAATCGATAACAAGTGTGAGACGAGCACGGAGGAATTCTGAGAAGTGAATGATGGCATTATTGTAGATCGCTGCCTTCACGTTGGGATCGGGAGAGAAGGGATCGGTCTCCGGTGGTGTGAGCGCTTTCCGATACTCATCGAAGCGAATGAGCTTTGTCGTGTGTCCCCGTTCCCCCAAGAGCACAGAGAGATGCCTCGCTGCGATACTCTTTCCCGTCCCACCTATCCCGCAGAGGAGCACCGCAACAGGATCAGGGGTTTGCCGGGTCCTGACATTGACACCATGGAACTCTTGTGGGCCTGCTCTCATAGGGGTGAAACTCTCTCAGAAGCTCTGAAGAGAGTGCAAGCACATACACCACCAAGTTCTCAGAAAAATGAATCTCCGATATACTATGTCCGGACATTCGAAGTGGCACCCCACTTTGCTCGCCTGCGGCGAGTTACGCGGGGCAAGCAACATCTTTCCTTTCTCTCCTCATGTCCGGTCATAGCAAGTGGCACAATATTAAGGTGCGAAAGATGGCAGTGGACAGAGCGCGTGGGAAGATCTACACGAAGCACGCGCGCTTGATCGAGATTGCGGTGCGCGAAGGTGGGCTTAAAGATCCTGATACCAATCCGCGCCTGCATAGAGCTCTCGAGAATGCGCGGAGCGACAGTGTCCCGAATGTCATCATCGAGCGCGCGGTGAAGAAGGGAGCAGGAGAAGGAAAGGAAGGAGCACGTATGGAGGAAGTGATCTACGAAGCATTCGGTCCTGTGGGAACCGCCTACATCATTGAGTGCCTTACGGATAACCGGAACCGGACGCTCTCGAACGTGAAGAACACTCTTCATCACCATGGAGGGAGACTCGCAGAGCACGGAGCAGTCTCGTGGATGTTTGAGAAGAACGGGTTCGTAGAGACCGTGGACATTGCAGATGCCGCTGCTGCAAAGCGGGTTTCAGCACTCATGGAAGCTTTGGAGGAAGATGAGGACGTGAGTGAGGTGCATACGAATGCACGGTACGAAGAAGGTGAAGAAAGTGTGAAAGTGTGAAAGAATCCGCTGCGTGCCACTCACGAACACTCTCCCCATCATCTTCGCTCTTCTTTTTGGCCTTTCCCTCGGGAGCTTCGGATCAATGCTCCTCTCCCGCATGCAGAGGCGAGAGACACTCCGAGGGAGATCCCGCTGCCCACACTGCCAAAAGGTGCTTCATTGGTACGACTTGATTCCCCTCGTGAGTTTTCTCCTCCTCTCCGGTCGTTGTCGCGTCTGCAAGAAGAACATCTCCTGGAAGTACCCACTGATCGAAGCTGCAACGGCATTGCTCTCCCTCCTTCTTGTCACATCGCTCCCCCCGATGCCCCTTCTTGCTCTCCTTTTCCTCGGAGTCGCCGCATACATCCTCCTCCTCATCGCATTCTACGACTTCGAAACGCAGAACATACCCGATCTCTTCGTCACAGTGCTCTTCCTGAGTGCTCTCCTCTACCGGATATTCCATGCAACGAGCGGGCCAGGCACGGAACTCCGGGACGGATTTCTGGGGGCCGCCATTCCCTTCTTCTTCTTCGGAGCTCTCTGCATCGTGAGTCACGAGGAATGGATTGGGAGTGGTGACATCCTCCTTGGGGTCGCAATCGGACTTCTCCTGGGTGTGAGGCTGACTCTCCTCACCCTCTTCCTCGCATACATCGTGGGGGCATTCATCGCCTCCTTCCTCATTCTCCTTCATCTCGCAAGAGTGAAGACTCGAATCGCCTTCGGCCCCTTTCTCGCAAGTGGCGCACTGCTTTCACTCTTCTTTGGAGACACACTTCTCGAGTGGTATGGAAGAGTGCTCACGCAATAACCGAACCCGCCTCCCCCTAACCCCCTCCGCATTCCCATGCGGAGGGGGGATGTAGGTATTCTGTAACAAAACACAAACATTCCCTCTCTGCACGGCAGTGCGGAGAGGGTTAGGGAGAGGTACTACAAAAACGGAGTCGCGTGAGCGACCCCGTGAGAGACCAGCCCGATGGCTTTTTTGGGTCACCACATGGATGCCCCTGCTCTCACGGATCCAGAGCCTCCTGCTATTTCCCCGTAAAGACCCTGAACCCGTGAGAGAGAACCTGTTGCTGGCAAAGACCAGCATAGTCGAAATCTACTTTCTGTCAAGGTTCTCCCCCTGCGACGAGCGGAAGGGGGAGAGGGCTCAATTGTAAAAAGGGAGGATATGTGCTATTCTATTCAGATTTCACCCACTCCCATGCCAAGTTCCACCCCCACCTCCCCGACCAACTCTTCGAAGAAGCGCATCCTCATTATCGAGGATGAGAAGCCACTCTCGCACGCTCTCAAACTGAAGCTCTCGCACGAAGGGTACGACGTCGAAGTGGCGGGCGATGGAGAAGAGGGTGTGCACATGGCGAGTGGCGCAGCGTTTGATCTCATCCTCATCGATATCATCATGCCGAAGATGGATGGCTTTGCGGCGCTCAGCGCATTGAAGGAGCGGGGGAACAAATCCGCCATCATTGTTCTCAGCAACTTAGGGCAGCAGGAGGACATTGAGAAGGCAAAGCAACTTGGCGTGCTCGACTACATGGTCAAATCCAACACTCCCATCTCTCGCATCGTGGAGGTGGTGAATGCCCTCCTACGATCATGACCACATGGCAACGGGAAATAGCGCAGGCGAGATCCGTGGGAGATATCCTCGTAGAGGATGAAGCCATCACGAAAGCAGATCTGGAACGTGCCAAGGCCCTTGCGGAGGAAAAGGACGTCTGCGTGGAGGAAATTCTCCGGGAGGAAGGACAGGTAACGGAAGAGCTCCTGCAACGCGCGATTGCCGAGCACTACCGGGTGCCAACGGAGGAGCAGTTCTCCCTCTCCATTTTCTCGCCCGAGGGGCTCTCGCGACTCTTGAAGCCCGTCTTTCGCATGCTATTCGGAGAAAGGAAAGGGGACTTCTGTGCTTTCAAGCTAGCCTGTAGAGCAGAACAACGCAGACGTAAAATTCTTCAAAAGCAAGCGCAGCTGGAAGCACGGATTGAAGAAGAGAAAAAGGAGCGACGTGATCGGGCGCACGCGAAGAGAAAAGCTGCAAAAGCGGCATCACTCGAGAGCATGCTCGTCGTGAAAGAGAAGAAACCGGGAAAATCTTTGCTTGAGTCACTTGAAGAATGGAAGAAGCATTGGAGCGCCTGGCAAACACAAAGAGCGAAAGCAGGGAAGGCTGCACAGGAAGAAAGTGAGCGTCGAAAGGCAGAGAAGAAGGCACAAGCGGACGCACGGCGCGCCGAGAAGGCAGCCGCGGCAGAGGCGCAAAGGGAAGCGCGGCGAATCCGGAACAGTGAACGCCTGGAACTTGTGAAAGCATTCCTGAATCGACCTCAAGTGGCTTTCCGGACATGGAGAGAGACCCAAGCGCGCTTACAGGAGGAACGAAAAGCGCAGAAAGCAGCAATCCGAGAGGAAAAGCGATTAGTGCGTGAACAGAAACAAGAGGAATTTAGGCTAAAGCGCGAAGCGGATCGAGCGGAAAAACAGGTGAAGAGAAAAGCATTCTTCGCGAAGATTTTTGGAAAACGGCCTAAGAGTGCAGAGGAAAATACAAAGGAGGAAATGCGTCTTGCAGAAGAGGCAAAGAGGGAGGCAAGGCGCCAGGTACTCATTGAGCAGGAGAAGAGGAAGCTCCATGCAGAGCTTGGTGAAGCGACGAAGGAGGAAATTGCAGGAAGCCGAGCAGCAGTGATCATGCAAGTCGGCGGTGGCGTGGAAAAAGCACATCTACTAGAGGAGCGCCAGAAAGCATCGGAACTCTTCGACACGGAGAGGGAAATCATCCGCGAAAAAGCGCGTCGGGAGGCGGAGGAAAAGTTTGAAGCGCAGCTCGCTGCACTCGCACTGGAGAAAGAGAAAGCCGTGCAGGAAGCGCTCTCGAGGGCACAGGCGGAGGTGACAGCAAAGAAGAGTGGCGCGAACCCTGCACTCAAGCAGGAACTTGACCAGTGGAAGAAACAAGTCGAGAAGCTGGAGAAAGAGAAGGAGGAGATGGAGCAGAAGCGCCTCCTCCAAGAAGAACAGGAGAAAGCACACAAAGAAGAGCGCAGTATGGAAGAGGAGAAACTCCTTCGGGAGCGTCAGCGACTGGAGAAAGAACGTGAGAACCTCACAGAAGAGAAGGCGTACCGCGAGCGCGTGACGGAGGAGAAGAAGGAACTCGAAGAAATGCGCAAGCAGCTGCAGCAGGAGCAGAAAGAGGTCTCACTTTCCTCTCTTGCAGGATCCAAAACTTCAGAGAAAGCACCAGGGCCTGCTCCATTACCTCCTCCGACGGCACTCCCCAAGAAGAAAGCTCGTCAGAAGGGGGAGGAGAAGAAAACCGGGGGGGAAATACAGGCTGCGCCTGCGATCGACATTGGGAAAATTCTTCTCGCGCAGAACTACATCGAGGAGAGAGAGCTTGCAGACGCCGAAGAGAAAGCAAGAGAGCGGAATGTGCCGGTGGACCTTATCTTGAAAGATGAGGGGCTCGTCACGAAGGAACTCCTGCAGAACGCGATCGCCGAGTACTACAAGATCCCCTTTGTGGATCTGCGCTCTCAACCCCCGGACTCCACGGTGATCGAACTCCTTCCGGAAACATTCTCCATCGCGTTCAATGCCGTTGCCGTCCAGAAGAACGAAGATGGATCGCTCCTCGTTGCAACGAGCAGCCCCGAGCAGGAGACTCTCATCCCGGAGATCCAGAAACTCCTTCCGCAGATTCCTTCCATTGCGCTTGCCTATGCGCCCAAGGAGTCCATCGAATCCGCCCTCACCTTCTACCGCAAGCCGCTCGACACCCGCTTTCGCAAAATTCTCGAGGAGCATAGGAAGATCGCGCCGGAAATCATTGAGGAAATCTTTGGTGATGCCGTACAGCTTGGTGCATCAGACATCCACTTTGAACCTCAGGAAAAAATCGTCATCGTCCGCTTCCGTGTGGACGGCGTCATGCACGAAGCGGGACGGATCCCGAAGGAGTATTACGAGGGGATCATCAACCGTATCAAGATCGCAGGGAATATGCGCATCGATGAGCACTTTACCGCTCAGGATGGGGCCATCCGGTGGAAGAGCGGTGAAAAATCCATGGATGTCCGTGTGTCCATCGTCCCCATTGTCGACGGGGAGAAGATCGTCATGCGTCTCCTCTCTGAGTACGTCCGCACGCTTACACTGAGCGACTTAGGATGCACTTCTGCTCAGCGAGAGGTCCTCATCAAAGCCGCACACAAGCCCTTCGGGATGTTGCTCACCACGGGGCCCACAGGGTCGGGGAAATCCACAACGCTCTACGGACTCATGAAAATCCGAAACACCCCCGATGTGAACATTTCCACTATCGAAGATCCTGTGGAGTACAAAATCCCCGGGATCAACCACATTCAGGTGAATACCAAAACCGACCTCACGTTCGAACGGGGGTTACGCGCGCTTGTCCGTCAGGACCCGGACATCATTCTCGTCGGAGAGATCCGGGACAATATCACCGCACAGATCTCCGTGAATGCCGCGCTCACAGGCCACCTCCTCTTCTCGACCCTGCACGCGAACGATGCGGCAACGGCAGTTCCTCGTCTCCTTGAGATGGGCATTGAACCGTACCTGCTTGCTTCCACGCTGGAACTCATCATCGCGCAGCGCCTCATGCGACGTATCTGCTTAAACTGTCGCTACAGCTATAATCTCTCACGCAAGGAAGCCTGTAGCCTCTTCCACAACGCCGAGTACTACTTCAGCAAGCAGGAGGGGACAATCACGCTCTACCGTGGCAAGGGGTGCGCCGCTTGTGGGGAGACGGGGTATCGCGGACGTCTCGGTGTCTATGAGCTCCTCGTCGTCACGCAGGAACTGGAGGACTCGATCGTGCAACGACGCACAACTGCAGATATTAATAACGTGGCGCGGAGCCAGGGAATGCTCACCCTCTTCGAGGACGGTCTCCTGAAGGTGAGGAACGGACTTTCCACCATTGAAGAGTTGCTGCGGATTGCCGCACCACCCGACACGTTCCTCCCTTCCTCTCTCCCCTCATCTCATGAGCCTGTTCTGGTTCCGGAAGAAAAGTAAGGCAGCGCTGCCGAGCTACGTCAAGGGGACACCTCCCGTGGTCGCCATGCCCCGTGCACGCGCGATGTACCGCGGTCCCGGGACCCTGAAGCGGATCGCTCTCTACTTCGCCCACTTGGGACTCGGGAAGCATCGGAGTGCTTTTGTCCAGAATCTCGCGATGATGCTCGGTGCCGGACTGCATGTCACCGATGCCATCGATACACTTGCAAAGGAGTCACCGGGCGCAATGCGGAAGATCATCAACAATATTCTCCGTGATGTGGAGAATGGTAGTGCACTCTGGAGAGCAATGGATAAGCAGGGCTTCTTCACTCCGTACGCAATTGCGCTGATTCGCATTGGGGAAGAGTCCGGGAACCTCTCCCAGAATCTTGCGAACCTCGCGGAGCAGGATGAGAAAGATCAAGCCATGAGGCAGAAGGTGAAAATGGCCATGATCTACCCCATTATTGTCATTGTCCTTACCTTCGTCATCACGATCGGGCTCTCCTGGTTCGTCCTCCCACAGCTCGTCGGTGTGCTCTACGCCCTGAATGTGGATCTCCCCGTGACCACCCGCGCCGTCATTGCGGTCGCAGATTTCTTCACAGCTTATGGGTCGGTCCTCGTTCCCTCCATGCTCTTCTCTGGAGCTGTCCTGGGGATCCTCTTTAAATTCACAACGCTCAAGTACCTGGGCCAGTGGATTGTCCTGCACATTCCCGGCGTGAAAACACTCATCATCGAGGCAAGCATTGCACAGTTCGGCATCATCCTCGGCAGTCTCCTCAAAGCAGGTGTCGCGCCCGTGGAAGCGCTGCAATCACTCACCGATGTCACGTCAATGCTTCGGTACCGATCATTCTTCGCGAAGCTCACCGAGCACATCAAAATCGGGGATTCCTTCGCAAAAAGCTTCGCCGAGATTCGCAGGAGTAGGAAAGTACTGCCGCCTTCCGTGCAACAGATTGTTATTACGGGGGAACGATCAGGACGCCTGTCTGAAGTGCTCCTGAAGGTTGCCGATATTTACCAGAAGAAGGCGGAGGAAACTGCGCAGAAGCTCCCCATCATCCTGGAGCCTGTTCTCCTCATCTTCATTGCTGGCCTCGTTGCGATCATTGCCTTCTCGATTATCATGCCCATCTACTCCGTTGTTGGTAACATTGGCGGAGGATGACCATACGAAGCTCACAAGAGCGCCCCGGATTCACGATTCTCGAGATCACCCTGGTGCTCGGGATTCTCGTCGTGCTCGTCGCTATGACCATCGTCCTCTCGGTGAACGCCATCGGGAGGAGTGCCCTGCAATCCGCCGAGAATGTGCTTGTGCAGGCGCTGCGGCGTGCACAGACACTCGCACAGAACAACGTGCAGGATGCACAGTGGGGCGTGTACATCTGCCCAGGCCCGACCGTGCCCCCTGAGTGCGGATCTCTGTCCCCGTCCATCATTCTCTTCCGACGCGGCGTTTTCGGCTCGTACAGTGCGGTGACGGATCAGGTATTCGAGTTGAATCCCAACATTGCTTTCACCGGGGATTTGTACACGGCGATGATCGGTCCGGGTTTCCCCGGAACGGCTTTCAAGCAAATCACGGGGGAACCCGTGGTGAATGGAGTGCCCACGAATGGCACGATCACCTTCACGCTCCACGGTGAGCAGCGCTCCGTAACAGTGAATACCAAAGGATTGGTGGAGCATTAAAGAGCGGAGCTTCCCATGCAAGAGCGTAAGGATTATGATATATCAATACATCATAATCGCTCTCAAAGAACATGCTGTGTGCTATGCTTCCCCTTCTCATGGGGACGCTTCTCTCTTCGGAATTTTTCTGCCGACCAACGCTCACCGTTGCGCGTGAACTTCTCGGGAAGTTTCTTGTCCGAGAACATCGAGGGGAAGTACGCGCAGTGATGATCACCGAGGTCGAAGCGTATGATGGCCCAAACGACAAGGCCTGCCATGCACATCGTGGGCATACCCCGAGAAATGACATGCTGTTTCGTCCGGGGGGATGCTTCTATATCTACTTCGTCTACGGGATGCATTGGATGCTCAACGTTGTCACAGGGGCAGAAGGGTATCCTGCCGCAGTGCTGATCCGCGGGGCAGGGGAGTGGGATGGACCTGGCAAACTCACGAAAGCTCTCAAGATTGGGGGAGCATTGAATGGAGCAAACATAGAGAGACGGAGTCACCTCTGGATCGAAGACCGAGGAGTGTGTGTGCCTCGAGAGGGTATCCAACGCACCCGCCGCATCGGTGTGGATTACGCAAGGGGATGGGCACAGAAACCCTACCGTTTCGTCATAGACTCTCGGGAACGGTACACTCCACCACATGCCACTCGACGAAGGCAGACGGCGTCTTCGGGCTTCTCTCCAGCATCTCCCGCACGAGGAGCGCTCACTCATCGAGCAGGCAGTGATGCTCGCGATACGGGCGCATGAGGGGCAGAAGCGGAGCGATGGCTCTCCGTACCTGCTGCATATCCTTGCGGTCGCAACCATCCTCGCAGAATGGGGTGCAGATGCAGAAACAATCATCGCAGGCCTCCTCCACGACACGCTTGAGGATACCCCCCTGACGCTCGGCGAGATCAAGGCGGTATTCGGGCGACATGCGGCTGTCCTTGTAGAGGGTGTCACGAAATTCACCCAGGCGGACTTCGAGGGGGAGCCCTCCCTCGATCGAAAGATTGAAACCCTGCGCAAGCTCTTCGAGGTCATGCGTCGGGACACCCGTGTCGTCATCATCAAGCTCGCGGATCGCCTGCACAATGTGCGCACGATCGAGACGCTTCCTCCGGAGAGACGTGCACGCTTCGCAAAGGAAACAATGCATATCTACTACAAGCTTGCATTGCACCTCGGGATGAACGAAGTGCGACGCGAGTTCTCGGAACGCTGCATGCCACTCCTCTACCCCGAAGAAGTGCGGGAGATGCGCCGCATCAGACAGGAAGCTCTCGCAAAAGGGAAGACCCTCATACGGGCGATGGAGCAGGCTCTCCGGGCGCATGACAGGGAAGGGGCGCTCGTTGCACTCGAACCCCACGACCGTTCATTCTATTCCATGTGGCGGGAGCGAGAGGAAGAAGGAAGAATCAAGCAGGGATTCGTTTTCACTGCCATCGCAAGTGATCGGGACGCCTGCTATGTCCTCCTGAGACTCCTCCACTCGCTCTACCGCCCGGTGAGCTCCGAGTTCCATGACTTTGTCGCAGCTCCCACGGAGAGCGCGTACCAGACGATCCGTACGGCGGTCCTCGGACCCGGGAACGAATTCGTCCCCCTGCGCATCCGGACAGCGGCGATGCAGAAACAGGAACGCCGCGGCGTCCTTCTCTGGTGCTTTGAGAGAGGAGCGCGCATTCCCGGCTTCTCGTGGCTGCAGCGCTCGGAGGATCTCGATCGATCCACACGGGAGAGCAGTGAAGCATTCTGGGAAGCCCTGCAATCCGACATCTTCCAGGAAACCGTAAGCGTCATCGTGGATGGGAAAGAAATTCGTCTCCCCCGGAAGGCAACCGTGCTCGACGCACTCTACGCACGACACGGAGATGACGCACACCGAACCCTCGGCGTGCGCCTGCACGGGTCCGCGGCAGCGTTCTTCGAACCCCTCTCCGAAGACGCGGTGCTCCAGGTAGCGTTTGGCGAGCGCATGCAGGTCTCCTTCGAGTGGCTGAGCGCCATTGAAACAGTCTACGCGCGACAGCGGATCGTCGAAGCTCTCAAGAAACGTGACCGGAGTGAGAAACTCTCTCTGGGCCAACGCCTACTCCAGAAAGAGCTGGATCACTACCGGCAAGGGGTGCTTGCGGATATCTCACGGACACGCCTACGGGAAGTTGCCGCACATTTCCACCGTGAAGAATTTGAGGAAGTACTCATTCTCATTGGCGAAGGAGCCATCCAGGCACGCGATGTGGTCTTCACTCTCTACCCGGAACATCGGAGAGTCTTTCCTTTCTTTCGGGGTGAGAAGACACCGCTCCAACACTTCCGCCTCCACATGAGCGGCACGCAGGAAAAGGCACAGGATATTCTCCCGAAGGTCTCTGCTCTGGCACGTCTTAGTGAGGTGGAGATTGGCAAAACAGATCTGCGCGCACACCCACGTTCCCGGACCTTCGCCCTCTCTCTCAGTGGGACTGCCCCCGACCGTCTGCACCTGGGGGATTTCCTCTCTACGCTCGAACGGCAGAGCTGGATTTCCCATGTCCGCATGCTCCTCTCACGGAGACAGAGGGCATTCCTCGTTGCATTTCTCTCTAGCGGCTTCGGCATCATCCTCCTCGATCTCTTCCTGCTCCCGCGATACCCGGTGTGGTTTGCTTCTCTCCCGTTTGTCCCCTCCATGTTGCTGCAGGCGCTCCCGCTCCTCCCGATTCTCGTCGTGAACTATTACCTCCTCCGTCTCCTGCGACATCACGTCGTGCGCATGCGCACCGATCGGTGGTTTCTCGGTCTTGGCTCGATTTTGAACATCATCGGATTTCTCGCAATTATCGGAACGGGCGTTGCAACGGGGGGCATTACCCAGGGGTTACTGCCTCTCGTAGCGCTCTTTCTCTTCTCTATGGTCTCTCTCGGGTACCAGTTCTTCCAAACCGAAGCGCTCTTCACGGGGTTCCCTCAATCCTCCCTTCACCCGCCATCACAGGAGGAATGGAAGAAAATACAAAGAGAAAAATTTATCGGGTATGCCATACGGCTTTGCGCGGTGGGCATCTGGGGGATCCAGCCTCTCTACCTCAAGTACACGCCGGCAAATGATGCGAATCCGCTCGTGCGCGTGTTCCTCATGAGTATAGGCATACTCCTCATCACCTCCCTCCTGGTCGCACTGCGCTACGGAATACACGCTGTGGTGAGACGGGGGTCCATGCCGAAGCTGCGTATTCCTCTCAATAAAGAGCTCCTCACAATCATCGCTGGCGCCGCCCTCTTCACGTACTTCCTCAATGCAAGCCTGCGTCTCACCACCAGCACAAACTTCATCCTCTTCAATAACTTCTCCCCCATTCTCGCACTCCTTACTGCTGCTGTTCTCTGGCGCCGCTCCATTCCGTACCTCAAGGAACCGCGTCACATGCTCTGGATCTTCATTATTTTCCTCATGGGATCCATTGGCAGTTCCCTCATCATCTATAACAGCATCCTGCTTCCTGGAGCAGGATCGCTCCATGGTGACGTCCTTGGTATTCTCGCCATGGTGGCGGACACAGTGTACGTCATCGGACAAATCCGCTATGTGAAAGTGGTGCCAACAGCATGGAGTCTTTCCATTAACCTTCACGTTTTCTCCGTTCTCGCACTCCTTCTACTCCCCGTGTTCCTCTCCGTTAGTTCCACCGGTAACGGACCCACCTTCTTTTCCCTGACGAGCGCTCCTGTGCTCTTCTCCATCGGAGCCGGCGCTCTCTCGGGCATCGGTCAAGCATTGAATTATGAGGCCTTCCGGCGCATCGACGGTTTCATTGCATTCCTCATGTTCAACATCTCCATTCTCATCACCTTCTTCGCAGAGGTGTTTATCCTCGGCAAACTCTCTCCAACATGGGCGCTCCTCATCGGCGGTATTACGATCATCAGCTCAAGTATTCTCGCAGAGTTCGTGAGTAGTCGATGTCAGAAGAGGGGGATGTAAGCCTTCCCTGTGCTACACTGCCCCCCATGCTCCGTCGACATGGGCAGCTTCAGCTCACTACTCGTAAGGGGCCTGCCCCGCATGGTCGACCAGAATGGTCGACTCGTGCGGGGTCCCTCCTCCTCGATGCGTTGCTCTCGATCGCGATCTTCGGCGTGGTTGTAGGCGCCTTCAGCTCCGGGATCTCCGGAGGGCAGCAGGGGACGCTGCGGGGGGGGAATCGCACAAGGGCAACGTACCTTGCAGAGGAGGGATTGGAGGCTCTCCGCTCCATTCGCGACAAAACCGGCGGCTTCGCGGTGATCTATGGACGCATAGTCGATCAGGATGATGGCGTGCAGCTTTCCGGAGTCGACTGGACGATCGTCGAGAATCCGACGGTGATTGACAGCATCTTCACACGAAAGGTCGTCTTCTCGGATGGTCCCGATAGCAACACCCGCAAAGTCGCCTCTACCGTGACGTGGACGGAAATTCCGGGGAATCAAATCATTAGCGTCACCGTGGAAACGTACTTCACGAACTGGCACACAACCCCCCCACCCCCGCCGCC